>DATGJX010000034.1:0-21658 GCA_035294905.1 Vulcanimicrobiaceae bacterium | reverse complement strand
GCTCATCGAGGACGCCGCGATCGCGTGCGTTGCACCCTTACTAGAGGAAGACCAGCTCACGCTGGGCACCCACATCGATCTCGAGCATCACCGGCCAGTCCCCGTCGGTTTCATCGTACGCACCGAAGTCGAGGTCGTTCTCGTCGACGGCCCGCGCATAAGTTTCGCCGTTCAAGTCTTCGACGAGCAAGAAGCTGTCGCGGAAGGTACGCACGAGCGCTACATCATGGATCGCGCAAAATTCCTTGCAAAGCTTGAAGAGAAGCTCGCTTAACGCTACCTTTATAGGCGAACGGGGCCGCCCGCCTGGCCTATGCTGCAGGGGGGGCAACCCGGTCCCCGAAGGATTAACTCAACTTGCTTGGGGGTATTGCTCGATTAACCTTTGGTTTGTCGAGCAGCAGGCCCGGTAAGCAAAGGTTTCATTCTAGCTAGGAGGATAACTCTTGAAACGACTGAGCACCGGAGTCCTTGCCGTGCTGATGACAGCCGGCCTTGGGCTTAGCGCGGTGGCAGCTCCGCTCAGTGCATCGCATGGCAACATTGGACTCAACGCGATCGCACAAGCGACGGCAGCCCCGTCTCCGGCAGCAAGCGCTCCGGCGTCGCCCGCTCCGGCAGCGTCGACCATGCCCGCAGGGTCACCTGCGCCGGCCGGGTCGGCAGCTCCGGCGGCTACGCCCATGGCGTCTCCTGCCCCGGCGGCACCGGCGCCCGCAGCTCCTGCGGTCCCGCCGGCGAACTTCGGTTCCCCGCCGTCCGGACAAATCCCGATCCTCTTTAACGACCACCACGTGTACGCCAAACCGGATGACCTGAAGCAGGGACGCGTCCTTGCCGCGCTCGTCCGCGGTGGCACCATCCTCATCCCGCTGCGCTCGATGTTCGAACAGATGGGCGCGACGGTTTCGTACGATCCCGGCACCAAGACGGTCGACGTGACCAAGCCGGGCGCGGACGTCAAGGTGACGGTTGGTAAGCCTGAGGTCGTCATCAACGGCGAAACCCGTCCGCTGGACGTTCCGCCGGAGATCTATCAGGGCCACGTCGTCGTCCCGGTTCGTGTCATCTCTGAAGGCATGGGCGCGTACGTTCAGTGGGTTCCGGACCGCCGCATCGTGGTCGTCCGCTACCTGCCGCCGACGCCTCCGCCGCCGCCGAGCACTCCTGTTCCGGTGACGACGGCTCCGCCGACGCCTGCGCCGACCCCCGTCCCGACGCCCGCCGTCACGGCGTTCGTCGCTGGGGACTACATCATCTCACCGAAGGTCTACAACGAGTTCAGCCCGGGTAACACCGGCACGAACGTCAATGGTGGCTTCTCCTACCGCATTCATGGCGCGTGGATGTTCGACACCATCGGCCTGCCGTGGATGATTGAAGGCGACTTCCGTCAGTACAGCTACCAGCACAAGCAGACCGCCGTTACCTCGCCGAGCAACCTCGGCCAGATCTGCGACGGCCTGAACGGTCACGCCTCAGCGGGCGATCCGGGCTGCGTCACTGCCATCGGCGGGCAGTTCCAGACGTTCGTTCCTGCGTTCGACGTCAAGGACTACGATCTGGATGCGCGTCTGGGCCTGAAGGTTCTGGATCCGCACATCTACATCGGTGTCGGCTACATGTGGCGTTCGGGTAACTACGGCTATCCGAAACTGAACAACGTCGGCTTCGGCCTCGAGAAGCTGCCTGATCTCAATCAGAACGGCTTCACGTGGTACGGCAGCGCGTATTACTACGCGAATGTCAAGGGCAACGGAACCGGCTGTCTCACGGTCGGATGCGTGCCGCCGGGCAGCACCTACACGCTGTCGTACAACATCCTGAAGTACGACATCGGCGGTGCGTTCACGTTCGGCTCCAACGTGCCGATCTACATCGAGTTCGGATTCCTTGGCGACAGCGGCCGGAACAAACTCAATGCTCCGTCCAACTTCAGCCATGCGGGTCCGTACGCCGGATTGGGCATCAAGTTCTAGTCTCGTAAGAGCCTCGAACAAAAGAGCCTCGCAGCGATGCGAGGCTCTTCTCTTTTTTTGTCATGCTGAACTTGTCGAAGCATGAGTGCCGCGCAGGCAGTCCAGCGCAAAACAAAATAACAAAAGCGGCGAGCCGTTGGCTCGCCGCAATTGCTTTCTTGGTATGAGTCTCGATCGGCTAGAACTTGATGCTGCTTTGATTTTTTCTCATAGAATTAAGGTTTTGAACTGGGTGAAGGTGATGGTGATGCCGAGGTGCTTGCGGCGGGTGATGGCGTGCTTCTTGCGCCGGGCGATGGAGAACCGCTTATCTCCGGTGACGGAGACGGACTCGGAGCGATGCACGGTACCGGAAGGATGGAAACCTTCGGCTGACCCGGACGCGGGCTGGGCGTCGGACTTGGACTCGGGCTCGACGTTAGAGCCGCAGGGGTCGGCGTCGGAGCGCCCTTCGACATGCCTG
Organism: Vulcanimicrobiaceae bacterium; assembly: GCA_035294905.1. Classification (GTDB taxonomy): domain Bacteria; phylum Vulcanimicrobiota; class Vulcanimicrobiia; order Vulcanimicrobiales; family Vulcanimicrobiaceae; genus DATGJX01. The sequence continues at coordinate 19,216 of DATGJX010000034.1, read as the reverse complement.
TCGGAACGGCCGACGGATCGAGCACCGTGCATGGAACCGGCGTTGCGAAATAATACTCGGTGTAGCCGATTCCGAGATCTTTCGTCAACGCTTTGCCGAAATAACTGCTCGGCCATTTTTTGATCACGATGTGCGCGTAGTCCCACGCCTTCTGTTGATATATCGGCGTGTAGACTTTGCGGTACATCAGAAACGCGAGGAAATACGAGCGCGCAAGCTGCGGATCGTTCGGGTATTTCTTCGCCCAAGCGGTGAGCGCTTCGTCCGCCCACTCGATCGATGAAATGAGACGAGGATCGGTCGTGTACTCGCCCGCGCGGATGGCATCGTCGTGGAAGGTGTTATTGATGCCGAGATAGCTCATCTTCATGCGGCCGAAGTACTCGTCGCCCGGCGCCGAAACTTTCATTTGCTTGAGAATGTACTGCTGCCATTTCGACAGTTTCGGTCCTGTTTTGCTTTTGCTGCTGCTCGCCGGGGTCTTCTTCGGTTGCGGCTGTGGTGCCGGGGCAGCTGCGACGGACGCCGCAACTCCTAAGGCAAGAGCTGCGGCACACAGAGATGTGAACGCGCGTTTCAACAAAAACCCTTTCTGTTCCGGAAACGAACTCACTGTTGGGAACGTACTTCACGATTCGGGTGTTCGCTTACTCCCGTTCTAGCGTAATCCGACCTGCGGCATGATTCGCAAGCGCGCCAAATGACCGTACGGCGTGCGGCCGTAGCGGCTAAGCAGCCATCGCAGCGCGCGCGTCGCGCTCTGATGGCCGTTCGGAGTTCGAACGCGCAAATAGAGATCGGTCAGCTCGTAGACGCTCTTCGCAAGCCACGGATCTGCCGGATATTTGTGCTCCCAGTCGCGCATCGCGTCTTCGACCATCGCGGCCGAACCCAGGACGTCGTCGGTTTTTTGCGGCGCATATTGCAGACGCAGGACGAGATCGTGAAGCTGGTTACGGATGCCCAAAATGCTCATCTTGAGGCGACCGAAATATTCGTCGGCCGGGGCAACGCGGACGATGGCGGGAGCATGAGCGGCGACCGCAGGCGTAGCAGCGGCCGCTAGCATACAAACAAACAGGACCAAGAGAATGCCTGAAGTGCGCACAGCGCACCGGCCCTTTCTCTCCCCCACCAGCTGAGCTTCGACCCGCTTGCTTCGAAACCTTAGCAGCTTGCTTTGGCGGGGCCGGCACGAGGGCTTGCGGCGAGAGGATGGCCGCGTCCGAGCCGAACACCCATGACGCATGGCCCCCCGCAGCTTATCGGTTGCCGCAATTCAGCTCGCGGCGCACACACGCGCGTCGTTCGCGCGAGCGTGGCCGGGAATCGCCGAGCGCATTGAAGCCGCCGCATCCGGGGCGCAACTCATCGTGCTCCCGGAGGGCACACTGCCGGCATACGTGCTCGGCTACGAACCGTACACCACTCGCGAGATTGAAGCGGCACTTTCTCGATGCGCGGACATCGCGCGGCGGCACACCGCGGTGATCGTCATCGGCGCTGCGCGCGAAGTTGAAGGACACGTTTACAACAGCGCGGTCGTTATCGATAGCGATGGAAGCGTCGCCGGAACCGCCGACAAACATTTTCTTTGGGATTTCGATCGTCAGTGGTTCGCGCCGGCTGAGCAGATTGCGCCGGTGCGCACGTCTATCGGCAAAATCGGCGCGCTGGTGTGCGCGGACGGACGCATTCCCACTATCGCGCGCACGCTCGTCGATCGAGGCGCGGAGCTGCTGGTAATGCCGACGGCTTGGGTGACCAGCGGACGCGATCCGAAGAATTTAGAGAACGCACAAGCGGATCTGCTCGCGCGCGTGCGCGCGAAGGAGAACGGCGTGCCGTTCATCGCCGCAAACAAGTGCGGAGTCGAACTCGGTTTCGTCGCATACTGCGGAAAAAGCCAGATCGTCACCGCGGACGGAACGATTGCCGCGCTCGCTCCGGAAGACCGCGCGCAGACGCTGCTCGCCGCCGTCGAACTGGACGAACCCAAGCCGTTTCGCACGACGGCGCAGACGTTCGTATCGATTGATGCGCCGAAAGATACTGCGCGCATTGCGATTACGGCTCGCCCGGAGCAGCAGCGCGACCGTATGATGCGCATCCTGCAAGCGGAACGTCTCTACGGTCCGCAAAGCGCGGCCTTCAACGATGACGTCGTGCTCGATCCCGGCGGGTTGGCCGCGTACCGCATGTCGGACGCGCCCCTTGCGGTCTGGCGAACTTCGTTCGATCCTCAGTGGCAAGTCACGTTCGCGCGAGCGCGGGCGCTGGAACTGCGCATGTACCTTATCGTCATCGACGCTTTGCGCGATCGCGCGTACGCCGTGGACCCCGACGGAACCGTCATCTGCGGAACGTTCGGCGATTACGAGACCGCGAGCTTCGTGTACGATCCCGGGAAAACGCAGCAGACCGCCGTCGCACCGGGTACGGATGTGCTCGAAGGGCTGCAACGCGCCGGCGCTCACGCGCATGCGACGTAGAACGCTGCTCGCCGCCGCGGCCGCGGTCGCGTTGCTCGGCACCGCGGCGCATCGCCACGTCGCGTATACCGGATCGTTCAAGATCGCGGTATCCAGCGGTCCGTTCATTTCGGGAAGCCGCATCGGCGTCAGCGCATCGGGCGTCGACGGCCCCGTGTCGTTTTCCGTTCTCGGGCCGGGACAATTGACCGACGATGCATATGAGGCACCCGCGGTCTCCGCGGAGACGAGCGCAACGCTTATCGGCGGCGCGCGCGGCGCGATTGCGCTGCAGCCCGTACGGATCGTTCCGGCGCCGGCCGCCGATCAACCGCTGCTCGCAGTCGCGACATATCGCGACGGCGTAGCGCTGCACGACCCGCGCACGTTCCGGCTCATCGGCTATTTGCCGATTGGAGGTTCGCCGGGTGACGTCGCGTTCGACTCGCGCGGACACATCTTCGCTCCAGACACTGACGGCGACACGCTCGCCGCAATATCGCGAAATCCTTGGAATATGCGCCTGATAGGCGGCGTGGCGCTCGGCAACGAGGTCGCGGTTGATTCCATGAACGACGACGTGTTCGTGAGCAATCGCGACATCGGTGGAACCGGTGCGTTGACGCGCATCGGGCCGAACGGCTCGATCGCTCGCGTGAAAACCGGGGATGCTGCCGAAGGGCTGGCCATCGACGCAGAACGCGGGGTCGTCTACGTCGGTAACGTGAACGGATCGAGCGTCTCAGCCGTAAATACGAAAAGCATGCGCGTGATTCGAACGATCCCCAGCGTTCCACGCACGTTCGGCATCGTACTCGACGCAAAGACGCAGCGGCTGTTCGTTGTATCGAACTCGAGCCCGGCGATGCCCGGACACGGCGGGTACGTCGCGATGATCGACCTGCGTGAACGCGCTCCGCACGTTACGCAGCGCAGCAAGCGCATGATCTTTCCCGTCGGAATCGATCTCGACCGGCAGTATGGGCACATCTTCGTCACGGACGAAGCCAAAAACGACGTTTACGTGCTCAGCGCAAAGACGCTTCGCGCGGTGCATGCGCCGCTGCGGACGTGCGATACGCCGTGGCGCCCACGGGTTGCCGAGGGACGGCTCTTCGTGCCGTGCGCAAGCTCCGACAAAGTCGACGTGTTCGACCTGCGAACGCTCCGGCGCGTAAACGGCGCGCCGTTTTCCACCGGCGGGTATCCGCTCAGCGTAGCAATGTGGCGCACATAAGATTGTGATCGCCGCATTGCTCTTGGCGGCCGCGAGCGTTTTGCCGCTCGCACCGCAGCCCGCGCCGCCATTCCCAAAAATCATTACGGACGCGCCGGTCATCAGCGACGTTGCGCCGGGCATAACCTACGGCGAATATCAACTGCTTACGCAGGACGGGCCGCTTTCGCTGCATGTGCTTGCCGTCGACGTGCACAACCCGCAAGTGCACGTAGGGACGGCGCTTTCAGACGAACATCTCGTTTCGCCGGGCGAAACCGTTTCGTCGATGGCGAGCCGAACCGGCGCTGTCGCGGGAATCAACGGCGACTACTTCGACATCAATCAAACCAATCAGCCGCTCAACATTCTCATCGAAAACGGGAAACTCGTGCGCATGCCGATGCAGCGCTGGGCGATCGCCTTCGACAAAAGCGGAACGCCGCAGTTTGCGGAATTCGACGTTACAGCGCAAGCGCAGCTCGCAAGCGGCCCGATTCCGCTGACAACGATCAACGATTGGCCGCCGCCCGGCGGCGGCACGGTGCTGATCACGCGGGATTACGGCGAGCTTCACCCGGCGGACAACGTCACCGCGTACTCGCTGCAACTAGTCGAGGGCGCGCCGCCCTTCGCAACATACCGCGTGATCGGAATGACCGATTCGAGCGTGGTGGAGCAGCCCGGTTATTATCTCGCGATCGGGCCGCAAGCGTACGGCACGTTTGCGCTTCCCAAGCCCGGCGACACGTTTACTGTACGAGGCACGGCAACGCCGGATATCGGCGACATCGTCACCGCACTCGGCGGCGGACCGCTGCTCGTGAAGGACGGTGCATGGTACGCCGATCCCGACGGCCCGAACAAAGGTGAATTTCTCACGCACATGCCCGCCACGTCCGCGGGCGTGACGCGCGACGGCACGCTGCTGCTTTTCGAAATCGACGGCCGGCAACCGGCGCTTTCCATCGGCGTCCTGCAGCCGCAGCTCGCTTCGCTGATGATCGCGTTCGGCGTGGTCAACGGTATGCAGTTCGACGGCGGCGGGAGCTCGACGATGGTTGCGCGCCTTCCCGGTGATACCGACGCGGCCGTGCAAAATTCACCGTCCGATGGAGTGGAACGTCACGTCGGCGACGCGCTGCTGGTGTACAGCGACGCCCCTCGTGGACCGCCCGCTAAGATTGCGACGATGCCGCAAGCCGTGCGCGCGCTGCCCGGCGCAAGCGTGACGTTGCGCGTGGCCGTTACCGATGCCGCCGATCACACGTTGCCTTCCGGTGACGTTCGCTTGAGCGTGATTCCCGGAAGCGCCGGCCGTATCGACGGCGATACGTTCATCGCGGGTCAGCGTCCGCAAGATGCGGTGATTCGAGTCGAAAGCGGAGCGCTGCGCGCCGACGTCCCCGTGTACGTGACCGACGACGTTGCGCGCGGCGAGATTCTTCCTCCGTATCCGGCGGAAAGCGCACACGATACACTCCAACTGACCGCGCGCGCGTTCGACGCACATGGATACTCCATTGCGCTCCCCGATGCGCTGCCGTGGCGCGCGCAAGACGCGCAAATCGACGATCGCGGAAATGTGCGCGTCGGAACGCGCAACGCGCTCGTGAGCGTACAACTCGGTGACAGACTGGTGAGTGAATCGGTCACCGTGGGCGAACATTCGCAGCCGATTGCGCTGCGGAGTGCCAGGTTCGCGTCCGCGCCGCACGGCGGTCCCGGCAGCGTCGAACTCCAGGACGCGTGCGCAAACTGCGCCGCATTGCATTATGACTTCACGGGAACCGAACGCGCGGCGTACATCGACGCGTCCGTACCGTTACCGGAGCGCGCATTGGGTATGCAAGCCGACGTTTACGGCGACGGTAACGGCGAAATACTGCGATTGGCGGTCAACAATGCGATCAACGAACGCTTTCTTTACACAATCGCAAAGGTCGATTGGCATGGATGGCGGCGCGTGCATTTTCGATTTCCGCCTGCGCTGCCGCAGCCGATTACGCTCAAGTCGTTGTACGTGATCAATCGCGTGGGACCGGGTCCGGCAGTAAATGCCTCAGGTGCAATCTCCGTTCGTGACCTTCAGGTGCTTTTGGCAGGCAGCCCCGAGAACGCTGTTCAATAGCGCCGGTCATGAGTTTTGATTCGCTCGCCGCGCGCGCTCTCGATACGGCAACTGCGCGCGGCGCCGATTACGCGGACATCCGCTTCGAAGACGTTCGGAGCGAGCGGATTGAAGCGCGAAACGGCATCGTTGCCACGCTCGCTGATACCACCAGTCGCGGATACGGCATTCGCGCCTTGGTCGACGGGGCATGGGGCTTTGCCGCAAGCTCCGATCTCACGGGCGCCGGACTCGATCGCGCAGCCGCGCGAGCAGTTGCGATTGCGCGAGCAGGTGCTGCAATTGCGCGCAACCGCGCGGGCGCACCGCCGCCTCGCGCTTACACCGACGTTTTTGCCACGCCGGTGCTGCGCGATCCGCGCGAGATACCGCTGGGAGATCGCGTCAAACTGCTGTTGGATGCCGAAAAGGCGTTGCACGTTTCACCACAGATCAGCGTCGGACGCGCATGGATGGACTTGTGGAGTACCCACAAAGCGTTTTACAGCAGCATCGGATCGCGTATCGAACAGAAACTTCGCCAAACCGGCAGCGGCATCGAGGCTATGGCCGTCGGCGACGGCGACGTGCAAACGCGCACGTTTCCAGGCGACATCGGCTTGTACAAAGCCGGCGGTTGGGAAATCATCGAGCAGGCGCGTCTGGGTGAAAACGCGCCGCGTATCGCCGAGGAAGCGGTTGCATTGCTCTCCGCGCCGCAATGTCCGAGCGGAACGTTCGACATCATCTTGGGCGGATCGCAAGTATCGCTGCAAATTCACGAATCGTGCGGGCATCCGGCGGAACTCGACCGCGTCATGGGCTGGGAAGCGAACTTCTCAGGCGTAAGTTTTCTCGAGATCGCACAGCTGGGCAAGCTCAAATACGGTTCGGACATCGTGAACATCCTCATCGACAACACCCTTCCGGAGGGGCTGGCGACCGTCGGGTACGACGATGAGGGCAGCAAAAGCATGACCTCCGACATCATCCGCAACGGCGTGCTCGTGGGCTACGAGATGAGCAACGATACGGCGCGCGCCATAGGTCGTGAAAGTAACGCATGCGTGCGCGCGCAGAACTGGGAGTACGTGCCGATGATTCGCATGTGCAACCTCAACTTGCTCCCCGGCAACACGCCGTTCGAAAATCTCTTCGACGACGTCAAGGACGGCGTCTATATGGAGAGCAACCGCTCTTGGTCGATCGACGATCATCGCCTCAACTTTCAGTTCGGCTGCGAGATCGGTTGGGAAGTAAAAAACGGCAAGCGTGGCCGCATGCTCAAGAATCCCACGTACGCCGGCATGACACCGAAGTTCTGGAATTCCTGTGATGCCATCGGCGATGAGAACTCGTGGGTCGCATGGGGTACTCCGAACTGCGGAAAAGGCGAACCGATGCAAACCGGCCGTACGGCACAATGCGCCTCGCCGGCGCGCTTCCGCAAGGTTCGGGTAGGAGTCGGCTACGATGGATAGCCGCAACCGGGAGTCGCTCGCATCGCGCGTGCTCGGCCTTTCGAACGCGGATCAAACCGAAGTCATGGTGTGGAGCGGCAACGACGCGCTGACGCGCTTCACGCACAACATGGTGCATCAGAACGTCGCCGCGGAGGACACTTCCGTGCGGGTGCGCGCAGTCATCGGGAAACGCACGGGCGTTGCGACGACCAACGTACTCGATGACGAAGCGCTGCGCGACACAGTTTTGCGCGCAATCGAAATGGCGAAACTTGCGCCGGAAGATCCGGGGTTGCCGCGTCTGCCGGCCGGAGGCTCGTTCAAAGCGCCTGAGGGCGCGTACGTCAGACAAACGGTCGAAGCGACCCCGCGCACGCGCGCGGAAATGTGCGATGCGATCTTCAAAACCGCCGAAGAACGTGGGTACTGGTGCGCCGGCTTCGTCACGACGAGCACCGGCGGTGCAACGATTGTCAATTCGAGCGGCGCGCGTGCGTCGTTCGACAGCACCGACAGCGGCGTCAACGTGAAGATGAATGCCGCGGATTCCACGGGGTTCGCAGAAGCATACGACAACGACGTCTCGAACTTGGATGCGCACGCCGTGGGTGTCACGTCCGCCCGGAAAGCGCAGGAATCGGCAGATCCGCAGGGCGTCGATCCCGGCGAGTGGACGGTGATCCTCGAACCTGCGGCGTTCGGCGAACTGTTTACGTATTTGACCGATCATTTCTCGGCCCAATCCTTCGATGAAGGGTCGTCATTCTTGAGCGACGGGCTCGGCAAGACGTATCTGGGTGAGAACGTCACGATCTCCGACGACTACGCCCATCCGCTCAACCCCGGCATGCCGTTCGATTTCGAAGGGCAGCCGACGCAGCGTTTGGCGCTCGTCGAAAACGGCGTCGCGAAAGACATCGTGACCGACAGTTATTGGGCAAACAAACTGCAGCGATCGAACACCGGCCACGCGTTACCTGCGCCGAACGCATACGGGCCGCAGGCTTCGCATGTCGTCGTATCGCCCGGAAGCAAACCAGCCGCGCAGCTGATCGCAGAAACCAAACGCGGGCTGCTGATAACGCGCTTCTGGTACATCCGCACAGTCGACCAAAAGAAGGCCATCGTGACGGGAATGACGCGCGACGGCACGTTCCTCATCGAAGACGGCGAGGTGACGCGCGGAGTACGGAACATGCGCTTCAATCAAAGCATCATCGGCGCATTGCGACGGTGCGAATTCGGCAATGCGCTGCATCGCACGGGTGGGTACTCGTATTCGCTCATCGTTCCGGCCGCGAAAATCGACGGTTTTACGTTTTCGAGCGGGACGGAGTTCTAGCCGCCGTCTGCAGCGCCCCGGCGACGCAGAGCAGCAGACCAAGGAGCAGAATCGGCCAGTACGGCGCCGATGCAACCACTATCGCCGGATATTGCAGTATCGTTGCGGTCAGGCGCAACCCGCCAACCTGCTTTTGCACATCGGGCGCCGCAATGCCGATGCCGCCCGGCTGAACGCGATCGGCGTTGTCGGCAACCGCGAAGAGTACGGCCGGCTCACCGATAATCGGCGGATCGGTATGCAACTGCGCGGCTTGTTGTTCGGTGAACAGCACCGCTTTGACGTTGCGCTGCACTGCCGGCACCGAAAACGAATCGAAGCGCACGTTCATACCGTCGATCGTCGTTTGCTGCTGCATCAAGAGTACCGGCGAGAGAAACGAAGCGTTCGTGGGTTGCGTGACCGTCAAATGCCCGCCGCGCGCGTCCGCTGCGTCGATGTGTACGACTGTGCGCGGCTCTTGCCAGAAAATGAACCCACCGCTGTAGCGCCGGCGCGAGCTCACCGTTACCGTCGAACGCCCACGGTCGAGGGTGATGGTGTTGCCGCTGAGCGGAAAGACGAACGTTCCGTCGACGTCGTCGTCGCGAACGCTCGCCCCGGGTGCGCCGACGACGGTGTGCGTGTCCGGCCCCATCAGCCCGCTCGCCACGCCCGAAAACACGACGATCGCCGCGCCGAACGTTGCGACGAGCAACGTAGGGAACCGCTGCGCGCGCGTCTTCTGCAGCGAGCGCAGCTGCCAAGCCGCAAAAACGAACGACGCGATAGCGAACGCGTTATACCAGCCGGCGTGATAGACCGCTGCGCCGGGATATGCGTCTTGTGCAACGACCATGCCGATCGCGCACAAGAGTAAGAGCCAGAACAGCGTCACTTCGTCGTGCCGAGCAGCGGCGTCACCGCCGCAACCATCTGCGGGTATGAAAGCGGACCGTCGAAACCTCGCACGACGACTCCCTGCGGATTCACGACGATTGTCGTAGGCAGTCCCAGCGCTGCGTAGACGCGTCCGTACTGCTGCTGCTGATCGAGCAAAATCGGATAATGAATACCGAGCGATTGCGCAAACGCGTTCACGCGCTGCGCGGATTCGCCTTGATCGACGCCAAGCACGATGACGTCGCGCGTCTTGTACGCGGCGTACAATCGCTGCAAGTCGGGCATCTCCGCACGGCACGGCGGACACCAAGACGCCCAAAGATTCATCACCACGACATGCCCCCGGTATGCATCGAGAGCCGAAGACGAACCGTTCAGATCAGGCACGGAAAAACTTGGGGCCTCTTGTCCCTGAAGCGCTGCGGGGCCCGATGCTTGCGCACCGCCCTGCGGCCGAAAGGCCTGCCATAACACGATGCCCACGATAATCGCCCCCGCGATCCAATAGATCCAATTCGCGCGCGCCTTTACCAATCGCCCATCCTTTCAGCGTCGACGTCTCCCTCGAACGCAACCATCCCCGGGGGCAGAATGGATGCGCTTATGCGAACTCCATCGAAGCGCAACTCCCGCCGATGCGCCTCACCGGCTCGCGCGTAGAGTTCGCAGTACCGGTCGAGCACGTCGGGGCTGCAAAGCACCTGGCTCGGCCGAATCTGGTACATCTGCTGAAAGCTGCGGAAAGCGCGCTCGAAGTCCGCCGAACTGAAGTGGCGGCCCAACCGGACTTCCCGTCGCACGTGCTCCAGGGGAGGCTCCTCCGTCGGACGAATGCGCGATGCCGTGCCGGCACGCATTTTGGATGGCCGCGCGGTGGCAACCGAACTGCGCGCCGAACTTCTCGCTCGAAGTACTGCGCTTCGCGATAAAGGGATTCATCCCCGGCTCGTTGTCGCGCTGGTCGGAGAGAACGAATCCTCGCTCGCCTACGTGCGAAATCTCGTCAAAACCGGGGAACGCGTCGGCATCGCGGTGCACGTCGACGAAATGCCGGAAACCTCCGGCGCATCTGCGATTCGCGAACGCTTGGAACGTTTGCGCGACGATGAAACCGTCCACGGCGTGATGCTGCAGCAGCCGCTTCCGCCGCATCTTTCGATTCGTACGATTGCCGACGCCATTCCGCGCCACAAAGACGTGGACGGCACGCATCCCACGAACCAAGGTCATCTCGCCTTCGGCAGCGGCGCCGAGTTCGTCCCCGCAACGCCGGCCGCCGTGATGCTGCTGCTCGAGCGCAGCCCGCATTGGCCGCTCGCCGGCAAGCAGGCGGCGATGATCGGCCGCAGTATCGTCGTCGGCGCACCGGTGGCAATGCTGATGCTCACGCAAGACGCGACGGTCACCGTTTTGCACAAGGAATCGCGCAGTTTGCAGCCCTATGTGCGCATGGCCGACGTGGTCGTCGTTGCGACCGGCGTGCCCGGCTTGATCGGCGGCGCGGACATCGCGCCGGGCGCAACGGTTATCGACGTCGGTACCACCGTCGTCGAGGGCGAACTCAAAGGCGACGTCGATTTTGAATCCGCCGTGCAGGTTGCCGGCGCCATCACGCCGGTCCCCGGTGGTGTGGGTCCGGTTACGAACGTGGCCCTGTTGCGCAACGTGATAAAAGCTACGACGAATTTGATGCGATGAACGTTCTTTTTGCCGCGTTCATTTTAGCGGCTGTTACTCACCTGAGCGGCGCGCAGGTGGCATCCATCGATCGATTCGTGACCACGGAAATGGCGCGTACGCACGTGCCCGGAGCGGCAGTCGGGGTCTATAGCCGCGGAAAGATTCTGCTCGCTAAGGGATACGGGCTCTCGAACGTCGAGTTGAACGTGCCCGTAACGTCGCAGACCATCTTTCAATCGGGCTCCGTCGGCAAGCAATTCACGGCGACGGCAATCATGATGCTCGTCGAGCAAGGACGCGTCTCGCTCGATGACAGCATTACGAAGTATTTTCCCGGTGCCCCGGAAAGTTGGAAGCCGATTCGAGTCAAGAATCTCCTTTCGCACACGTCGGGACTGGCGGAGTATGAAACGGATGCACGAACCGGTCCAACCGGCCCGTTTTACCTGAGGCTCGATTTCACGGAAAGTCAGCTGCTCAAAAAAATCGAAGCGCTTCCAATCGAAAACGCGCCCGGAGCGAAGTGGAACTACCGGAATACCAATTACGTCCTGCTCGGAATCCTGATTCACCGAGTAACCCGTATGTTTTACGCGCAATACCTTGCGCAGCACATCTTCAAACCGCTCGGCATGACCTCGACGCGTTTGATCAGCGACAAGGACATCGTTCCCAACCGCGCCGCCGGTTATCAATGGGAAAACGGTGTGCTCAAGAATCAGGATTGGGTTTCACCGACCTTCAACTCGACGGCCGACGGGGCGCTGTATTTCAACGTGCTGGACCTTGCGAAGTGGGATGCTGCGTTGTATACGACGCGTTTGCTCAGCGCGTCGAGTCTGAAGCGCATGTGGACCGTGTTCAGGTTGAACAATGGAAAGCCCAATCCGGCAAATTACGGCTTTGCCTGGCGCATCAACAAGCAAAACGGACACCGCGTGCTCGAACACAGCGGGGCGTGGCAGGGCTTCACCTGTAACATCTCGCGCTTTCCGGATGATTCGCTGACGGTCGTGGTGCTAACGAATCTCGATGCCGGCCACGCACGTCCGTGGTATATCTCGCAGGTCGTCGCAGGAATCGCCGATGCCCCGCTTATGCCGAAGAAGCTGACGTCGATTGAGGATCGGCGGCCCCGCATCGCGGCATCGCTGTCCTCGGTGCTCGATGCCGTTGCCGCGGGCCGCGATACTCGGGACGCGGGAACGGATGATCGGCGGCTGTTACGGCGTTTTTGGCCCGGCGCACTGACGCTTGTGCAACGCGGGCCATCGCCCGAAGAGGATGGGGTTACACTTTCACAGTTCCGCCTGACGAAGGGCTCGCAATCGATACTGATAACCTACGGCCTAAACGCGCAAGGAAAACTCGACACGCTCTTCTTCGAACCCGATGAGGAATACCGCACGCGCGAAGTCTAATCGCTTTGTCATCGTGACACGGCAGGCCGTCGCTAATCGATTTTGAGATGGAAGTCGTGAAAGTCACCGTTGTAATACCCTAGCGGTGAACCGGGGCGTGACTTCGCGGAGACGACGCGGCCGATAAATATCGAATGAGAGCCCGCGTGGTGTTCTTCGGCAACTTCGCAGTCCAGATGCGCTACCGCTCCGCTTAGTACCGCGGCACCGGTAACGTCGACGCCATACTCGACCCCCTCGAATTGCTTGTCGCGAATTCTCCCGGCGAATCGCTCCGCGAGATGGCGCTGCTTTCCGTCGAGGATGTTCACGCAGAATATCTTCGAACTGGAAATGTACAAGTAACTGCGCGCCTCGCGGTTGATGCAGATCAGCACGAGCGGCGGGTCGACGGATACGCTTGCGAACGCGCTCACCGTCACACCCCGCGGCTCGCCTTCGCGCACGCTCGTCACAACCGTCACGCCGGTTGGGAAGTGGCGCATCACCGCCTTGAACTCGGCGGCGGACGGAACGTTCACCGTTTGCGCGCGCCGAGCCCCAGACCACTACCGAGCGGAATGATCGTCGCGTCCAAATCGGGATGCCGCACGAATGCGCGATTGAAGCCGTCGGTGTCTTTGCTTTGCGCAAGACCGTTGAAGATGATCAGTCCGGAAAGTTTGAGCAGCGGCAGGCAGTGCTCCAGGTACGCCTCGTAGTCGCTCTTCGGTGCGTCGACGAAAACCACGTCCATGTTGCGCTGCGGAAACACGTTGAGCACTTCGAGAGCGGGTTGATTGATGATCTCGATGTAGTCCGCTTCACCCGCGCGCTGAAAATAGCCGAGTGCGACTTCGGTCCGCTCCGCGTTTGGATCGAACGTCCAGATCTTGCCGATCGGCGGCTGCGCAAGCGCCATCCACAGCGTTGCATATCCGTACGCGGTACCGATTTCGAGGATGCGGTTGGCCTGCATCGCGTGAACGAGCGTCGAGAGCAGGCGCCCGACGGCGCGCGACACACGCGCGATCTCTTCTTTGCGACCGAACTGTTCGAGTTCCAGCAGCAGTGGATGCGGCTCCGGATGCGCCGCCTCTAAATAGCGGGAAACGTCCTCGTACATCGGTACGGATGTTTGTTTAGAGCCCGACGATTCCTTGATGCGAGTAGCCGAAGGCCATGAAGAACAACAGCGGCACGGAAAGCACCGTATTTACGCGAGCCCATATCAGCGCGGCGGAAACGTTCGCCGTACGCATCGGCCATACGGTTATCACGAGCATGACCGTTCCAATCCACGCGCCGATGCCGATTGGCGCGTAAATGCCGCGCAGCAGCATAGCATCCACGAACGCGTTATGTCCGGGAAGTGAAAGTGTGCGCAGCAGACCGCAGCCGAGCACCCACGCGACGATCGCGGAAACGCGCAGTCCATGACCGACGCGCGTTGCGACGTAGTTGTCGAGGATCGCGGCACTGCCGGCAGCCGCAGCTGCGGCGCGCGAGCGCGGGTACACCAAATCCGTGTAATAGTGCAGTCCAAGCCACACGATTGCCGCGAGTTCGTGAAACCAGCGCAGCAGCGCGGCCGGCCAATCCACGTTCAGCCTGCCACGTGCGGAACGAGCCGCTGCGCCAGCGCATAGAGCAGCAGCGTAAGTGCGACGCCGGCGGCAAGCACCGTCCACGGCGAATTAAAAGCCTCTTTCATAGCAACTGTCCGCTTGCAAGCTTATGCGGCAGGCGCGCCTCCCCCTCCGGCTGAATGGCTCGCATCCCATGGCCACGCGGCTCCGCCTATTTCCGCTCAATGCCGTGCTCTTTCCGGGCACCGCACTCAACCTTCACGTCTTCGAGCCGCGCTATAAACAAATGATCGGCGAATGCCTCGAGACAGGTGAGGGGTTCGGCGTGGTCCTCATTCGAGAGGGGCAAGAAGCCGGCGATCCGAGCGTTGAGCCGCACCAAATCGGCTCGACGGCCGAGATCGTCGACGTGACGCCGCTGCCGTTCGGACGCTTCTATATCGCGACCGTGGGACGGGAACGCTTTCGCATCCGCCGCATCGTGAGCCGAGACCCGTACCTAACCGTTGACGTCGATCTTCTGCGTGAAGCCGAACGGGACAACGGCGACGTCGCCGATCTGGAACAGGGCGTCCGCGAGATCTTTCTGCAGTATCTCGAATTGCTGGCGAAGTTCACGGGCGAACGCTCGAACGTCGATCTTCCGGCGAACGCGCAAGCCGTTTCATACATCGTTGCGGACACGCTTCAGGTTTCCGACACGATCAAACAGCGCCTGTTGGAAGTGGAAACCACCAAGGAGCGTTTGCGCATGGAATTGGGATTCATGCGGCGCCTTCTGCCGCAGATGCGCAAGCTTCTAGAGCGGCGCGACGCCGAGCAAAAAGCCAAAGCGGAGCGTGGCGAGGACGAGCAACACCGCACCGAACAGGAACGGTATTTCGGAAAGTACTTCAGTTCGAACTAGCGCTGAGCCCGGAGACCCCCTTTTGCCTTCATACGCCATCCATGGCTTTTGGGCGCAAATTCACACGCGCCGCAAGAGACGTGATCTCCACAGTCTCCTCGTTGCGTAATTCAAACGTTTCGTTAGGTGAATTACGGGCTGAGAAAAATTCAGTTTGGGAGGAATTGCGTTGGGTCGACGGGGTTGTCGTTCACGCGCACTTCGAAGTGCAGATGCGGGCCGGTGGAGTGACCGGTAGAGCCGACTGCGCCGATCGTTTGTCCAGGCGTAATCGTGTCGCCGACGCGTGCGAAAATCTGCGAGCAATGCGCATACCGCGTCGTAATGCCGTTGCCGTCGTCAACCACGATGAGATTTCCGTAGCCGCCGTCCGGACCGGCCGAGACCACGCGTCCTGCGGCAGCTGCCCCGATGGGCGTGCCGGCATCGGCGGCAATATCGAGCCCAGGATGGAAATCATCGCCGGGTCCCATCGGGTTTTTGCGTTCTCCGAACGGTGAGGAGATTTGACCCGCAACCGGCCATTGCATCAGGCCGCCGCGGCTCGAAGCCGCCGCGGATGCCGGCTGAATCACCGCGTTCACGAGCGATGCAAAGGCGCCGCCCGCGACAGGCTGCGGCGCAAATGACGGAGCGCCCGTTATCTGCGCGATACGGGCTTGAACCTGGGCGATCTCGAGTTGAATGTCCACCTTTGCATAGAATATCGGCAGGCGGCGCGAGGAGTTCCAGCATAGGGAGCGGTGTGCTTTTCGAAACCTTTGCAGTCGGCGCCCTGGCCTGCAATTGCACGATTATCGCAGACCAGACAATCGGCGAAGCCATCATCGTCGACGGCGGCGACGGCGTGGATGAGGTAATGCGGCGTTTGAGCGCTCGCAATCTGCGCGTCACGCATTTGCTGCACACGCACGCGCACATCGATCACATCGGCGATGTAGGCGTGTTGCGCGAACGCGCGGGCGGACGCGCGCTGCTGCATCCCGCCGATTTGCCCCTGTATCGCACGCTCGAGCTTCAAGCGCAATGGATCGGTTTGGCGCACGCGCCGAAGATCGTCGAGCTCGATGGCGACCTGCACGACGGCGACGTCATTACGATTGGGCGAGCGCGAATTCAAATATTGCACACGCCAGGTCACACGCCGGGCAGCGTCTGCTTTGCCATCGACGATGGAGCGCGTACGACGATTCTTTCCGGCGATACGCTCTTTGCCGGTTCCATTGGACGTTGGGACCTCGGCGGAACGTCGATGGAGGACATCGTTTCGAGCATCCACCGTAAACTCATGGACTACAACGATGCCACGCTTGTGATTCCCGGCCACGGGCCGTTCACGACGATCGGCATCGAACGCAACGCGAATCCATACTTGCAGTAGCCGTGGCTTTTAGTCCGAAACTCTTCGTCGGAATCGAATTGGACAAGCGCGTACGCGCGAAAAGTGCGGACATCGGCGCGCGTCTTGCCGCGCAGGGCCTCGACGCACGCTACGAACCTGCCGAGAAACTGCACATCACCGTCGCCTTCCTGGGTTGGGTACAGCCGGAACAAGTCGAGTCAATTCGTGACGCGATGCGCGCCTTCGCGGACGCGGTTCCGCCGTTTACATTGACACTCGACACCGTCGGTGCTTTTCCGCACGAGCGCCGCCCGAAAATCGTCTGGGTCGGAGCGCGCGATCAGGGAGCACCATACCGTAGGCTGGCATACACCGCGCGGAGCGCGTTTGAACCGCTCGGCTTTACCTTCGAGAAAGACGCGATCGCGCACGTCACGCTCGCACGAGTCAAGGGCGGCCGCGGGCATCTGCCGATGCTCGACGTCAAACCCATGCACGTCCACGTGACGCAAGTCGCGCTTTTCGAATCGATTCCGGCTGGGCGGACCACCCGTTACGAGGTGCGCGATCGCGCGCCGCTGAATCCCAACGCATGAAACGGGTGACGATCGGCGTTCTTATCTGCGCGGCGTTTTTCTTTTGCGCGCATCGGCCGGCGTCGGCGGCGCTTGAGTATTGTCCGGCAAGGTTGGATGCCCGAGCGGTGGGTCAAAGCGTCCCGTCGAAAAACCCCGCGGCGCTCTATGGCTTCGAGTTAACAGGTCTGGCGCCGCGGACGATCGCAACGGCGACACTCGCATTTGATACCAGCGCCGGATGGTACACCGTCGACGTTCCATCAGTGGCATTGGTCGAGAAAGACCGTCACTACAGCGCACCGTGGGTCGACTTCATCCGGCACGATTATGTCTCACCGGTAATGTACGTGCGATTTCCACAACCGTTGACTATTGCGCATGGCTGGGTCTCGAGCGCCGTGACGGGAGACGACGGGACCGGCTGGCAAGCCGGCCAAACGGTAACGTGCGACCCGATAGCCATGGCTTCGCCCGACCAGATGAAGAACGCGCAGGCTGCTCACCTCACGTATCGACGGCAGTACACGCTGGATCCGAAGGACGGCGATCACCTTAGCGACAGCCCATCGGCAAACTCGCTGGTTCTGACGCCTCGTCCGGCGCAAGCGCTCGAAAGCAGTAATTGCGCCGAACCGTTCCTCGCGGCGACGCTCCAACACCAAGAACAGCCTCAGTATCCGCACGTTGCCGTAGACATGGCTACGAGTACCTCAGTCGAGATCGCACTCGACCCGGACGGCACGGTGCGAGATGCTTGGGTTTGGGCGCCGTCCGGAGTGCCGCAATTCGATCAAGAAGCGCTGCGCGCGGCAAAAGCTTCGACGTACACGGGCGCGCGCGCATATTGCCAGCCGGTTCCGGCCGAGTACCTTTTTGTAGTGACTTTCAAACCGAACTAAAAAATAAGAAATAACGCCCTTGACGCAGGGCTGATCCCGGCAGTACGTGTTTCATACACGCCTGCGCTGGAAAAGGGGTCACTTCCTATGCGTCCGAGATACGTTGCATTTTTATCGGTGCTGACGGCGGTGGTGGTTGCGGGCTGCAGCCACAGCAGTCTTATCCCAGGAAGCCCCGGCGGCACTGCGGGAAATCCCGCAACGGCATATCAACGTACGCCTCTGATGCAATCCGCGAACGTTGCGGCTCCGGCGTATTACGCCGTCGCTTTGCCGAATGGGTTCGTTCCGTTCGCAATCATGAAGGATGGTCAGATACCGGGTGCAGTCGGAAACCAGGCCGCGATCGACAATAACGGCATCGTCACGCTGCTCGCTTCGGATCCGAACTGCGTAAGTGGAACAACCGCCGCGGCCGTAAATACGCTTGGACAAGCCGTGGGATTTTGTTTCAAAAATGCACGTAGGGGGGAGCGGATAGCGCTGGACTTTGCAAACGGAACCGTTCGCGAGCTCGGCGACCGCTTTCGCCCGGGAATTGCCGAGGCCCTGACGATAAACGACGCCGGCGAAATATACGGCACATCCACATGTCTGAATTGTAGCGCGGCCCCGTTCCTGACTGAATTTTTCACAAACGGCCAACGTCCGCGTGTTCTTGGCGAATCGAACTCGACCGGCAATGCAGAAAATGTCTTTCTTAGCAACACCGGCCATTTTGCGTATACGAATTTTCCCTTTGCGGGACCCGAATTCGCGGCTATCGGATATGGTTGGGGACTGTCTCGACTCTTTCCGAATCAGGTGGGCAATAGCGGTGTATCCGGCATCAACGATCACGATACCACCGTCGGGTGGAAGTCCGCGGGCTCGTTCAATCACTTTCAGACCTTCATCCGCTCGCCCGGCGGGGGCATAACGTTTCTTCCTTCGCCTCTCGGAATCACATCAATGACTCCTACAGGCATAAACAACGCGGGCCAAGTCGTTGGACAATCTTGCAGTGCGCGTTGC
Source organism: Vulcanimicrobiaceae bacterium (assembly GCA_035294905.1). Lineage (GTDB taxonomy): Bacteria > Vulcanimicrobiota > Vulcanimicrobiia > Vulcanimicrobiales > Vulcanimicrobiaceae > DATGJX01. The sequence continues at coordinate 323 of DATGJX010000034.1, read as the reverse complement.
GATGGGATTTTCTTCTACTCATCCGGCGATGTGGTAGACCTGACGTGGCGTATCTCGCCGAGGAACTCTTATACGCTCTTGGGCGGCCTGAGTGATAGCGGGGATTTTATCGGTCAGGATCCGCAAGGTAACTCCTACCTCATCGAACCGGTCAAGCCGCTTTTTGTCGCGAACTACTTTGCGAATACCGTCACGGCATACGTGCCGCCCTACACCGGCAGCCCGATTTCCACGACGTCGTTTTACATAGGGAACCCGCAGGGGCTTGCGTTCGATGGGAAACGCGATCTCTTTGTCTCTAACGGCGTCAACAGCGATATCAC
>DATGJX010000033.1:0-8371 GCA_035294905.1 Vulcanimicrobiaceae bacterium | reverse complement strand
CCGCGGCGGCGATTGAGATCGCCGGTGATCGCGCCCATGTAGTCCTTCGGCGTCGTGACTTCCACTTTCATGATCGGCTCGAGCAGAATCGGGCCGGCTGCGCGGTTGGCTTCTTTGAAGCCCATCGACGCGGCGATCTTGAACGCCATTTCCGAGGAGTCGACGTCGTGGTACGAACCGTCGAACGCTTCGACTTTGAAGTCCATGATCGGATAGCCCGCAAGCACGCCGCTTTGCGCCGCTTCCTTGATGCCCTCTTGAACGGCCTTCTGATACTCTTTTGGCACGACGCCGCCGACGATCTTCCAATCGAACGTGAACCCGGAGTTCGCTTCACCCGGTCCGACGCGCAGATAGATATCGCCGTACTGGCCTTTGCCGCCGGATTGCCGGACGAACTTGCCCTGCTTCTCAACGGTCTTCGTGATGGCTTCTTTATACGCGACCTGCGGTTTGCCGACGTTTGCTTCGACTTTGAACTCGCGGCGCAGACGGTCGAGAATGATTTCGAGATGGAGCTCGCCCATGCCGGCGATGATCGTCTGCTGCGTCTCCTCGTCCGTGTACATACGGAACGTCGGGTCCTCTTGCGCGAGGCGCTGCAGGCCCTTGCCGAGCTGATCCTGATCGCCCTTCGTCTTCGGCTCGATGGCCTGCGAGATGACGGGTTCCGGGAACGTGATCGACTCGAGCATAATCGGATGCTTCTCGTCGCACAGCGTGTCGCCGGTGCGCGTGTCGGTCAAACCGACCGCGGCAGCGATGTCGCCCGCGCCGATCGAATCGATGTCTTCGCGATGGTTCGCGTGCATTCGCAGAATGCGGCCGATGCGCTCTTTGCGGCCCGAACGCGAATTGTACACGTACGAGCCTTTTTCGAGCGTGCCGGAATACACGCGGAAATACGTCAGGTTGCCGTATGGGTCGGTCGCGATCTTGAACGCGAGCGCCGCGAACGGTTCCTTGTCGTCCGGTTTGCGCGTAATCTCGGCTTCCGTCTTCGGATCTTTGCCGATGATCGGCTTGGCATCCAGCGGCGAGGGCATGTACTCGACGACGGCATCCAGCAGCGGCTGCACGCCTTTGTTCTTGAACGCCGAACCGCACAGCATCGGCAGCACCGTGCCGGCGATGGTCGCCTTGCGCAGCGCTTCCTTCATGCGATCGATCGGAAGGTCTTTGCCCTCGAAGAACATCTCGAGCAGCTCTTCGTCCTGCTCCGCGATGTTCTCGACCAAATTCTGGCGCCACTTGTCCGCGAGCGCTTTCAGCTCGCCGTCTGCTTCGGTGACAGGCTCTTCCGCCATCGTCGAACCGAGATCGTCAGTATAGACGATCTTCTTCATGGTGAAGAGATCGACGACTCCTTTGAAATTGTCTTCCGCACCGATCGGTACTTGAATCGGCGTGGCGTTCGCGCCGAGGCGCTCTTTGATCTTGTCGACGGCATTGAAGAAGTCGGCGCCCATGCGGTCCATCTTGTTGACGAAGATGATCCGCGGCACTTTGTACTTGTTCGCCTGGCGCCAGACCGTCTCGGACTGCGGCTGCACGGCGGCAACCGAGTCGAACAGCGCGACGAGGCCGTCGAGCACGCGCAGCGAGCGCTCAACCTCGACCGTGAAGTCCACGTGGCCTGGCGTATCAATAATATTGATCCGAGTGTCGCGCCAGGTGCACGCCGTCGCGGCCGACGTAATCGTGATCCCGCGCTCCTGCTCCTGGACCATCCAGTCCATCGTCGCGGCGCCGTCGTGCACTTCACCGATTTTGTGCGTGCGGCCGGTGTAGAACAGAATGCGTTCCGTACACGTGGTCTTGCCGGCGTCGATGTGCGCGGCGATGCCGATATTGCGGGTCCGCTCCAGCGGATATTCTCTTGCAGCCATGATCTTTAGCGTTTAAAAATTACCAGCGGTAATGCGCGAAAGCCTTATTGGCCTCCGCCATCTTGTGTGTATCCTCGCGCTTTTTGATCGACGCGCCTTGGTTGTTGGCGGCGTCCATCAGCTCCGCGGCGAGCTTCTCTTCCATCGAGCGCCCGGCGCGCGAGCGCGCAAAGCCGATGAGCCAGCGCATCGCCATCGCCTGGCGGCGATCCGGACGGACTTCCATCGGCACTTGGTACGTGGCACCGCCGACGCGGCGCGGACGCACTTCGACCAGCGGCATCGCGTTCGAAAGCGCTTGCGAGAACACGTCCATCGCGTCGCGGCCGGTCTTCTCCGAAACGATATTCAACGCGCCGTACGTGATTTGCTCGGCGAGCGACTTCTTGCCGCGAAGCATGACCTTATTAATGAAGCGCGCGAGCACTTTCGAGTTGAAACGCGGATCGGGCAGAATCTGCCGCTTCGGTGCCGGACCTTTACGAGGCATCTGTTCCTTTTACTCTCTTACTTCTTAGCGGTGCGCTTGGCGCCGTACTTCGAACGGCCTTGCTTGCGGTTCGCGGTGCCGGAGGTATCCAGTGTACCGCGGATGATGTGATAGCGAACGCCCGGCAAATCTTTTACGCGGCCGCCGCGCACGAGCACGACCGAGTGCTCCTGCAGGTTGTGGCCGATGCCGGGGATATAGGCGGTAATCTCTTCGCCGTTGGTCAGGCGCACACGGGCGACCTTGCGAAGCGCCGAGTTCGGCTTCTTCGGGGTCACGGTCTTGACTTGCGTGCAGACGCCGCGGCGCTGCGGGTTGCCGGCCACTTCGAACGAGCGCAGGGGCAAATCGGGGTGACCCGGCTTGGGACCGGTCTGGATGACGCGGAACGCCGGTGTTTTGACCTTCTTCTCGGCCTTCTGGCGACCCTTACGAACCAACTGGCTAATCGTCGGCAACTATAGACTCCTACTCACACACACCAAAAGTCGGCCACACCCTCGAGTGAGACCGAACTTTGGGAGTATACCAAGGAGAAAGGGCCCAGTCAACGACGATGCAACGAACTGCAGGGCAAGAAGCAAGCGAGCGCGTGCGGTAGGCTGAAACTTGGCGGCAAGCCAAAGCGTACACTTCAAAACCGAACGGGAGACCGATGATGCGCACTGCTTCGTATCCGCCCTCGTCATTGGCGTTTGATTGGCTCATGGCCGTGCTGGCCGCGCTCGTCATGGCGGGCGTCATTCAAGACGGCTGGGCCCACGCGCACGGAATGGTTGACCAGAGTTTCTTCACGCCGTGGCACGCCATTTTGTACGGATGCATGGCGTTGTCCGGCGCGGTGCTCGGGGTAGTCGGACTGCGAAATCTCACGCGCGGATACAGCTTCCGCTGCGGCTTGCCGTACGGATATTGGACGTCCGCGATCGGCGTTTTGCTCTTCGCTAGCGGCGGCGTCTTCGATTTATATTGGCACACGATCTTCGGCATCGAAACCGACATCACCGGATTGATCAGCATCTCCCATCTGTGGCTCGCGCTGGGCGGTGCAATGCTCTTCGCCGGACCGATTCGTTCGATCGCGCATCGCTATGACGAACACGCCGGCGGGTGGAAAATTGCCGGTCCGCTCGTTCTTTGCACGTTTGCACTGCTGACGCTGCTCGGTTTCTTCACGCAATACGCATCGCTCTTCGGTGACAATACGGACGAAGCAATCATGACTGCGGATTCGAAGAGCTTGACCGGCGGCGAGCTGTTTTCCGTTCGTACGGACGGCACGCAAGAAACGCGCTTGCTCACCGCTCCGAAGCACGACGTTTGGGGAGCCGCCGTTTCGCCTGACGGTACGTTCGTCGCATATCGCGTGGCGGCAGGTGTGACAAGCGGCGGTTTAGCGGCCTCGGACATTTACGTCGCGCGGACCGACGGCACGCATCCGGTGCGTATCACGCATTCAGGCAGGCACGATACGCAGCCGGCGTGGTCGCCCGATGGAAAACACCTCGCATACGTCAGCATGCCCGCGGGAACGTCCGGAAACTTTCGGATCGTCACGGTGAACGCCGACGGGAGCAACGCGCACGTCGCCGTCGACGGTTCGACGACCGTCCAGAATCCGGCGTGGTCGCCCGACGGTACGCACATTCTTTTCCAATCGCGCAACGGTTTGCACCAACAGCTTGCGCTTGTACCCGCGGGCGGCGGCGCCGTTCGTTGGCTTTCCGGAACAATCGATGCGAACGAGCCGTATTGGACACGCAACGGCGCGATCGTGTACGACCGCAGCGATGGAGCACTCGTACTCACGAACGCTTCCGGCTCGAAGCCGGCGGTATTGCCGCTGAGCGGATCCGAGCCGGCGCTCTCGCCCGACGGCAGCCGCATTGCATACGTACGCAATGCAGGCGGAGCTGCACAGGTGTTTATCGCGCACGCGGATGGCTCGCATGCCGTGAACGTCACGCAACTTGCATCGCAAGACGCAAGCCATCCCGCGTGGCGCTCTAACAACGAGCTGCTGTTCACCGCAGCGGGCCGGCCGCAGGGCGTCTACACGTCGATGGGACAGACGTACAGCATGGATGCGATCATCATCTCGTCGCTCATCACGATGGGATTGGTGTTGCTGCTCCTTCGCCGTTGGCGCATGCCGCTTGGCGCGTTCACGCTGCTGCTCGGATTGAACGGCATTGCGTTAGCCACGCAAAGCGACACCTATTGGGACATTCCTGCCGCGCTGGCAACGGGTATTCTTGCGGACCTGCTCGTCGCTGTGCTCAAAGAGCGCGTGCGGTCCGGCAACGCCTTTTATGCGTTTGCGTTCATCGTGCCGTTCGCGATGACGGTGTTCTATATCGCATCGGTTCGTCTGAACGACGGCAGCCTCGGCTGGCCGCCGAACATGATTATCGGTGCACCGTTCATCGCCGGATTCGCCGGATTGCTCGTATCGTTCTGCTATGCCCCGCCGCTGCCGCAGGCAGTATCTGTGCCCGACGAAGCCGTAAGGGCTCCGGTGCGGCAGGCCGACGCCTTCACTGCCGAAGCAGCGAGGTCATGACGCGGTCCGGCGAAGTTCGCGCTCTATCTCCGTGCGCGAATAGCCGCGCCCGACGAGCGCGGAAACGAACTGCGAAACGGCCGTCCGCAGTGCTTGCGCGCGTGCCCGTTTGTCGACGTCCGGCAAACGCGGCGCAACGCGCGTACCTCGCCGCCCTTCACTGACGAGCCAGCCTTCTTCTTGCAAATCGGCGTACGCGCGCGCGACGGTATTCGGAGCGACATTCAAATCGTCGGCCAGCTGGCGAACCGTCGGCAGAAGCGAACCCGGAAAGAGATCGCCGCATTGAATCAGTCCGCGAATTTGCTCTTCTATCTGCAGATACGGTGCGATTTCGATCTCGGGGTCGACTGCCAGTATAGCGTTTCTCAAGCCAGTTGAACCTTGGTAAACAGACGCCGAATCATCCAGAATGCGAACGCCGCCCATACGGCCAAGGCGAAATACCACGCTGCCTGCTCTGCTGCACCTCCTTTTGCCGCAGTCTGGCTGACGAACACGAACGGCTGGACCGTAGCATAGAACAGCGCCAAGCTGCTGCGATGAAAGCGCAGACGCTCGTCGATGATCTGCTCTGCTGGTACGTCTACGCCCGATAGGAGTGCCGGCAGCGTTGTAAGCCGCCACGCGATAGCCGTTGTAAGAAGCGATGACGCCATGACGATAGCCGCGGGCCAGCGATACTGTTCGCTGCCGGCATAGATGAGCAGCATCAACGCGGAAATCGCCGCACCATACAACCAAACCGGCGGTATCACGCCTTCAGGGCTGCGAGCAGCCACCACCGCGACGCGCGTCGTTTGTGAATTGCGCAGCCTCAAAAATGCGGCCCCGATCGCAACCGCGGCTCCTAGACAGAGTAACGCATACAGCAAGGCCGGCTGCACGCGGCCCGTCGCAGCGACGGCCGCGAGGAGCAAACTCCAAAACCCCAGCCACAGACCGAGGCGCGGCGGCCGCCCTTCCGCAGCTTCGCGGCGCGTTACGGCGCTTTCTATGCGTTCGTTCGCAGTGTCCGCGTCAGGCGAGGCGACTCGTATATGACAATTCGCCGCTTGCGGACCGGCGAAGTTGCGAGCCCACATCAACAAATAGGCGCCGAATACTGCGAAAAAGCCCGTCCAAAACCAGTGAAGAACGACCTGTCTATCCATTGTATTAGCACCCTAACACAAACGCCGCCTTTGTGTCAATGTAGTGATACAAATGAAATGTCCGCGAAGCCCCGTTTCCGGGCACTCATGCAGCTGGTGAGAAACGCGCAATCCGGCATCACGCTGGTCGAAACCGTGGTGGCGGTTGCAATTGTTGCGATCGTCGTCGGGGGCGTACTTTTTGCCGCCGGCGCCTTCGGTAGGTATGTCTCACAACAAGGCGGTCCGGGACGACGAGCAGCGCTTGTTGCCGCAGAGCAAACGATGCGCCTTGCGCAAAACGCGTGGAAATACGGATCGCCCGGCAACGCTCCAAACGGATCGCGGACCGTCGTCGTGCCCTTGAGTACGCAGACAACCGCACCTGCGACTATTACGACCACGCTCTCGGCCGGCGTCACCTCGGCGCAGCTTCAAGTGACGGTTCGGTATACGCCCGAACCGGGCCGCAACGACCCCGGGACCGTTACGCTCACGTCCGATGTCGACGTGAGAGCACCGCTGCCGGGCTCGCAGGTAAGTCGTCCGGGCCTCATCCCGCAGCCCAGCGGTGCTCCGTAAGTGCTCGCGGGAACGCTTGCGTACGTCGCGTTGATTGCGCTCGTGGGCGCAACGATTCTTTCCGCCGGTCTCGCGATGACACACATGACCGTCGCGCGCATGATGCACCCGTACATAGCCGCGGGGTATCAGCGCGCAGCCGTTTCGCTCGAACAAACGATCGGCGCAAATATGCAAGCCGGCGGCATGCCGTTTCCCGCGCCGACGTTCACACCGATTCCGGCCGCTTGCGCGAACGCCTCGTGCACGTATACGACGACGGAAACGATTGGGCTGACGGAAGCCTCGCCCGCAACGCCCGGTCCAGACTGCGACAGCTCGCAAACGAACTGCGCGCTCAACGTTCAAGTGAACCGGTACGTTTCCGAAGGGCGCTTGACCGCGTCGATCACGGTCGACGTACTCGACGCGAAGGGTTACGTCGTCGCGACGCGCTCCGGCACGGTCGTGCTGCGCACGATGCTTACGCAGCCATACGTCATGATCGCCGGATCGCGCGACGGCGCGTTCGACGACGTCATCGACTCCTCCGCAGCGGGCGATGACGGCGGCGCTCCGCCGGCGACGCCTAACCCGTGTGCCGGCGCGAAGAGCGGTGCGGCGGACGACACAACGGTGCGCGCGGAATATCGCAATCAGCAAACCTCCTCGTGCACGGACGCCGGCGCTTGGGCTAATTCCTCGTACAGCGCCACTTCCGGCTCGGGCGGCTGGTCACCATGATTCGATTGCCTGTGCGATTTCGGCAGGCGCTTCGACCGGCAAGTTGTGGCCGGCATCGCGAAGCGTCACGAGGACGCATCCCGGAACCATTTGCGCGACGTTCCGCCGTAGGCGGCTAGGTGGGACGACCGGATCCTCGGCGCCGCCGATGCAGAGCACCGGAACGGAAATCTGCTTCAAACGATCCGCAAAGTCGATGAAACGCCCGTTGTCATACCAACCTGACCAATGTTCGAGCTGCGATACCAGCGCGTCGTCGACGATGCGCTCCATTGCAGCGGCGTCAACCGGTCGCGTCATTGCCGCGCGCTGATACGCTTCGATTTTCCTGCGGCTTCCATAGGTCTGCATCGCGTGATCGCGGTGTCGCGGCGAGCTTTTTCCGCCCGATGCCGTGCCGGGCGCAACGAGCAGCAGTTTGTCCAGGTTTGCGGGCCGCTCGCTCGCCAGATACTGTGCGACTTTGCCGCCCATCGAATGCCCTACGAGCAGCACCGGCGCACCTATTGCGGCAAGCGCCGCGCGCGCATCGGAAACGTAGCCGTACAAATCGTGTCCGCTATTGGGACGATCGCTCAGACCGCTTCCGCGAAAGTCCAGCAGATGCAGCGTGAAGCGGCCGGCGTCGAGCCGGTCGGCCACGTCGTACCACATCCGCCGCGCACTGATCCAACCGTGCAGAAATAGCACGTGACGCGGTCCCGCACCGCGCTCTTCCACGCACAGCTGAACGCCGCCGTTGTCGATAAAGCGGAGCATTACCGGGGAAGTTTTGCGAGCGAGGCGGTATGACCCCCGGGTGATGCGCCGCAGCCTTACTTACCTCAGCCTGCTCTATGTAGTCGTTGCGTGGGCGCTCAACACGGTCTTGGTGAAATATGCGATGGCACGGTTCGACCCGCTGGCATTCACCGGACTGCGATTTTTGGCCATGACGCCCCTCGGATTTCTTCTTGCGCGTGCAATGGGCGAGCGCGTTCGCATCCACAAG
>DATGJX010000032.1:0-3750 GCA_035294905.1 Vulcanimicrobiaceae bacterium | reverse complement strand
TGGCAGAATGCCTTTTCCGCCGGGGCCGCCAGGCATGATGCGGTATCAGCCGCCCGCACCAATGCCCGCTAACACGTAAACGTCACCGCTTCTTCTTCGAACATTCTCAAGAAACGGGCGACCATTCCCATATACTCGCGTCATGGAACGGCAGCTACTTGGTGAATTGAACGTACGGCACTCGGCGGAAACGCTCGAGGAGCGGCTACGCGAATTGCTTAACAGCGATAAAATCGATCTCGAGGTTCCGTTTGAGACGCTCGGTTTTCCTGCGGTCGGCAAGCTCGCACGACGTGCGAAGATAACCCTCGGCACGAGTACGCAGCGGTCCGACGGAGCGACGCTCGTTCCGATTCACTGGCGCGATGCGCGTTCGCATAATTTCCCCGAGTTCAAGGGTTATATCGAGATTCAACCGCTGGCGAAAAACGAGTCACAGCTCTCGATCATCGGCCAATACCAACCGCCATTCGGGCCGATTGGCGCAGCCTTCGACGCTGCTGTCGGGCGGCGCATCGCAGAGGTCAGCGTCGAGCAACTGCTCGAACGACTGCGCACCCAACTCGAAGAGACATAAACGCCGGAGCGCGGGCATATGCGATTGGAATTGAAAGACGCGAACCGCGCGCGGCGCCGCCGTGCTTCAGGCCAGCTAGGCGTATCGCGTCTTCGCGCGCGGCTCCGCTTCGCCCGGGCGTTGCCACGGAGTCCCGACATTTGCCAGAACCCAACGATCGAGTCCGTACCAGCCCGCCGTCTTCCAAGCCAAGACGATCAGCGATGCGAGTGCGAAAAGAATCGGATTAATGCTGACTGTGCCGGCAAGTAGGTAGCTGCCGTTCATCACCGTACCGAAGAATGCGGCGATACCGGTAAACAGTCCGAGGATCAGACCGATCCCAACCAAGATCTCACCGTACGTTACCGCGTAGCTCCAGAATGTGGCGTAAGGCAGCACGATTGCTTTTAGGAATGCGGCATACCACCACTGCACGTCCGGGTGCGAGCCTTGCGTTTTCGTTAACGCAAAAGCGACCCACTTTTCCAAGAAGAGACCGCTTTGCGCTCCGGTCCAAAACGGGCTTTGCGCCTTTTCGATGCCTTCGTGCAGCCATTGCCAGCCCACGTAAAGACGAACAATCAGCCAGATCCACGCAAAGCGCGTATCCGAGAACAACGCTTGCGCAAATGGCGGATCTTGAATTTTCATAAAGATAACCTCCAAAGATTGATGCCGGCGCCTTCGCGTTCGCTACGCATGTGCGCGTCAGCGGCGAAGCTTGCGATAAAGGTCGAAATCATCCGGTGCGATGCGGCGAATCTCCATGCCGGCATCGTAGCGACTTCGACCGAAGAACCTGCGAAGATGCCCTTCGGATTGGGAAGAACTTAGGAAGAAGGCTTGTCCGCGGCGTATTCTCGCGCCGTGGACGTCGTCACCGTTGACCGGCTACAATTTGCCTTCACGATAATGTTCCATTACCTATTCCCGATCGGTACGCTCGGGTTAGGTCCGTTCATTGCGTGGTACGTCTACCACGCGAACGCAGGTGATTCGGAAGCCGATTCGATCGCCCGGTTTCTGACGAAGATATTTACGTTCAATTTCGCGGCCGGCGTCGTCACCGGAATCCCGATGGAATTTCAGTTCGGAACGAACTGGGCCACGTTTTCTGCAAAAAGCGGCTCGGTCGTCGGGCAGCCGCTCGCAATGGAAGGCATGTACGCCTTCTTCCTCGAGTCGGTCTTTCTCGGGATTCTGCTGTACGGAAAGAAACGCGTGTCGCCGCGCTTGTACGTCGCGTCCGCGTTTTGCGTTTGGATCGGCTCGTGGATCTCCGGCTTCTTCATCGTCTCCGCAAATGCGTGGATGCAGCACCCGGTCGGATACCACGCCACGCCGGACGGCACGATCGAACTCGACAATATTGCAGCCGTTCTGCTCTCTCCCTTTGCTTTCTGGCAATTCACGCACGTCATCGTGAGCGCGGCGGTCGCAGGCGGTTTCATACTCGCCGGCATCGGCTCGTATTACGTCTTAGCGCGACGCGACGAGTCTATCGGGCGCCGTTTCGTTCGGGCCGGCTCGATCGTCGCATTCATCGCCTCGTGTCTCGTGATTTTTCCCACCGGCGACCGCAACGGACACGACGTCACGGTCTATCAACCGGTGAAGCTTGCCGCAATGGAAGGCTTATTCGAAACCGAACGCGGCGCGCCGCTCGCAATCATCGGCATGCCGGACGTCGCAAACAAAACCCTGATCGACCCGATCTTCGCGCCGCGCATTCTTAGTTTCTTGGCCTACGGCAACTTCGATGCGAACGTCGACGGCCTCACCAGCTATGCAACGGTTCTTTGGCCGCCCGTCGAGCTGACGTATTATGCCTACCACGTCATGGTGGGGCTCGGAACGATCTTCGTAGCGGCGAGCGCGCTTGCCATCTTGCTCCTCTTGCTCAAGCGGCTCTACGCTACGCGCGGGATGCTCTGGCTCCTAATGCTGCTGATGCCGTTCCCGTACATCGCAATTGAATCGGGCTGGGTGACGAGCGAAGTCGGACGCCAGCCGTGGATTATCTACGGCGTGATGCGCACGAGCGCAGGCGTTTCGGCGAACGTTGCAACCGGCGAGGTGCTCTTCACGCTAATCGGTTTTCTCGGCATGTATTTCATCCTGGGCGTAACCTACTTGCTTTTGGTTTTGCGCGAGATAGCGCTTGGACCGGCCCATGAGTGACGTCGCCTTCGTCATTCTTGCTTTCATGATCGCGGTCTACGTGCTGCTCGACGGCTACGACCTCGGGGTTGCCGCGCTTGCACCGTTCATCTCCAGGAACGAAGACGATCGGGCGAGCGCGATGCACGCGATCGGCCCCTACTGGAACGGCAACGAAGTTTGGTTGATTGCGGCGGGCGGCGTGTCGTTTGCGCTTTTTCCGCTCGCATATGCATCGGCGTTCTCCGGATTCTATTTGCCATTCATGGTCGTGCTGTGGCTTTTGATGTTCCGCGGCATCGCAATGGAGGTCCGCGAGCACTTCCCGAGCGACCTGTGGCACACGTTTTGGGACACGGCCTTCAGTCTATCGAGCGCGCTGCTGATTTTGATTTTCGGACTCACGATCGGGAATCTCGTGCGCGGTTTGCCGTTGCACGCCAGCGGCTTCTTCTTCGGAACGTTCGCCTTCTTACTCAATCCGTACGCATTCGCGGTCGGTCTGTTCGCGGTCGCGGCCCTCGCGCAGCACGGAGCGACATTTTTGATAATGGTCGCCGACGGCGAGCTTGCTCGGCGCAGTCGCCACGCGATCGTGCGTATCTGGTGGATCGTCCTCGCGTTTTATGTCATCGTCACGATTTTCACGTTCGCAGTTCGCCCGATTGTTTTCACACGCCCATGGCTCGCGGTGATTGCCTTCGTCTCGTTCGCTGCCTTCGTTCTGCTACGCGTGCGTCTTTCGCGCGAATCGCGCGTCGCGCCGTTCGTTTTCTCGACGGTGTTTATTGCGGGTCTGCTCGTGGCCGCCGCTGCGACGCTCTATCCGTATCTCTTACCCGACTTCGCCGGCACCGGCGGCCTCACGATCTATGCCGCGAGCGCCTCGCCGCGAGCAATGGCTTGGGGAGTCCCGGCGACGTTAGTCGGTCTTGTCGCCGTAAGTATCTATACGTTTTTCGTTATCCGGCGTCTCAACGCGGCGCCGTATCAGCATAGCGGCGGACGAGAACATCGAGGTTCGTAAGGGC
>DATGJX010000031.1:0-3779 GCA_035294905.1 Vulcanimicrobiaceae bacterium | reverse complement strand
CGCGCGAAAACCAGTGCCATGATAACGGCTGTAAAGATGCGGCGTGGAACACCCATACGCTGGGATTTATCGTCGTGAGCCGGAGCACCTGTAAACGAAAAGTCTAGTGGAAATTGCGCGCTCGCACGCCGTCGGTGAGGTCGCCGGCTTCGAATTGCCATATCTTGCGCGCAAGCACGTCGATGCAGCCGCTCTCCTTTTGCAGCTGCCCTTCGATGATCAGCGTATTGGATTGACGGATCGTGCGCCGGAATTTTTCGTAAACGTCCGGCCGCACGATCACGTTGACCAGTCCGGTTTCGTCCTCGAGCGTGAGAAAGACGAAGCCTTTGGCGGTGCCCGGCCGTTGGCGCGTGATAACCAACCCTCCGACTTTGCAGACGAGATTGCGCGGCATCTCTGCGAGCTTCGCAGCGGGAATCACCCCTTGCGCATCCAGCAGCGCGCGCACGTGCGCTATCGGTTGCTGCGCCGGCGTCACGCCCGTCGACCAAAGATCGAATGCGGTTTCGCGGCGCGTGGATAGCGCCTTGAACGATGCTCCCGGCTCGTCGACGTCCATCATGCACCCCAGTTCGCCGCGCGTTTCTCGCTCATCGAGTCCGCGCAGCGCCCACATCGCTTCGCGCCGCGATGAAAACCAGGGGCTGAACGCACCCGCCACGGCAAGGTTCTCCATTGCTTCCTTTTCGAGGTGCGTGCGTTTGGCGAAATCGAGCAAATCGGCGAACGGACCTTGCTGGATTGCGGCTTGCAACTGTTCGCGCTGCGTCTCACCCAGCCCCCGAATCAAATGAAAGCCCAAACGCAGCGCACCTTCCTCATCGACGAAACTCCAATACTCGCTCGCGTTCGCGGTAATCGGCTTCACTTTCACACGGTGGCGCTTTGCGTCGTTCACCAGCACTTCGGTCGAATAGAAGCCCATGGGCTGCACGTTGAGAATCGCCGCCGCAAAAACTGCCGGATAATGGCACTTCAGGTACGCCGATTCATACGCGAGCAGTGCGAAGCTTGCGGCATGCGATTCCGGAAAGCCGTAATCCGCAAAGCCTTCGATCATGTGAAAGAGCTGCTCGGCGGCCTCTGGTTCGATGCCGTTCTGCACCATGCCGCTGATCAGCCGCGGATGGATGTCGCGCATGCGCTCGTGCGATCGTTTGTGCCCCATCGCGCGCCGCAACTTGTCTGCCTCCGCCGGTGAAAACCCCGCCGCTTCGATCGCCATGCGCATTCCTTGCTCTTGAAAGAGCGGCACGCCGAGCGTACGTTCCAGCACCGGTTTGAGCTTCGGATGCGGATACGTCACCGGCTCCATGCCGGAACGCCGCCTCAAAAACGGATGGATCATCTGCCCTTGAATCGGTCCCGGGCGGATGATCGCGACCTGCATCACGATGTCGTAGAAGCATGCCGGCTTCATGCGCGGCAGCATGGACTGCTGAGCTCGGCTTTCGATCTGAAAGACGCCGATGGTGTCGGCTTTCGAGATCATCTGGTACGTCGCTTTGTCGTCATGCGGAATGGTGTGCAGTTGGAACCCCTCATTGTCATGATGAGGTGCTTCCATGTCATGGTGAGGAATCGAACCACCGCGAGCGAAGTCGAGCGGCCCCGAGCGCAGTCGAGGGGTCTCGTACATCAACGTCCGCCTATGCAAATCGAACGCTTCGCGTAAAAGTGAAAGCATGCCGAGGCCGAGGAGATCGATTTTGATCAGGCCGAGATCTTGCAAATCGTCTTTGTCCCACTGAACGATCGTGCGGTCGCGCATCGTCGCCCATTCGACCGGCGCGACGCGCACGAGCGGGTCGCGCGTAATGACCATGCCGCCCGAGTGGATGCCCATGTGGCGCGGAAATCCGTCGATGCGGCGGCAGAGTGTGAAAAGCCGTTCGCCGATCTCGCCATCGAGCGCAGGCCGGATCTCCGGATCCGGGTCGTCGCCGTAATCGCGGTCGTAAAAACCGTGAAATGCGTGCGCTTCTCCGAGCGGCGGTGCTTGTGGTATCCCCCTAGGCGGAAGCGCCTCGACTTCGCTCGGCGCCGCTCGACGGCGCTCGCGGTCCTTCGACGAAGCCCTGCCCTGAGGTATCGAAGGGTCAGGATGACAACCGGCGACGCCCGTCGCACCAGCTAAGGATTCACGGGCATCGAATTCGCGTGCGACGGCGTCTACTTGCGCGAGCGTAAGGCCAATGGCTTTGCCGACGTCACGAATGGCTGAGCGCGTGTGGTACGATACGACTTCCGCTGCCATCGCCGCGTGCGTACGTCCATAGCGATCGTAGACATATTGAATGACCTTCTCGCGATCCTGATGCGCGAAATCCACGTCGATGTCGGGAATCTCTTCGCGCCCTTCGGACATGAAGCGTTCGAAGAGCAGATTCATCCCGATCGGATCGACTGCGGTGATGCCGAGCGCGTAACAGACGGCGGAGTTCGCAGCCGAACCGCGTCCTTGACACAGCACGCGCATCTCGTTCGCCGCACGGACGATGTCCCACACGATGAGAAAATAGCCGGCCAAATCCATCTTGGCGATCATGCCGAGTTCGTACTCGAGTTGCCGCTCCACGTTCGATGCGAGGGGCATGGCATAGCGCTCGGCGGCGCCGCGGTAGACGAGTTCCCGCAAGTACGTCTGCCGCGTATGTCCTTGCGGAACCGGAAAGAGCGGAAACTGTCCGGTTAGGCGATCGAGCCGGAACGCGCAGCGCTCCGCGACGGCCAGCGTATTGCGAATCGCATCGGGATAACCCGCGAAAATCTGCGCCATCATGCGCGATGATTTGAGGTGATACTCGGCATTCGGACGCAGCAGCGCATCCTCGCGCGCCTGCGCGAGCGTCGTCTTGTTTTTGACGCAAAACAACACGTCGGCCAAGCGCGCGTCTTCGCAGCGCGCGTACATCACGCCGTTGGTGGCGACGTACGGCAGCTTCAGCTGAACGGCGAGTTCCAGCAGCTCGCGGCAGCGGCGTGCGTCGGCGGCATGCAAATGGTGCTGCAGTTCCAAGTACAAACGTCCCGGAAAATGCTCTCGAACAGCATGCACCGCCTGCGCATCCGGCGACGCGCACAGGGCAACTAGGCCGTCCGTGCGCCCGTCGAGATCCTCGCAGAGCAGCCGCGGCGCGCCTTTGCTGCCGCGCATCTGACCGGTCGAAATCAACTCGCACAGGTTCGCGTAGCCGCGTTCGTCTTCGACCAGCGCAACCAGCGGAGGCCCGTCGGAAAAGCGCAACGTGCTTCCGATAATTGCCGGCAGTCTGCGTTCGGCGGCGGCCTTGGCAAAACGCACGGCGCCGTACAAGCCGTCGCAATCCGTCAGCGCCAGCGCGCTCAAACCGAGCGCTGCCGCAACCTCGACCAGTTCCTCCGGATGTGAGCCGCCTTCGAGAAATGTAAAATTCGAATGCGCATGCAGTTCCGCGTACATCGCGAGCTTCCGGGCACCTCAATCATATGCGCCGCGCAGATACCAGTGCTCGCCTTGACGGTAAATGCGGCAGAGCATGCCGTCTTCGAGCAGCACGTCGTACTCATCGCGCACTACGTGCGTGTCATCCTGAGCAGTTCGAAGGGCGAACCAGCCGTCGTCGACACGCCACGGCCCCGCGCAATCCACCACCTTGCGCGCATCCACCGATCGCGGGCGATTGCCGTGCATCGTCACGTCGACCTCCCGCACTGCCAGCAATCGCAATTGCGGTATTTGCGCTCTACTCGCCCCTCGACGTTGCTCGGGGTCGTTCGATACCTCACGATGACAA
>DATGJX010000030.1:0-5038 GCA_035294905.1 Vulcanimicrobiaceae bacterium | reverse complement strand
CGCTTGTGCGCGGAGTTCGTGCAGCATTCGAATATTGAATCCATAGAACGTGCTTGCAACCCCAATCGCACGGGCATCGGCACGCGGCAGAGAAGGATAGGCTGTAAAAAGTGTGGGCCGCTCTACGTGCACGCGTAATAGCGAGGCGAGCACGCCGGTCTCCACTCGCGCGTCCGCGATCGCGGCAAACTCCGGAGCGAGAGCCGCGTGAAGAGCAGGCTCATCTGCGGCTTCGCCGACCACATAGAGTTCAGGCCGGTCCGAACTCATTTCGGCAATGGGCTCGATCGCTGCGACTCCGATATGCCCAAATCGGAACGCCGGACGCGCCAATATATCCGTCACGGACTGGGGAGGCGTAGAGATGGCGCGTGAGCCGACGAATGCTGCCTCTTGAGAGAGCAGTATTGGAGTCGGCGAAGCGTTTGCGAGTGGCAACTTTAGCGGATCCAGTACGGTGACGCTCGGCCATTCGGGGCTGGTCAGAGGGTAAACCGGATATTGGTCGTCGCCGAACAGAACGTGCGCAGGCACGGCCGCGTATGTGGAGGCGTACGTAGATGTCCCGGCATCAACGATCTGCGCAAGCGCCGCGGCTTGCCGCCCTGCGTCCGCGAAAGCGCGCTCGCCCGCAGTGCCGGAGCCAAACAGACTCACGGTGAGGAACTGCGATTTAAGCATCGCGCGTCTAGAAACTTCATTGCGAACTTTCGAGACCTTCGACTCGATCAGCGTACGCTGTTCCGCGAAATGATCGATCCCGATGTCGGCAACGGCATGCTCGTCGTCCCAGCCCCAACGTCCCGGCCCGGCGTCGAGGCCCTCACCTTTGAATGACGCCAGGAGAGACTGTTGGAACGCCCATGGCGAAAAATCTGCTCTTGTCGATTCGCTCGGCGTCGGCGTAAACTCCAACACGAGTGTGTCGGGATAGATGCGATCGCGCGCAGTTCCGTAGACGATGAATACGGGACGGTTCTCGCCCACGCCGGCCAGATGATACGTCGCTTGGGGGTCCGGGATGAATTCGTATTCCAAGAGCTGTGAGCGGCGCGTTTCGAGCCCTTGGGGATTGCCGGCGTGATACTGGAGGATTACCTGCTCGAAGCATGGGCGCCAGGTAACGGTGCAAGACGGAAGGTCGATAGACCGCGTGTAGAGCGTGTGCGGTTTTATCGCAACGTCGAAAGACCCGCCCATAACGCGATCCGGCGGTATGCTCCATCCGCTCGCAGTGTGAACCAAGAACCGGATTCGATACCAGTTGTAGTAGATTGTATTCGCGGAAGCATTGAAAATTTTCAAGGTTGCGGTCGCCGTTTGCGTGGAAAGAAACGCCGCGTGGTCGAGCGTGATGCTCGTCGAAAACTCGGCCGATTCGGCACAGGCTGCGCGTAGCATCGCACAGGTGGCGATAACGAACAGTAAGCCCATCACCCTGACCCTCATGATCCGGTTATCGGCCGGTATCAGCGGTTCGTGACGATCTTACTTCAGCAGGGCTTTTGCGCGTGTAAAAATGGTACCAAACATCTGCTTAGTCAATTTGCCAGTATTCGTGTTTTGACGGCTCGGATGGAATGAAGCGATGACGGTGATGCGGCGTTTGCTTTTAGTCGCGAGAATCTCGACGCCGTGTCCGAAGTTCCAGCGCTGCGGCTCGACGTTGTAGCCCGAGTCCTTCAGCATATCGATTGCGGCTTTGGTGCCTATTGCCCCGAGACCGACGATCACTTGCACGCGCTGCAACGCCTCCATCTCGCGAAGCAGGTACGGAAAGCAGCGGCGCAATTGTTGCGGCGTGGGTTTGTTCTGCGGAGGCGCGCAGCGCAATGCAGCGGTGATGATGCAGTCGTGCAATTCCATGCCGTCGTCCGCTGAAACGGCCGATGGCTGCGTCGCGAACCCTGCACGATACAGCGCGGGATACAGAAAATCGCCTGACGCATCGCCGGTGAACATGCGCCCGGTCCGATTGCTGCCGTGGGCCCCCGGCGCAAGCCCCACGAGCATGACGCGGGCGTTTTCGTCACCGAACGCAGGAACCGGTTTGCCCCAGTAGGTCCAATCCCGATAGGCTTTCTTTTTCTCGACCGCGACTTGCGAGCAATACGTTCGCAACTCGCGACATTTCGTGCACTGCACGACTGTCTGCTGGATTAGGTCGAAAGTGCCCATCGCTGCATGCTTCAACGCCGGGACGCCGAATGCATACGGCACGGCCGGCTCAACCGAAGGCGTCCTGCGGTTCGACACCATCGTGGCCATTTAGTGCTCTGCTCATTAGCACCGTCACCGCGGGCGCAATGATCTATCAAACCCGCGTACTCGACAAGCAGTTTGCCGCCGCGAATTGGCCGTACATCAACGTCGAGAACAACCGGACGTCGACGACGTACAGCATCGATGTAGCGAATAACGAACCGGTGAACATCAAGTAGAAGTCACTGCAAACCTGGAAAACCGAGGCGCGCCAGCGCCGTGTACGCCGCGATGCCGACCGCTGTCGAAAGATTGATGCTGCGTACGCTGTCCGGTCGCTGAGGAATGCGCAGCGCATGCGATGGATCTCCATCGAGCAGCCGTTGCGGTAAGCCTTTGGTTTCCTTACCGAAAACCAGTACGTCGCCGAGTGCAAACGCAGCGTCGGCATAGCACTGCGTCGCTCGAGTGGAGAAATACCACCGCTGCAAATATGCGGTCGCATCCAGGAACGCGTCGAGCGAGGGATGCAGTGCGACGCCGAGATGCTTCCAATAATCCAATCCCGCACGCTTGAGTTCGCGATTTTCGATGCGAAAGCCGAGCGGCTCGATCAAATGCAATTGGCAACCGGTCGCCGCACACACGCGCGCGACGTTTCCGGTGTTCGGCGGAATCTCGGGTTCGACGAGCGCGATGTGCAGCGGAACGTCGCTACGGACGACGTCGGTGAGGCGCTGTTGCGGCTGGACACTCATGAATTTACGATGTGCACGAAATCCAAACCGACCGGCGCGATTGCGTACGCAACGCCTTTATTACGCAGCCATAGACGCTCGATAGCAGCGCGCGGATAGACCACCCGAAGATTCGGCGCAGCCGGATCGTTGATCGCACAGTCGCCGTTGGCGGTGAAGCCGCACAGCACGACCAAATGCCCGTCCGAGTGTTCGACCGGCGCGTTGGGAAGCTCGCCCTCGCTCCAACTATACGAAATGGCGATGGGAATACCGGCTTCGATCAGCTGCTGTGCGTGGTCGAGATTACGCAGGTACACAACAGCGGCGCGCAAGCCCAAATTCCCGCTGAAGGCCACGTTGAACGACCAATTGCCGGTGCCGTTGTACGCGCGATCGAAGACTGCGCGCGCGGTCGACGGCACGTCGTAGTCGAGACCGTAGTACGCATTGAGCATTGAAAGGCTCGTCGCGCTGCACCAGCCGCGTTCGCCTTCGACGACGTACTGCGAGCGTGCGGGAACGTCGAGAATCCGAGCCTCGCGAATGTACGGCATCGACGGTGCGTTGTGCACCGGCGCCGCAAACATGAGCGCTTTGAATTCGACGTCTTTTGCGCGCACCTCGATGCCGTCGAACGGCTGCGTGCTGCGAATCACGTCGACGTCGACGCGCACGTCTTCATGCTCGGGGCTCATTGAGCGGCGGCCCTCTGCCGACCACTCGACGTGGGCGAGCCACGGCGTCGCCGGCAGCTGCGCTCGCAGCAGACGAAACGCAATCGTTCCCGATTCGGAAAACGTGTTCCAACTCAGCACGCCTTCGCGCGCCGGCTCAAACGTTAGTGTGGCAAGTTCCTCGACATCCGTGCTAATCGCAAGCATCTATCGAAACCCAAAGAGATTTAGAGTGTGTCGGCCTGGGGGCGGAACACACTCTAAATCGACCACTGCCAGCAGTTCCACATGTCGGCGATGAAGGCGGCCGGGACGTAATTTTTCACGTCGCTGTTCATCGCCGTATACGAGTTTTCCCAATAGAAGAACACGGCGGGCACAAGTGCGTGAATCCGCTCTTCCTCTTGCTGGTAAATCGCTTTGCGCTTGCTGATGTCGAACGTCTCGACGGCCTGTTGCGAGAGCTTATTCACGATCGGATCGTTCAGCCACGACGTGTTCGCGCCGTTTGGCGGAATGTACTCGCCGGACCAATTTCCACGATTGTCCGGCTCGGGTCCATTCGTGTTTACCGACCACTCCAGATCGTAGTGGCCTTGGTAGAGCGGTCCGTCTTGAGCGAACAGCAGACTCGTGGGATAGTTGTGAATCATGATGTCGATGCCGAGCGGCTTTAGCTGCCCTTGAATCTGTACCTCAGCGTCGTTGTTCGGCTGGTTATCCGTATTCGTGGAGATGGAAAGGCGCAGCGTCCGACCGTCCTTTTGCAGCCAGCCGTCCGGACCCATCGTCCAGCCCGCTTGCGCTAGCAGCTTCTTCGCGTTTTGCGGGTCGTACGGGTAGCGCGGAATGTTCGGCGCAGCCCATGATTGCGGGAATACGTCGCTGACCGCTAATTGATTGTACCCGTGGTAGATGGTGTCGTTGATGCGCTTCCAATCGACGGCTTCGGCAAGCGCGAGACGCACGCGCACATCGTGCAAGAACGGCCGGTTCGTATTGATGCCCATGTGACGCCAGTAGGCGATGAGGCGATGCACCACCGTGATGCCGTTTACGGACGGCAGCATCGGGATGTGCAGGTCGTCGACGAAGGGATACACGTCAATCTCGTGCGTGCGCAGTTCGTCGAACATCGTGGTGACGTTAGGGATGACTTTCCACACGACTTCCTTGAGCTTCGGTGCGCCGCGCCAATAGTATGAGTTAGGCACGAAAATCAGCGTCGCGCCGTGATTCCATTGCTTGAGAATGTACGGGCCGCTGGAAAGCGGACTCGAATTGAATGCCGCACGATTGATGTTCGGCAAGTTTGCAAGGAGGTGCGCCGGCAGCGGCGGGTAAGCGTCGCCGCCCATCGCAAACGTCCCGAGCACGCTCGAGTCCGCCTGTTTGAGATGTACGAGCAGCGTGTACGGGTCG
>DATGJX010000029.1:0-8881 GCA_035294905.1 Vulcanimicrobiaceae bacterium | reverse complement strand
CCCTGCGGCGTTTTCGTCGGATCGATGGTTTGAAAATCGACCGCACCGCCGACGGCGTCCACGCCGTAGAGTCCCGTCGCGCCCGATCCGTACGTTACTTGCACAGCCTTGAGCGCGGCCGCGGGCGAGTCGGCCAAATCGAACGCTCCGGTGCCGCCGCCGACGTCCCAGCCGGGAAAAACGCCCGCCGGTCCAATCGGGTGCCCGTCGAGCATAACCTGCGTTTCGCTGGGCTTGAGACCGCGGATGTCGATGCCGATATCGTCGCCGCGCGAAGAATCAGCATCGGCGAGATTCACGCCGGGAAGTTTTGCGAGGCTTTCGGCAATTCGCGTTTGGTTCGTTTGCTGCACCACGCCGATGTCGACGTTGTTCTGAATCGTCGTGGTGGTCTGCAGCGCCGAAGCGCCGCCGACACGCACGTTCGCGATCGTTTTCAACGAGTTGGTCGCGTTTGCGCGAAGCATTGAAATATTGACGGTCGCGGATCCGGTGAGCACGATTTGGTCCGAACGGCCGGTGCGATAGCCCCGCGCCTGAACGAAAATCGTGTAGACGCCCTGCGGCACCGACTTGAACGTGTATGCGCCGTACGCATCACTCGTCGCGGTCGCTACGGTCTTCGTCGCCTGTTGCAGTTGAAGCGCGGCACCGGCAATTGGAAGGCCGCCGTTTTGGTCCACGACCACCCCGGTTATTGTGGCCGCCGGCGGAGCGGGCGCGCCCGAGGTTTGCGCGTACGCGGCTCCCATGGTGAGCAACGCCAACGAAAACAGGGCTGCAAGAGTCGATACGATGAGCCTCGAGCAAGAAAGCATATGCGAGCCCCCTTTTGGGTCCCTGAAGCTTCTGCTACAAATCATCCACGCAGTTGCAAAATTGTCAATAGCGTTGCAAAATGGCGACATGGCGCCGCGAGCCTGCGAGGGAGTTTTGACAATAGTGCAAAATGTCTGGAAGTCATGGCGACTCCTACGGTAATCAACTCTCTTTCACGCGGCGTCCAGATCATGCGTCTGCTCGCCGGACAGCCCGCCGGTCTCGGCGTGACCGAGGTCGCGGACCGTCTTAGCGTCGACCCGAGCACCGCGTACAGGCTTTTGGCCACGCTCGAATGCCACGGCTTTGCGGCGCAAGACCGCGAGACGAAAAAGTATTCGCTCGGATACGGTGTGCTGGAAGTTGCTTCCGGCGTTTTATCGCGGCTCAGCGTGGTCGAGATAGCGCAGCCGCATGTTCGCTCAACGGCATTCAGAATGGGTGAGAATACGCATCTCGCCGTTCGCGATCGTCAGTTCGCGGTGTTCGTTGATTCGGAACCCGGCACCGGAATGCTGCGTGTCGAAACGACGCTCGGCAAGGCTGAACCGCTGCACTGCACGGCGGTCGGCAAAGCGCTGCTCGTCGATTTTACGCGCGCGCAACTGCTCGATCTCTTCGGCGAAAGGCCGCTGCAGCGCTACACCGCGCACACGCTCACGACCATAGACGAACTCGAAACGGAATTGAGCAGAGTCCAGCGCCTCGGGTACGCGTTCGACGATGAAGAATTGCATCCGGGTGTGCGTTGCATCTCCGCGCCCGTGCGCGATCGCGCGAGACGCGTCGTTGCGGCTTTCGGCATTTCGTCCCCCAGCGTTCGGCTCACGCGCGAACGCATTGGGGAAATCGGCGAGCAGATACGCAGTTGCGCGCGCGGGATATCGATGCAACTGGGCTACGTACCGGACGGTGCCGGCGTAAAATAGGAGTACGAGCATGCGAATGACGGGCGGACAGATCGTCGCCGAATATCTGATTCGGGAAGGCGTGCCGATGCTGTTCGGCGTGTCGGGTCACGGCATTACGGCGCTGCTCGACGCATTCGTCGACCGGCAATCCGAGATCGCCGTGATGCAGGCAATTCACGAACAAGGCGCCGCGCATATGGCCGATGCCTACTACCGCGTCGCGAAGAAACCGTGCGGCGTATTTACGTCGATCGGGCCGGGCGCGGTCAACACGGCGATGGGCGTGGCGTGTGCATACATCGATTCGATTCCGCTGTTGCTCCTCACCGGATCGGTGCACACGTACATGCGCGGCCGCGGCGTGCTGCAGGAACTGGAACGCACCCATTGGGCAAACTTCCCGCGCCTCATGGAGCCAATCGTCAAACGGTGGTGGCAACCCAGCCGCGTCGATCAACTTCCGAACGTGTTGCATCTGGCATTCAACGTGATGCTGGCGGGGCGCCGCGGACCGGCGCACATCGATATTCCGATGGATGTGCAAGCGGAATTTGCGGAAATCGACGGTTTTCCCGATCCCGTAACGCGCCGCCCTCGCGGACGTTCGCACGGCGATCCCGGGATGGTCGAGCAGGCTGCAAGGCTGCTGCTGAAGGCGGAACGCCCGATGATCATCGCCGGCGGCGGCGTCGCGGCTTCCGAAGCCGAAGCGCAGCTGCGAGAGCTGGCGGAGTTTCTCGGCGCGCCCGTGACCGCAACGTGGATGGGCAAAGGCGCGATGCCGGAAGATCACGAGCTCTACGCATGGCCGTGCGGCGATTTGGGATCGATCTCCGGCAATACGCTCGCGCGCGAGGCGGATGTGCTGTTAGCCGTCGGCTGCCGCTTCACGGATCGCACGTCGTCCTCGTTCCGCCGCGGCATCACGTTCAACATTCCGCCGACGCAACTCATTCAGATCGATCTCGATCCGTACGAAATCGGCAAGAACTATCCCGTCGAAGTGGGCATCGTCGGAGACGCTCGTGCGACGCTCGGAGATCTGCTGCTCGCATTACGCGAACGCTCCGAAGCGCGCGAATATCGCACGACGCCGTACTTCGAGCGCATCCAGCATCTAAAGGGCGAATGGGAAGACGCGCTGCGCGCTCAGCGTGAAAGCGACACGTCGCCGATGACCATCTCTCGCGCGCTCGCGGAAACGCGCAAAGTGCTGCCTCGCGACGGCATTGTGGTTACGGGTGCCGGCTATCCGCAAAGTCAAGCGTTCAACGAGTTTCCCGTCTACGGTCCGGCGCAGCACATTACGGCCGGCGGCTTCTCCGCGATGGGGTTCGAAGTTCCCGGCGCGATTGGTGCAAAGCTCGCCGCGCCCAATCGAGCGGTCATCGCGCTCGTCGGCGACGGCAGTTTCTTGCAGACGGTTCAAGAACTAGCGGTTGCCGTACAATACGACATCCCCGCCGTGTTTCTCGTGATGAACAACTTCGGATGGGAGTGCATCAAGAATCTGCAGATTCAACAGTTCGGTCAGGATCGCGTGATCGCGACGAACTTCAGGAAACGCGACGGCACGCCGTTTTCGGCCGACCTTACGCGCATCGCCGAAGGCTTCGGCTGTGCCGCAGAGCGGGTTGAGCATCCGGCGCAGCTCGGCGGAGCATTGCAGCGCGCGCTTTCCGCCGATCGGCCTGCGGTAATCGAGGCGATGTGCAGCCGCCAGTTGCCCGAGAGCGGACTCACCGCGACGGGCTGGTGGGACGTCACCGTGCCC
Source organism: Vulcanimicrobiaceae bacterium (assembly GCA_035294905.1). Classification (GTDB taxonomy): domain Bacteria; phylum Vulcanimicrobiota; class Vulcanimicrobiia; order Vulcanimicrobiales; family Vulcanimicrobiaceae; genus DATGJX01. The sequence goes on along the minus strand of DATGJX010000029.1, from coordinate 5,377 downwards.
GAATATCACCGCGAGAAACGGGCGCAGTACGAAGCCGCGCGCTCCGAGGAGGCGCTAACGTAGTGCCTGTGAAGATCGTGGTGTTCGGCGCGGGACGAATGGGTTCGGCACACGCGCGCACGGTCGCGCGCAGTGCACGCGCGGAGCTGGCAGGCGTTGCCGACGTCGATCGCGCGGCGGCGGAACGCGTCGTTTCCGATTTGCGCATGGGCGAGGTCCGCACGACGGAGGCGTTTCTCGACGATCCCCGTGTCGATGCCGTCGTCATTGCGACGTCAAGCCCCACGCATGCGGATCTCATCGTGCAGGCGGCGCGCGCGGGCAAGCAGATCTTCTGCGAAAAACCAATCTCGCTGGACATCGATACCACCGTGCGCGCGATACGCGCGTGCGAGGATGCGGGAGTGATGCTGCAGATCGGCTTTCAACGGCGGTTCGATCGCGACTTTCTCAACGCGCGCGCCGCCATCGACGCCGATAAGATCGGAGAGATTCGCTTCGCTCGACTGGTGAGCCGCGATCGCACGCTGCCGCCCATGGCGTACATTCCGACGAGCGGCGGACAGTTCCGGGACCAAATGATCCACGACTTGGATGCGGCACGCTGGCTGTTGGCACCGGCGGAGGTCGAAGAAGTTACCGCCACGGGAAGCGCGGCAATCGCGCCCCAGATCGGGCAGGCGGGCGACGTGGACACGGCGGTTGCGGTGTTGCGATTTTCCGGCGGCGCGATCGCCGTAACGGACGTCTCGCGTGAAGCAGTGTACGGGTACGACGTCCGCACCGAGATTCACGGAGCGCGCGGCATGCTGCTCATGGGCGGCGACGGCATGCAGAACGGACGCATTCTCGACGCGTCGTTCGCAAAGCCGCAGACCGATTCGTTTTTGACGCGTTTTTCGGACGCGTATCGCGCCGAAATTGAGGGTTTCATCGAAGTCGTTGCAGCGCGCGGACGCCCCCGCGTCGACGGCCGCGACGCGTTGCAGGCGCTGCGAATCGCCATCGCGGCAGACCGTTCGTGGCGCACGGGCTGTACCGTAAAGCTCTCGGACGTGGAAGGAATGTAGCGCGGTGCGCAGTCCGCTGCTCGTTCGGCCGCGTTCTCACGGCTACGGTGAGGTTGTCGCGATAGCGCCGCGCGGCGACGGCTTGCACTACATCGACTTCAAAGTCGTGCGAATCGCCGCGGGAGAATCCTATTCATCCAATACAACCGGCAGCGAAACCGTCGTGGTTTTCATCGAGGGATGCGCCGATGTGACGGCCGGAGCCCAGGTCTGGACGAATGTCGGGGAACGGCGTTCGCCGTTCGATGGTCCGCCGCGGGCAGTGTATCTTCCGCCGCAACATCTCTACGAAATCGCTGCGAATGAAGACTGCGAGATTGCGGTGTGTGGTGCGCCCGCGCGCGCAAGCTATCCCGCGCGGCTGCTGGCGCTGCAGGAGCGCGACGGGCACGAGCGCGGAACCGGTAACGCGCAGCGGCGTGTGTACGATATCCTCATGGAGCCGGATGCCGCTTCGACGCTCTTCGTTACCGAGGTCGTCACGCCGCCGGGTCATTGGTCGAGCTACCCGCCCCACAAACACGATACGGATAATCCGCCGCACGAATCCGCGCTCGAAGAGCTCTACTACTATCGGGCACAGCCGCAGGCCGGTTTCGCATTTCAGCGCGTGTATACCGCCGACGGCGAGCTCGACGAAACCGTAACCGCGCACGATCGCGACGTCGTACTCGTTCCACGCGGCTATCACGTCTGCGCAGCAGCGGCCGAATATGCAATTTACTATCTCAACGTACTGGCCGGCCCCAAACACGTGTACCACATGACCTTCGATCCGCAGCACGAATGGATACGCGAGGGCTGGACGTGGTAAGCGAAATGCACGTCGGTACCGCGTCGGTAAATTGGGGCTTCGATCCGCTCTACACGTGGGTTCGCACGCCGTCCTTTGGACAGATGCTCGACGAGATGACGCAGGCGGGATACGAAGGCACCGAAATCAGCTACAACTTTCCGGACGACTGGCGTGAAATCGCCGCGCAGCTGCGTGCGCGCGGCTTGCGATCGGCGGCGACGTTTTACGCTGTCGACGTGCGCGATGCCTCGGCGCACGCGCAAGCCGTCGAGGGAGCGATGCGCGTGGCTGATCGTCTGCAGAACCTCGGCTCCGACGTGCTGATTCTGTCGGACAAACCTTCGCCGCAACGATTGCGTGTCGCCGGGCGAGTCGGGCGCAACGATGCGCTCGACGATGCATCCTGGCGCGCAATGGCCGACGGTCTGCAGCGCATCGCGCAAGCCTTGCAAGGGCGGGGGATGCAAGCGGCGTTTCACCCGCACGTCGGCACGTACGTCGAAACGCGTGAAGAGATCGATCGCTTGTGCGAGCTCACCGATCCTGTGCTGCTGAGGCTATGCCCGGACACCGGACACCTCGCTTACGCGGGGGTGGTTGCTGAAGACGTTTTCGCCGATTACCGGGCGCGCATCGGCTACGTGCATCTCAAAGACGTCGACGCGATCAAACTCGAACGCGTGCGTCGCGAGGGCATCGATTTCATCGAGGCCGTTCGGATGGGAATGTTCGTCGAACTGGGCACCGGCATGGTGTCGATCGAACGCATTATCGGCGCGCTGCGCGATGCCGCGTATACGGGATGGATCATCGTGGAGCAAGACGCGCCGGCCCAGCCGCTTGCATCGGCGAAGGCGAACCGCGCGTATCTGCGGGAGCATCTCGCGTTGTGAATGCGCCGGCGCTCGAGCGTATCGCAAACCACCTGCGGCGCGAGACGCTCCGTGCCGTGCACCATGCCGGTGCCGGACATATCGGCGGCGTGCTCTCCGCTGCGGACATGCTCGCGGCACTGTACTTCGAAGTGCTCAACGTGGACCCGCGGCACCCGCGTGCGCCCGATCGCGATCGCTTCATCCTCTCAAAAGGGCACTGCGCAGTCGGTCTATACGTCGTGCTCGCGTTGCGCGGCTATTTTCCAATCGAAGAGCTTCAAACGTTCGATGCAATCGATTCGCGCCTCCAGGGGCATCCCGACATGCGGAAACTGCCCGGCCTGGACATGTCGACGGGTTCGCTCGGGCAAGGGCTTTCGCCGGGAATCGGCATGGCGCTCGCCGCGCGCCGTTTGCGCGAGGATTTTCATACGTGGGTGATGCTCGGCGACGGCGAGATGCAGGAAGGACAGATTTGGGAAGCCGCGTTCACCGCAGCGCGCTACAATCTGGATAATCTGACCGCGATTCTCGATTGGAACCATTTGCAGCAATACGGTTGGGCGACGCCCGACGGGTATGCGTCGATAGCGCGCTTGGATCCCGCGCCGAATCCGCGTGTAAAATGGGAGGCGTTCGGTTGGAACGTCATCGAGTGCGACGGTCATGACATTTCCGCGTTTCTCGACGCGTGCAAAGCGGCGCGCGCGCCTCGCGGCAAGCCGTCAATCATCATCGCTTCGACGATCAAGGGCAAGGGCGTCTCATTCATGGAGAACGACTTCACCTGGCACTCGCGACCGCTCGGCGGCGATGACGTCGAACGCGCGCTGGCGGAGCTGGCATGAGCGGCGCTCTTGCGCAGCGCGACGTCTTCGGCGATACGCTTATCGAGCTCTGCAGGGCCGATCCGCGCGTCGTCGTGCTCGACGGCGATCTCGCCAATTCGACGAAGGCCGACAAAGTCGCCGCCGCCGTGCCGGATTCGTTTTATATGCTTGGCATCGCGGAGCAGAATCTCGTCGGCGTCGCTGCCGGCATGGCTTCGGCGGGCTTGATCCCATGGGTCAGTTCGTTCGCGGCCTTTCTCGCAACGCGCGATCTGGATCAAGTGCGCGTCGTCGTCGCTCAGCCGGCGCTCAACGTAAAACTCGCGGCCCACTACAGCGGAATTTTGACCGGCTACACCGGCAAGACGCACCAGGTCGTAAACGATTTGGCGATCATGCGCAGTTTGCCGCATATGACGGTGATCGCGCCGAGCGACGCGGACGAAGCGCGCGCGGCGATCCGCGCTGCCACCGTATGGGAAGGCCCGGTGTACATGCGGCTGCTGCGTGATCCCGTTCGCGCGATCACGTCTTCCGGTGACGGGTTCGAAATCGGTTCCGCGCGCGTGCTGCGCAAAGGAAGCGATGCCGGCATCATCGCGACGGGCGCGCAAAGCGTTCGCGCGCTCGAAGCAGCGGAGGGTTTGTCACGCGAAGGCATCCAGGTCGCGGTGTTGCACGTGCCGACAATCAAACCGCTCGACGAAGAAGCGATCGTCGCATTTGCCGCGACGGTGCCGCGCCTGCTGACCTGCGAAGAGCACTCCATTATCGGCGGCCTCGGCGGCGCGGTTGCCGAAGTCCTTGCGGAGCGGCACCCCGCGCGCATTGAGCGGCTCGGACTGCAAGACGTCGACGGCGAGAGCGGCCCCAACGAAGCGCTGCTGCAAAAATACGCCTTGACCGCCGAACACGTGGCGCAGCGCGTGCGCCGGATGCTGATGCCGGTATGACGGTTGCTGTTTTGCCGGGCGACGGCATCGGGCCAGAGGTTACCGCCGAGGCCGTGCGCGTTTTGCATCAAGTTCGTCCGGACGTGCAATGTATCGAAGCGCCGGTCGGTGCTGCCGCGCTGCGCCTCGGACAACCGCCGCTGCCTCCTGCGACCGATGAACTCTGCAAGCGCAGCGATGCAATCTTGTTCGGGTCCGTCGGCGACGCGCAGTTTGATGACTCCTTCGCGCAGCGCCCGGAAGCTGCGCTCTTCGCGCTGCGTTACAATTATGGATTGTTCGCGAATCTTCGCCCCGTTCGCGTCTACGCGGGGCTCGAAAAAGCCTCGAGCCTGCGGCGCGAGCTCATCGAAGGCCTCGATCTGATCGTTGTGCGCGAATTGACGGGCGGCATCTACTTCGGCAAACCGAAGAATCGCGGCGTCGACGCCGGCGGGCGGCGGTGGGCCGTCGACACGATGTCGTACGACGATCGCGAGATCGAGCGGATCGCGCGCGTTGCGTTCGAACTTGCGGCGCGGCGGCGCAAACGCGTAACGTCGGTCGATAAACACAACATTCTGGCAACGTCGCGCCTGTGGCGCGAGATCGTGACCGAAGTCGCGTGCGACTTCCCGGACGTTGAGCTGACGCATCTGCTGGTCGATAACGCGTCGATGCAACTCGTTCGGCGGCCGCGCGACTTCGACGTCGTCGTCACGGAGAACATGTTTGGCGACATCCTATCGGACGAAGCGGCCATTCTCAGCGGTTCCATAGGAAATTTGCCGAGCGCGAGCTTGAGCGCGGCGCCGCGCGGCCGCACCTTCGGCATGTACGAGCCCATCGGAGGCACGGCACCGGATATCGCCGG
>DATGJX010000028.1:0-12197 GCA_035294905.1 Vulcanimicrobiaceae bacterium | reverse complement strand
ATCTTTTTCACCGGCGCGTTTCGAAATCCGCGCGAACTGAATTGGGTGATCGGCGTGCTGCTGCTTTTTGCGGCGTTGTTCGAAGGCTTCACCGGATATTCGATGCCGGACGATCTGCTCAGCGGTATGGGCCTGCGCATCGCCGTGTCCATCCTGCAATCGGTGCCGTTCATCGGCACGTGGGCGATGTTCTTTTTGATAGGCGGCGTGTGGCCGACGGGAATTTTGATCGAGCGCCTCTTCATAACCCATGTCTTCATCATGCCTGCGCTGATCGCGATCGCAATTACGGTGCATCTGATGATTGTGTGGCGGCAGAAGCATACGCAGTTTCCGGGCCCGCGCCGCACCGAAGAAAATGTCGTCGGGTCGCCGCTTTTTCCTCTCTATACGTTCAAAACGCTGGCGCTGCTGTTCGGCGTGATTGCGGTCTGCTGTTTACTCGGCGCGTTCGTGCAGATCAATCCGGTATGGCTGTGGGGCCCATATCAACCCTGGAAAGCGATCTCTCCCGCGCAGCCGGACTGGTACATCGGGTGGCTCGAAGGCGCGCTGCGCATCGGGCCGCGCTGGGCGATTCACTTTCCCGGCCACATGATTCCCTCGGCGTTCTGGCCGGGCTTTTTGCTGCCGCTGATCATCATGGCCGCACTGCTCGTGTATCCGTGGGCCGAGCAATTCATCTCGAAGGATTACCGGCAGCATCATTTGCTGAATCGTCCGCGTGAGATGCCCGTTCGTACCGCAGGCGGCGTAGCATTCCTGGTCTTCATGATCGGATTGTTTCTCGCGGGTGCCGACGACGTGGAAGCGCGATATACGCATTTGCCGCTCAACGATCTCGTCTGGTTCTACCGCTTTTTCTGTTTGCTTGGCCCGTTCATCGCATTCTGGATCACGTACATGCTCGCATCGGATCTGAACAAGAAGGGCGGAACGCATCGCGCGGAGCGCGTGCGGTTGCGACGCAAACCCGAGGGTGGCTACGAAGAGGAACCGATGTGACCGTCGCGGTTCCGATACTCACCGGAGCGGTTACCGCGGGTCTGTATCTGTATGGCGTCAGTCTCTACAACGAGCGCTTCCCCGATCGCGCGTATTCGCCGTGGCGCATCGCGGCGTTCTTGAGCGGAATTGCCGTGATGACCGCGGCTTTGCTTCCGCCGGTCGAGCCGCTTTCCGACGCGTCCTTCGCCTGGCACATGACGCAGCACGTCACGCTGATGCTCGTCGGCCCGCCGCTGCTTTTGCTGGGCGCACCGCTGCTGCTTCTGGTTGCCGTTCCGCCGCCGCGCGTCGCGCGACGCTTGACGAGCGCGGCGAACAGCACGGTTGGCCACGCCGTCTTTGCACCGATAACCGGATGGCTGCTGTTCGTCGCCGTGCTCTGGATGTCGCACTTTACACCGCTGTACGAAGCAGCGTTGGTGCATCCCGCGGTTCACGTGCTCGAACATCTCCTATATGTCGTTGCGGCGTTGCTCTTCTGGGCGTCGGTCGTGCAAGTCGGGTACACGCTGCGCCCCGTGCCGTATCCGGCGCGCATGCTCTATGTGTTCCTAGCGATACCGCAGGGCGCTTTCCTCGGACTCGCATTGTACGCGGCGCGCACGGTCCTCTATCCGCATTATCTGCACGACCGCACGGTTGCCGCTGCGCTCGCCGATCAGCAGAACGGCGGCGCGGTGATGTGGATTGCCGGAGGATTGCTGCTCTTCATCGCGTTCATGTGCACCGCTGCCGCGTGGGCAGCTGCCGAGAGAACGGAACCGGCATGATGATTGCGGTGATTGCGGCGATGTTGTTGATGCAGACGTCGACGGTTCCGTCGAGCGGAAACGTGCTCGCGACGCCGCAGCCTGCGCGAACGACCGACCCGTACTTCGCGGTGCATCCCTCGTCGCAGGATTTGCACGAAGGGGAGCGGCTGTTCGATATCCGGTGCACGTCATGCCACGGCATGAATCTGCAAGGCACCGATCAAGGGCCGCCGCTCATCGGCATCGACATCCAGGACGTCGATTTCGAGCTGCGTACCGGCCGCATGCCGGCGCCCGTTCCCTTCGAGCAAGAGATGCACAAGATGCCGTACTTTCCGCCGCAGCAAGTGCGGGACATCGTCTCCTACGTGATGTCTAAATCCAATGGAGACAAAGTGCTGCCGACGGTGACGCTGCGAAGCGATGCGCAGTCAGTCAAGAGCGGACGCGACGTGTACGAAGAAAATTGCGAGCAGTGTCACGCGGCGACGGGGTTCGGCAATTCCGTGGACTATCGCGACGTCGCGCCGTCACTCATGGAGGCGACGCCGCAAGATTTGGCCGACGCCGTGCGCTACGGGCCTGACGTCATGCCGCGCTTTGGACCGAGCGTGATCAATCAGCGCCATCTCGACGATCTCGCATCGTACGTGTGGTATCTGCAGCACGGGCAATACAATCCCGGCGGTTTGCAGCTGGCAAACTGGGGACCCGTTTCCGAGGGCTTCGTGGCATGGACGTTCGGAATCGGTCTGCTCGTGCTGCTGGCTCGACGAATCGGCAGCATCGAATAACCGGCGCCCCGCCGGGTAGATCACCTACGTGACTACCTACAAACAGGGGCAGAGATGAGTATGACAGCAAGCAGCTTCTTGCTGCAACGGTTAACGGACTGGGGCGTCAAACGGATTTACGGTTATCCCGGAGATGGAATCAACGGGTTGCTCGCTGCGCTCGAGAACTTTTCAGAAAAGATCGAGTTCATTCAAGTGCGGCACGAAGAAATGGCGGCCTTCATGGCGTGCGCGCACGCCAAATTCACCGGTGAGGTCGGCGTGTGCATGGCAACGTCCGGGCCGGGCGCGATTCATCTGCTCAACGGCCTGTACGACGCGAAAATGGATCACGTGCCCGTCGTCGCGATCGTGGGACAAGCCGCGACGATGGCGCTGGGCGGCTCGTATCAGCAAGAAGTCGATCTGCAAACGCTGTTCAAGGACGTCAGCGAATACAACGCGACGATCGCGAGTCCCATGGCGACGCGCCATATCGTCGATCGCGCCATGCGCGTCGCGATGGGCTTGAACGGTGTCGCGACCGTCATCTTTCCGAAAGACATCCAGGAAGAAGACTACGCCGAACCTCCGCGCAAGCACAACACCGTGCACAGCGGCGTCGGCTACTCCGCACCGATGGTGATCCCGCGCTTGCGTGATTTGCAGCGCGCCGCCGAAGTGCTGAACAACGCGACGAAGGTTGCGATGCTCGTCGGCGCCGGCGCGAAGAACGCGAGTGAAGAAGTCATCGCCGTTGCGGACAAACTGCAGGCGTGCTGCGCGAAGGCACTACTCGGTAAGGATGTGTTGCCTGACGATCTGCCGTGGGTCACGGGGACCATCGGTCTGCTTGGAACGCGCCCGAGCAGCGACATCATGAACCAATGTGACGCGCTGCTGATGGTCGGCACGAACTTCCCGTACGGAGAATATCTGCCGAAAGACGGCTCCGTCCCGGCGGTGCAAATCGACATCGATCCGCGCTACATCGGTCTGCGGTACCCGACGACCGTGAACCTCATCGGCGACTCCGCCGACACGCTCCAGACGCTGCTCCCGCATCTGCATCAAAAGAAGGATGCTTCGTGGCGCGAGAGCATCCGCGAAAACAAAGAAGAGTGGTTGCGCATCGAAGACGACCGCGCGCATCAGAGCGCCGACCCGCTCAATCCACAGCTGCTTTTCGCGGCGCTCGACAAGGTGCTGCCGTCGAACGCCATCGTGACCGGCGATGCGGGTACGCCGACCAACTGGATGGCGCGTCACCTCACGGTACGGCGCGGTATGAAGATGTCGCTTTCCGGCAATCTGGCCACGATGGGGTCCGCCGTTCCTTACGCTATCGCCGCGAAATTCGCGTTCCCGGACCGCTGCGTCATTTCGCTGCCCGGCGACGGGGCGATGCAGATGAACGGCATCAACGAACTGATCACCGTGCACAAGTATTGGAAGAACTGGAGCGATCCGCGGCTGATCTTCTTGGTCCTCAACAATCAGGATCTCAACCAGGTCAGTTGGGAGGAACGTATCCTCTCCGGCTCGACGCGCAACATGCAGACGCAGCCGCTGCCGGACTTCCCGTACGCGCGGTTCGGCGAATCGCTCGGCTTCAAAGGCATTCGCGTGAAATCGCCCGATGAAGTTGAAAGTGCATGGGAACAGGCGCTCAACGCCGACCGGCCGGTGGTCTTCGAAGCCGTCGTGGACGGCAACGTCGCGACGCTGCCGCCGCACATATCGCGCGAACAGGCGCTGCACTTCATGAAGGCGATTCGCAAAGGCGATCCGGATGAAGGCGGCATGATCAAGCAATCCATCAAGCAGATCATCGCCGGCGTGATTCCCAAGTAATGCCGACCGCCGGAACGGCGCGCGTCGAATGCGCGATTGAATCGCTCGAAGCGAGCGCCTACAAAGTGCCCACCGAGGAGCCCGAGGAATCGGACGGCACGCTCAAATGGAGTTCGACCACGATGGTGCTCGTCGAACTCCACGGCGGCGGGCACACCGGAATCGGTTATACGTACGGGGACGCCGGAATTGCGGCGCTCATCAACGGTATGCTCAAAGAGGTGCTGCAGAAGCGCGATGCGCTGCAGACAGCCGCGCGCTATGCCGACATGATTGCGAAGATCCGCAATAACGGGCGTGAGGGCATCACCGCGATGGCTATCTCCGCCGTCGACGTCGCACTTTGGGACCTGAAGGGCAAATTGTTCGGCATGCCGGTCAGCGCGTTGCTGGGGGCGCGGTGCGAACGCGTGCCGGTGTACGGCAGCGGCGGATTCACCTCGTACGGCGAACGGCGTTTAACCGAACAACTCGCGTGCTGGGTGCACGAAATGCGCATTCCGCGTGTGAAGATGAAGGTTGGCCGCGACGCGCAGGCGGACCCGCGGCGCGTGGCTTCCGCGCGCAAAGCAATCGGCTCGCAGGCGGAGCTCTTCGTCGACGCAAACGGCGCGTACACGAAAAAGCAAGCGCTCGAGCTGGCGCACTCATTCGCCGGTCAGCGCGTGACGTGGTACGAAGAGCCCGTCTACCACAACGACTTGGAGGGCAATCGCTTCGTGCGCGATCACGCGCCGCCGATCATGGAGATAAGCAACGGCGAATACGGGTACGCGCCGTATCAATTCGAACAGATAATTGCCGGCGGCGCGGCGGACGTGCTGCAGGCCGACGTGACGCGGTGCGGCGGCTACAGCGGCTTCCTTGCCGTCGACTCGCTTTGCGAGGCGCGCAATCTGCCGCTCTCGAGTCACTGCGCGCCGTACGTGACGGTTCCCATCGCCGCCGCCGCGAAGATGCTGCGGCACATCGAGTATTTTCACGATCACGTGCGGATCGAGAAGCTCTTCTTCGATGGAACGGCGGACCCGCAGGACGGAGATCTCTGTCCGGACCTGGGACGGCCCGGCATCGGCTTAGAATTCAAACGAGCGGACGCGGAGCGATATAAGCTGTGATTAAAATCATCGAGACGTCGATCAAAAATCTGCCGGGGCCCGACGGCAAGCATCCGGCGCCGACGCAGAGGACCGACGCGACCAACGCAACGGACGTACAGATCGACGTTCGCGGCCTCGAGCGCGATTTGCGCAAGCTCGTGCGCGGCGACGTGTACTTTGACGACGGCTATCGCGCGATGTACTCCACCGACGCGGCCAACTACCGGCAGATCCCAATCGCGGTCGTGCTTCCGAAAGATGCCGACGACGCGCAAACGGCGATGACGGTTTGCCACCGGTTCGGCGCTCCGGTCACACCGCGCGGCGGCGGCACGAGTTTGACCGGCGCGAGCTGTAACGCGGCGGTGATCTTCGATTACAGCAAATACATGAATCGCATCCTGGTACTCGATCCGCAAAACAAGATCGCGATCGTCGAGCCGGGTGTCGTTCTCGACGACGTGCGGCACGCGGCGGAAAAGTATCACCTCACCGTCGGACCGGCGCCGGCGACGCACAACCGCTGCAACATCGGCGGCATGTTCGGAAACAACTCATGCGGCATGCCGGCGCAATTTTCCGGAAGACTGGAAGAGAATGTCTTCGAAGCCGAGGTGCTGCTGCACGACGGCACGCGTATGCGCGTCGGTGCCACGCGTCCCGAAGAACTCGAGGCGATCGTCCGGCAAGGAGGGCGCAAGGGCGAAATCTACGCGAAGCTCAAGGCGATTCACGAGCGGTACGCGAGGCTCGTCCTCGAGCGCTTCCCCGACATTCCGCGGCGCGTCTCCGGCTACAATCTCAACCAGTTAGCGCCCGAAAACGGGTTCAACGTGGCGCGCGCGCTCATCGGCAGCGAAGGCACCATCGTGCATCTGCTCGAGCTCACCCTTCGCCTCGTGCCCAAGCCGAAACACGACGCAATGGCGCTGCTGGGGTTCGACGATATCGCCACGGCCGGCGATCACGTGGCGTTTTGCAATACGCACATGCCGCACGCGCTCGAAGGCATGGACGAAGCGCTCTTTCAGAACATGCACGAAAAAGGCAAGAACGCTCACGAGCAAGAGGACCTTTTCCCGAAGGGACACGCCTGGCTCATCTGCACGTTCGGCGGTGAAACGCGAGACGAAGCCGAGCGCAAAGCGGAAAGTTTGGTCGCCGCCATTCGCAAGCACAGCACTGAAGTGAAGGGCACCAGGGCAACAGCCGATCCGCACATCATCGACGAGATCGTCAAAGTGCGCGAATCCGGCTTGGGCGTCACGTCGAAGATCCCGAATCAGCCGGACTTCTATCCCGGTTGGGAAGACTCGGCGGTCGCGCCTGAATATCTCGGCACGTACCTGCGCGAGTTTCAACAGAAGATGCAGGAGTACGGATACTTCGCATCGATCTACGGGCACTTCGGCCAAGGCTGCGTTCACTGCAGCATCAACTTCGATCTCTTCACGAAAGAGGGCATCGAAAAGTACCGCAAGTTCGTGCACGAGATGGCGCACATCTGCGTCAAATACAAAGGGTCGATTTCCGGCGAGCACGGCGACGGGCAGATACGCGGCGAACTCCTGCCCATCATGTACGGCGAGGAACTCGTCCACGCGTTTTGGGAATTCAAGACAGCGTTCGATCCCGAGAATAAGATGAATCCGGGCAAAGTCGTGCGGCCGTATCGCATCGACGAGAACCTGCGCTGGGGTGTCAACTACCAGCCCTGGGATCCGCAAACGAAGTTCACGCTCAAAGAAGATCATCATAGCTTTGCGTTTGCGGCGGACCGCTGCGTGGGCGCGGGTGTCTGCCGCAAACACGACGCGAAGACGATGTGTCCCAGCTACATGGCGACGCTCGAAGAAAAGTATTCCACACGCGGCCGAGCGCGTCTGCTCTTCGAAATGCTGCAAGGCAATCCGATGAAGGGCGGCTGGCGCAGCGAAGCGGTAAAGGAATCGCTCGAATTTTGCTTGGCGTGCAAAGGCTGTAAACACGAGTGCCCCGTGAACGTCGACATGGCGACGTACAAGGCCGAATTTCTGTATCACTACTGGAAAGGCCGGCTGCGGCCCATTCAGATGTGGCTTTTCGGCTACATGTTCGTCTGGGCGAAACTCGCCGCGCGCATGCCGGACGTCGCGAACTTCTTCACGCAAGCGCCGCCGTTCAGCAAACTCTTCAAAAAGATCGCGTCGGTTGCGCCGGAGCGCCACATACCGATGTTCGCCGATCACACATTCCGCTCGTGGTTCGAGAAGCACACACCCCGCGGCACCGGCAGCGAGCGCGTAATTCTCTGGGCCGACACGTGGAACAATCATTTCCACCCGCAGACTGCGCAGGCCGCCGTCGAGGTGCTGGAAGATGCCGGTTACCGCGTGCTGATTCCGCCGCATCAAATCTGTTGCGGCCGTCCACTGTACGACTACGGACTGCTCGATCAAGCGGAACGGCAATTGCGAGCGATCCTCGACGATCTGCGTCCGCTGATCCGCGAAGGCGTTCCGGTCGTCGGCCTCGAGCCTTCGTGCCTTTCGGTGTTCAAAGACGAGATGCAGAATCTGCTCGGAAACGACATGGACGCGTATCGCCTGGCGGCTCAGGCGTTCACCCTCGAAGCGTTTCTCAACAAAAAGGCGGAGAAAGACGCACACTACAAACCGCCCAAGTTCGAGCGTCATGCGATCGTTCACGAGCACTGTCATAAGAAAGCGGTGCTCGATCCGACATCCGAAACGCACGTGTTCGGGCAGATGCAGATGGATTACGAAAAGCTCGATAGCGGCTGCTGCGGCATGGCGGGCGCATTCGGTTTCGAGCAAAGCCATTACGACATGTCGATCACCTGCGGTGAGCGCGTGCTTTTGCCGAAGGTGCGCGCCGCCAAGCCGCAGACCATCGTCGTCGCCGACGGGTTCAGCTGCCGAGAGCAAATCATGCAGACCACGGGACGGCAGGCGCTTCATCCGGCCGAGGTGATGAAGATGGCTATCGACGATCGCGGCTACAGTCGCGACGACGCGTATCCCGAACTGCGGTTCATGCCGGACAAGGAAAAAGCGCGTCGCCGGATTATCCTGCGCGGATATCTGGTGTTCGGCGCGCTCGCCCTTGTGGGTGCAGCCGCCGGGGCCGCTGCTCTCGCGAGGAAGCGCTGATGAAGAATCTGCTTTCGGTTTTTGGTGTGCGCACCGAGCGCGCCGAGGTCACCCGAGAAACCGGGCTGCGCCTGCGCGACAAAGTGGCAATCGTGACCGGGGGCGACACGGGCATCGGCAGAGCGATTTGCCTTGCCATGGCGCGCGAGGGCGCGAAAATCGTCATCGATTATCACGGTGACCGGGGTCCGGCGCTGGCGTTGGCGCTCGAGATCGGCGGTTTCGGCGGATCGGCTTGCGACGTCGGGGCCGACGTTTCCAAGCCGCAAGAGATGCAGCAGCTCATCGAAGCCGCGGTGCAGCGATACGGAAAAGTCGACGTCATGGTGAACAACGCCGGCATAGAGCAGCAGCATCCGTTCATCGAGATGCCGCTCGAGATCTACGAAAAGATCGTCGCCGTCAATTTAACGGGTACGTGGCTGGGTTGTCAGCTCGCAGCAAAGCAGATGGCGCAGCAAGGACGCGGCGGACGCATCATCAACATCTCGTCGGTTCACGAAGACGTCACGATGCCGACCAACGCCGCGTACTGTGCCACCAAAGGCGCGATTCGCATGCTGACGCGCACCATTGCCGTCGAGCTCGCGCCGTACGGCATCACTGTGAACGACGTTTGTCCCGGCGCCGTCGACACACCGATAGACACCTCGGTCAAGCGCGATCCGGAAAAGATGGACGCGCTGCTGAGAGAAATTCCGATGCGGCGAATGGGCCGCCCGGAGGAAGTCGCGCAGCTGTGTGTGTACCTCGCAAGCGAAGATGCCGCATACGTCACCGGCGCGTCGTTGTTCATTGACGGAGGAATGAGCAAACAATCCGGCAGTTTATAGCAACCCGCCGCAAACAGTGGTGCCACTGGTGTCACGATGATAAGTCGTTTCGCGATGACGAAGAATGATAGCGAAAGTTAGCGGGCCGGGGCATGAGATCTCGACGTATGAGATCTCGGACCACCAAATGTCCGCCGGGAGCACATTGGGCGGCCCGAAGGCGACGATGCGGATCAAACCCACCGGCGCCGTCGAGAAGTTTTGGTCGATCGAGGCGGGCGCGCTCATGTTCGGAACGCTGGTGCTGCATCATTGGGACGAGCGCAGCGGCATTGCGCTTACGCCGAACCAGGGGCGGTTCGTCGTCCATCCCGATCACCAAGAGCATCTCTTCGAGCTCTCGAACGGCGTGACGATACACGAAGACATCTTCGTGCTCAGCGGCGCGCCGCGCGGCGAAGATCGTCGCACGGTCGATCCGCCCGCAGGATACTTCTGCGTCGACCTCACGAACGACGGCAAGGACGACGTTCAAATCGGCACGTACGCTTCACTTCAGCTGCGCGGAAGCTTTACCGGGAGCGTCGGCGTGGAATACAGCGCGAGGCACAACGCCATCGTAGTCCGTACGGAAGAGTCCGACCAGATCGTCCGCTACGCGGCGTGCTCCGTGAAACCGGCGAGCTACGAAGTGACGCTCGACACCGAAAAAGCGAACGCGCAGCAGTTTCCGGGAAAGCTTTCGAATCGCTGCATCACGACGGCCGCTGCGGACGTTACGGGCATCTTTCACCTGAGTCATCGCTTGCGCCCGGGTGAAACCGCAAGCCTTCATTTTACGCTGACGTTTTCGCTGGAAGGCGCAGACCGCGCGCGCAGCGTGTTCGAAAGCTTACCAACAGCCGAAGACGCGCTGGAGCAAACGCGCGCGCACTTCGACGGCGTCCTCGGACGCGCCATCGTGCTGACGCCCGACCCCGAGGTGAATCGGGGCGTACTCTGGGCGAAGGCCAACATGCTTCGCGTCGAACTGCTTTCTCCGCAGGGTTGGGCGTTCACCAACGATCCGGCGCGCTCCAACAACAGCGTCGGGCGCGACACCGCGTGGTTTGCATTCGGGTCCGACTACATCACGCCGAACTTTTCACGTGAATCGCTGCTGTGGTATGCGGACCACATCGAACCCGATGGAATGGTGACCGAATATTTCGACATTCGCACGGGCGAGAGCCACGATGACGGCCTGAACATCAACGACGACACACCTTTGATCATGCTGGCGTGCTGGCATCATTACAATACGACCGGAGATCGTGAGTTTTTGGAATACGTGTATCCGAAAGTGCTGCGCATGGCGGATTACATTCTCAGCCAGCGCAACGAGCAGGGTCTGGTGTGGTGCAAGTCCGACTCGACGGATGTGCGCGGCATCGTCGGCTGGCGGAACGTCATCGAGAATTACCGGCTTTCCGGTGCAACGACCGAGGTCAATTCGGAGTGCTACGCCGCGCTCAAGACGGTCTGCATGATGGCCGAGGTGCTCGGGCATCACGACGAGTGCGACAAGTACGACCAGGCAGCGCAGGCGCTGCGGGATTCGATCAACGAGCACCTGCTCGATAAAGAGCGCGGCTTGTACTATTTGAACATCGACATCGACGGAACCAAACGCAGCGACGTGACGTCGGACTTGGTGTTCCCCGTGATGTTCGGCGTGGCGGATCGCGATACGGCGGCGCGCATCATCTCGAGGCTCTCCGTGCCGGAGTTTTGGAGTGATGCGGGCATTCACACCGTCCCACGCACGTCGATCATGTACGGCCCGACGCACGGCTTCGGCCTGCTCGGCGGCATTTGGGTCGGCGTCACGTTTTGGTTTGCATTTGCGGCGGCGCCGTTCAATCCGGAGTTCATGGCGTACGCGCTCTCGACGAGTTTCCGTCACTACTCGGCGGATCCGCTGCGCAATAACACCGTTCCGGGACAATTCTCGGAATGGCTGCACGGCGAGACGCTCGTCAATCAAGGAATGATGCTCTCGCCGTGGTTTCCGCCGCGCTACGTATGGGCAGCCATCGAAGGCGCCGGCGGCTTGGACATGTCCGGCAGCAAACCGAATCTCGTGCCGCGGCTTGCGCGCGACTGGAAATGGCTGGCCGTGCGCAACCTGCCGCTGCGCGGGAAAGACATCTCGTGGTTCGCGGTACGGTTGGAAGCCCTTGCCGTCTACACGAATTACCCGTTCGACTCCGCCCCCAGGGAGCAGTGCTATGAAGAAGACATTTCATCGGCGCTGCACGTGACCGGAGAAGAGGCGGGCGTCGTCGGCTTGATACGGTCAGACGGGGCGGTGATTCTCGTCGGCAACACGCGCGACCGTACGGTGACGACGGCGCTTTCGCTCGACCAGCCGCTGCTGCGCGGCTTTCACAAGCTTCGCGTGTACAACAGTTTACGTTCCGAATGGATCGACGCAACGGAATACCGCGAGGAGCATCTGCGCGTTGGGTATCCTTTGCAGATAGACCGGCACGGATTTTGCCTGCTGGAGTTCTCGAAGGAGTAATATTTTGGCGCGCCCCAGATTCGGTTACAGCGAGTTCACCACGTGGCCGTGGCCGTTCAAGCAAGACGTCGATCGGTATAAAGCGCACGGTGCCGGCTGCATCGAGGTTTGCGAGTTCAAGCTCTCACACAACGATTACGCCGAACAGCTGAAATACATCGGCGAACGCGGCATGAGCGTCGCGTCGATTCAAGCCAAGGTGCATTCCGTCTTTGTCGA
>DATGJX010000027.1:0-3744 GCA_035294905.1 Vulcanimicrobiaceae bacterium | reverse complement strand
CTTCGCTGGCAATGCGCGGTTAGGACGTCTTCAGGATTTTCACGAGCGCCAGCATCGTGTTCCAATTGCGGGTCGTGGCCGGCGCACCGAACAGCGCGTCGATCTTGCCGAGGTAAGAAATCGTCTTCATGTCGCGGCGGTACGTTCCGAAGACAAACGCAACAGGCAGTGGAGTTCGGACTGCGCCGGCCTTCGACAGGATGCTCACGAATCGAACGACAGTCGAGTCTGCCGGCTCCGTGGCAAACGGGTTTTCCGCTTCCAGCCGCAACACGTCGCGCCCGTTGCAAAACATCACTTCCGTTCCGGCCGGAAGCTTGCGCATCAGCTCATCGCGAAAGACTGCTCGCGACCGTGCGGCGTTACGCACGACGAAGGTGCCCGTGGCACCGATATTCACGACGCCGTACACGAGCGCCATACCTTAGGCTTCATTCGCGCCGTTTTGAACCGACAGTTCCCAACGATAACCGTCCGGATCTCTGAACCAGAGGCCCATATGCGGCGAACCGGGCGCTTCCGGGCCGATCTCGTCGCCCGGATCTTCGAGTTTTACGCCGTTCTTCTTCAGCGATTCCAACGCTTCGCGCAACGCCCGCATGTTCTTCACATGAAACGAGATGTGCTCGATCGTCTTCGGATGCGGCGTTCCCGTGAACAGCACGATGGTGATCGCATCGTTCGTCAGACCGACGCCGCCGTCGAACTCGAACATCTCCTCGAGGTCGAAGTTCTTCGTCCAAAACTCCGCGCTCTTCCGCGGGTCCTTCACCGCAAGACCGAAATGCCCGACGACGCCAAGCTGAACTTTCATGGCCGCACCCGTTCGTAACGCATCAGGTCGCGCTTGTATGCGCGGATGATGCGATCGTATCGCATGCCCAACCGGTTCGCAAGCGCGATCGAGCGCGCGTTGAACCGATCGATGAGCGCGTACAGGCGAGCGATTTGCAGCTCCGCAAACGCAAATTCCATCACCGCGCGCGCGGCTTCAGTCGCGTAGCCTTGCCCGTGGTACGCGCGATTGAAAATCCAGGCAATCTCGATTTCGGGTCGAGTCCCTTCGATGTGCGTGACCCCGCATTCACCGATAACCCGATGGTCGGCCTTGTGCACGACGGGCCAGATACCGAAACCGTCGCGTTCATCGTGCGCGATCTTGCGTTCGATGTAGCTATGAGCACGCTCGCGCGTGACGGCGCCGCTCGGAATGAAACGCATCGTTTCCGGGTCGCCGTAGACGGCGAACGCGTCATCCAGGTCGCGCGGAAGCTGCCACTTGCGGATCAGCAGGCGCGGCGTTTCGATAAAACTCACTGCACGCCGGCGGCGCGCAGCATCTGCATCACGCGAGGTACGGGCAGCCCGTAGACCGTGTCGCCGTTCTTGCCTGTCGTCGTTTTTCCGTTGAAAAGTGCGTCGTAAATTGCACCTTCCGTGGCTTCCACGGTCGCCAAATACAGCGCATTCATGGTGCCGTCGTCTTGGATGATGCGCGTGCGCGGCGCGGCGATGTCGTAGCTCGGCGTGCGCTCGAACACGTATCCGGTGCTGAATGCCAGGAACAAATCGCCGCTTCCCACCGAGCTGTACAGGCCCGTGCGAGCCATGCCAAGACCTGCTCGCAATGCAATTGCGTGCAACTGGCGCGAATCGAGCGGCGCGTCAGTTGCGACGACGATGATGATGCTGCCGTACGCAGGCCGCCCATGCATGAGCGCCGAGACTTTTCGATGAAACTGCGGCAAGTACTCATTCGCCAAACGGGCGCCGACGTGGACGCCGTCGATCGTCAGCAACTTTCGCGTACCGCCGCCGCTGGTATTGTCGTTGACGAGCACGCCGACGGTGTAACCGCCGAGATCCTTCGGCAGCACGCGCGACGCGGATCCGATGCCGCCTTTGAAGCTGAACGCGCTCATGCCGGTTCCCGCACCGACACCGCCGCGCGTGAATTGGCCGCTTTTCGCGGAATCCAGCATTTTCACGACGTCGCTCGCCACGACTGCGCGTGCCGTCGTGTCGTCCAGAAATTGGTCGTCGCATTCGGCGACCACAGGTAACGGCACCGTGTCGCGCACACCGATCTCGGGATGCTGCTGCATCATCCAGCTGATTACGCCGTCGTAGGCGCGCCCGACGTCGAGCGTGTCGGTAAGCACTATCGGCGTCTCTAGGAATCCGGCTTCGTTCACCCACTGCGTTCCCGTCATCTGGCCGTTGCCGTTGAACGCTATGGCAGCCGCAGACACCTTGTGACTCCACGGATCCGCGTTGGGCAAAATGGCCGTTGCGCCCGTGCGAATGCTCGTTCCATCGACTTTTGTCACATGCGAAACGAGCACGCCGGGTACATCGGTAATACCGTCGAGCGGCCCGGCGGGGTAGAATCCGAAGTGGAACGGTATGGCGGCCCAAGCCGCTGTTCCGGCGGCAAGCAGCAGCACGCAGAATAAAGCCGTGGTGCGTCCCATGGCGCAGGGTTAGGACTATTGGCTGCGCAGGCCCTGCAGGCTCGCTCTACCGCCTTACCTAAGTCATCGTCTTCACTTGTAAGGGAGTATGGCCATACTGACGGTTCCGGAGAAGTTCAAAGCGGCGCACGTGTACGAGAATCTTTCGGTTGCCGAACTCGTCGAACACGCGCTTCGCCGCGGCGAAGGGGTTCTGGGTAACGACGGTCAGCTGATCGTCGACACCCGCCCGCACACCGGCCGCTCGCCCAAGGACAAGTTCTTCGTCAAAGAGCCTTCGAGTGAATCGCACATCGATTGGGGAGACACCAACCGCCCTATCGCGCCGGAAGTTTTTGAAGCGCTTTGGGAGCGCGTGAGCGCGTATCTCTGGGAGCGTGAGGTTTACTCGCTCGATTGTTACGTCGGCGCCGACGAGCATTTCCGTCTGCCCGTGCGCGTCGTCACCGAATTCGCATGGCACAATCTCTTCGCGCACGATCTGTTCATCGTGCCCGATGAAGTCCCCAATGATTTCGCGCCGGAGTTCACGGTCGTCGACGCGGCGCTTTTCCAAGCCGATCCCAAACGCGACGGCACAAACTCCTCGACGTTCATCATCGTGAATTTCGCCAAACGCATGATCTTGATCGGCGGCACGAAGTATGCAGGCGAGATCAAAAAGTCCGTCTTCACGGTCATGAACTATCTGCTGCCGCTGCGCGAAGCGTTGCCGATGCACTGCTCGGCGAACGTCGGCAGCGACGGCGACGTAGCGATCTTCTTCGGCCTCTCCGGCACCGGCAAGACCACGCTCTCCGCCGACGGTCACCGTCCGCTCATCGGCGACGACGAGCACGGCTGGTCCAACACCGGCGTTTTCAATTTCGAAGGCGGATGCTACGCGAAAGTCATTCGTCTCTCAAAAGAAGCCGAACCTGAAATTTGGGCTGCGTCGCATCGTTTCGCCGCCGTGCTGGAAAACGTCGTTTACGACGAGCACACACGCGAGCTCGATCTCGATTCGGACGAAAAAACCGAGAACACCCGTTCCGCGTATCCGATCGACTTTATTCCGAACGTCGTGCCGGGCAGCAAAGGCGGTCACGCAAACACGATCATCATGCTGACGGCGGACGCATTTGGCGTGCTGCCGCCTGTCGCCAAACTCACCAAAGAGCAGGCGATGTACCACTTCCTTTCCGGCTATACCGCCAAAGTCGCCGGCACGGAACGCGGCGTCACGGAACCGCAGGCGACGTTCTCCACCTGCTTCGGCGCGCCGTTCATG
>DATGJX010000026.1:0-7352 GCA_035294905.1 Vulcanimicrobiaceae bacterium | reverse complement strand
CCGTACCGCGTTTCGGGCGGAAGGAGCGTTGCTAAATCGGTCCAGCTTGCAACGTACGGATAGACGTCGCAGTACGCTTCCACGCCGCGCGCCTTGGCCGCGTCGAAACTTGCAAGGGTGCGGTGCACCTTGCCCCAATTCTTTTTTCCCGCGGCCTTGTGATGCGAACACTGCACGGTTACATCCGCGCGCGTGCCGACTTCCAATGCCTCCGCGATCGCTTCGACGACGCCGTCGCCTTCATCGCGGATATGCGACGCATAGCGCGGTGCGTTCGCGCCGCGTGCCGTTACCGCCATCGCGACCAGCTCGTCGAGATCCGCATAGCGCGACGGCGGGTAGATGAGACCGCTGGAAACGCCGATGGCGCCGTGTTCGCACGCATCGCGCACGTAACCGGCTTGCGCCGCTATTTCGTGCGGCTCCAGGCGCCGCTCGTCGTCGCCGCTCACGGCTTCGCGCGTCGTTCCCAATCCGACGAGCGTGGCAACGTTCAGCGCAACGCCTTGCCGTTCGACGAGCGAGAAGAATTCGTCGAGCGTTTGCCATTGGGCCTCGATGCCGTACCGTTTCGCGCTCTTGCGCATGCGATCGATCGCAGGTCCGTACAGCGGCGCTACGGACGTTCCGCAATTGCCGCCGACTTCGGTCGTGACACCCTGCGCAATTTTTCCGTCGCAGCGCGGCAGCGCCAACCACAGCTCGTCGGTGTGGGAATGAACGTCGATGAAACCCGGTGCGAGAACTTTTCCGCTGCAGTCGATGCGCAGCGCGGCGTCCCGCTCGCGCAGATCGCCGATTAACGCGATGCGATCGCCGGACAATCCGACGTCTGTGGTATAAGCGGAACGCGCCGTGCCGTCGAGAATAGCGGCGTTTTCGAGCACCGTCGATAACACTGAACGATAGTCCTGTCTGCTGCTTCGTTTAACAGGCGGTCGAGTGGGTATTTAGTCCGTGACATTTCTCACTTCGAGGTGTGATACTAGCATGGCAGTTCAAGAGAATCCGCAGGGTCCCGGAGGGGGCATGACCGTCCGTGAAGCAGGCAAGCGCGGTGGGGAGCGCGTCAAGGCGAAGTACGGCACCGAGTTCTACGAGGCAATCGGCCGCAAGGGCGGCGAGGCGACCAAAGAAAAGTATGGTCCCTCGTTCTACGAGGTGATTGGTCAAAAAGGCGGCCAAAAGCTGAAACGCAAGACATCCTAACTTTTTTTCTTTTCCCACCGGGGTCTAGTAATGGCAAAACCCACCAAAGGCGAGCCGGACAAAGAAGAGCCGGGTGGCGAGATGTCCGTGCGTGAGGCCGGCAAAAAAGGCGGCAACACGGTACGCGACCGGTACGGCTCGGGCTTTTACGAGGAGATAGGTCGCAAAGGAGGGCAGGCGACGCGTCAGCGCCATGGGGTCGAATTTTACGAGTCCATCGGCCAAAAAGGCGGCAAAGTCGTCAAAGAAAAGTATGGGCCTGACTTCTACGAGGAGATCGGGCACAAGGGCGGTCAGAAGGTCAAAAAGCTGATCGCCGAGGCAAAGAAACAGCTGGGAGCCGAGTCCGAAGAGGCCGAGAAAGAGTCTTAACCGGCCGTCCGCAGGCGCCGGCGCGCAGCAGCCGGTTTGCCTCGTTCGCAATGCGTGACTCCACCACGGGTCCATCGGGCTGCAGAGTCATCACTCGTCCGTTGCGTGTCGTCCACAGCAAGCCATCGGCTTTGTAGGCGGCGGGGGCGCACGGACGCGTGGTGAGGTCATCTGCCCCGACCGCAATTGCAAGTCCGCCGCGCAGCCACTGTGAAAGCAGCAGCGCATCGCCGCCGCTCTCGTATTCTATGGCGATGCCCGGGACTGCGCGATGGTCTTGCGCATCGCTGAGCGGCGGAATCACTGCGACGCGAATGATTTGTGCCGAAGGAATGAACGGCACGAAGTTCACCGTCTTTACGGCTGATGCCAGCGACATCGCGACGCCGCGCGAGTCGATGAGCAGCTGCGTCGACGGCTGCGCGTCGGGTGATTGCGCATGCGCGTCCTTTCCCGAGCAAGACGTGCAGAACACGGCTGCGGCCAGCAGCGGAAGAATCAGCCACTTCATGGTTCGGGTGCTTCGACGGTGCCGTTCACCTTTCCGAGGTGAATCTGGTCGGTGTTGAAATCGACGGTAATCGTCGCAACCCTGAGCGTTTGGTCGCCGGTGCGGAACAAGCTCTGATGCATGAGCTGCAGCATCTTCGTTGCGTTCACCCATTCCACCAGATCCGAATCGAACGATTTGCTGATGCGATCCTTGGGATGCAGCATCACCACGTGCACGTCGCCGGTAGCGGTGAAGTCGAGCGTCTGCGTGTTCACCGAAACGTGCTCGGCCGAGATGCTCAGATACGGCTGGCCTTTTTTGTAGACGACGCCGTTCTTGACTCCGTCGAGCGTTGCCAAAATGCCGTCGGGAGACATCTGCGCCTTCGTATAATCGAACCGCCACGAACGCGTGCTGATGTGATTTCCGCTGACGTGTCCGCCGCGCAGCGTGATCGGCTGCGACCCGGGCGGCGGCGGCGCAACTTCCCGCCCGGCCAGCTCGATGCCGACGATGAACCATATCAGAAGCACCGCGCCGGCGATCCAGCCGATACGTTTCCAGTCCCAGTTATGCACGCCGCCTCGTCAGCAGTCCGATTGCGAGCGTAAACACGTACAGCGCCGCAAGCGCATACATCACGGGGTTCGGCCCGATGCGTGCAAAAAGCGAACCCGGCGGAGTGCCGACGTTGCCGACGATCAGCGCTTCTTTGTCGAGCTGCGTCGCGTGCGTCCACTCGCCGCGTGGCGAAATGATGCCGCTGATGCCGGTCGATGCCGCCTGTACGACCCATTCGCCTGTTTCGATCGCGCGCATCTGCGCGATCTGCGCGTGCTGAAACGTGCCGGAGCTCTCGCCGAACCACGCGTCGTCGGTGGGAATCACGAGGAATTGCGCCCCGTTTCGAAGCTGTGCATGAATGAGATCGGCGAACGCGGATTCCCAGCAAATCAGCGGCGCGAAACGCAGTGCACCGGCCGGGATCACCGTGTTCTGCGTTCCGTGGCCGAATCGACCGATGAGCGAAGCGTCGGGAAGCCACGAAAAGAGCGCTGGCGCGGGAAGCGATTCGGCAAACGGTACGAGCTGCCGCTTATCATAGACGTCGATCAGCAAGCCGTTCGGCCCGTATGTGTAGAGCGCGTTGTACTCCTTCAGGCCTTCCGGTCCCCAGTGACGATCCAAACTGCCCACGACGAGCGTCGTGCGCAGCGATCGCGCAAGAGCGCCGAACTGCGCGCTCAGCTTTGCATCCGCCGCCAGCACGCCGCGCCAATAGTGAGTTTCCGCCGGCGTCATTGCGCCCCACGGAAAGTTGTACGGTACGTCGTTCAGATCGGTCGTGATGACCGTTTCGGGCCAAACGATCAACTGCGGATGAAACGGCGCAAGCATCCTCGTCAACGAAACGTACCGCTCCACGCTGCGCGGCAGCTCTTGTTTGTTCCACTTGATGCTCTGCGCGATGTTGCCTTGGACTGCGGCAACGCGTAACGTGGGCGGAGCGTAGTGACGCGCGGGCCATGCGCTGTAGGAGGCGTACCAGCCGACGCCGACCATTGCCACGACGATCGCCAGCGGCACGGCCCGGCGCCGCGAAACGGCGTGCGCGATGTACGCGCCGAGCAGCATGACGATGAACGTGACGCCGAACGAGCCGGCGTACGCGGCGAAGATCGCAAGCGGGGTCGAGGTTTGCGAGTAGCCGATTTGCGCAAACGGCACCGCGGTCACGTCGACTGAACGGAGCCATTCGAAGATGGTGAAGGCGGCCGCTGCTGCGGCGGGTGCCAGCCATGCCGGCCCGACGCGATACGCGAGCTTCGTGCAGAGTGCGGTCAGTGCAAAGCTCAGCGCCTCGAGCAGTGCGGGAATCAGCACCACCGCGAAGGCCAGCCCCCCCACGTACGAGCCCACCGTGTAGGTGAACCACGCGAAGTTGATGGCAAAAAAAATCGTGCCGGCGAACCAAGCGATAAAAAAGCTACGTTTCCAGGAGAGGCGTTCCCATGCCCAGAACAGGCCCGCCGCCCCGAGCGGCGCCAGCCAGGATTGCTGGGTCTTCGGAAAGGCAAGGGCAAGCGCAATTGCGCTGAGCATAGCGATGGCCAGCTCGGCTGCGCGAACGGAGGTGCTGATGTTCCGCAAACTGATTTTGGTGCTCTGTGCGATAGCGCTCACGTTAGCTTCGTGCGGTCGTCAAGTAACGCCCAACCGGCCCAACGCCGGCGGCCTGACGTCGGGCTTCATGCAGATCAAATTCAATACCTATCAGCCGATGGACTTCACAAACGTCTGGTATGTCATCGCACTGAACACCTCGGGCACCAACCAGCAGCCCTACCCCTTCAACGGCAATCCGCAGCAGAATTGGCTCGGGTATTCGTTCGAGATCATCGTGTTCGCCGCACCCGGTCAAACCTCGCCGCAGGCAGCGCTGATCGAATTTCTTACACAGCCCGGCGTGGGCGGCGGCACGATCAAAGTACCGACTCCTCCGCTCGTCTTCAATCCCAACCAACTCTACGTCACGTTCAACTCGAGCACGCAGACACAATTCACGATCACAATCGATCGCCATCTATTTAGCGGCCTCGCGGGCGCGACGTCTTCGCCGAGTTCGTCGCCGACGACATCGCCGACGCCGTCGCCGAGCCCGGGGCCGACCACAGCGCCGCCCGCTGTGAGCGGGACGTGGAACATCAACTGGTTCACGGTAACGCCTACCAGCGCAGGCCCGCAAGCCGGCGGACAAGTCATCGACGCGCCGGGGTCGCAAGGCGTCAACGATTTAACGTGGATGCCGCCCAACGGCACGTACGACACCACGACCTCGTTCGACGATGTTTGGACTGCCGTACCCCCGCCCGGGTGGCCGCAGGTTTCGAATCCCGCAGCGCAGATTGCGGGCGGCGAAGTGATCAACATCCCCTAAGGGGTATAGACTCGCCATGCACGAGACCATCGAATGCGCGCACGATTTGTGCAACTGCACCCTGACGGCGGAAATACAGGTCGAAGAATACTGCAGCCAGTCCTGTAAGGACTGCGCGGAAGGCGGCATCGAAAGTGAGGTTTGCGGCTGCGGGCATCCGCAGTGCGACGTACCCTAGTTCGCGCGTGCGCTAGGGTTTGACGAGCGGATTCTTTTCTGCGAACGCGCCGCTGGGATTGGGCCTTACCCAGACGATCAGATCCCAAATGCGCGGCATGTCGAAAACAGTCGCCACGTCCGAAGTCTTGTCGACCTTGTGCATGCGCACCAAGTCCGCAGCGGTCGGGTGCGCGGGGTCGCCGCCTGCGGCTTTGAATTTGTCTGCCATGACGTAGTTGTCGTACGTCGCTTGCCCGTTCGCGTCATGTCCGACCCAATGCACGTGATCGTCGAATTCCACCCAGCGGCCCGGGTTTACGCCGAACTTCGCCGGCCGAGTATTCGAATCGGTCTGCACGGAGAAGTCGGCGCCGAGCAGCTGTCCGTTCTTGTCGTACCACAGTTGACTTGGGTGGAGAACGTCTGCGGACTGCCACTGCATATTTGCGTAGCTGATTGCGCCCGTGGCGTCTTCGTTCGTGTATCGCACGTAGCCGGCGCGAACGGCGTCCGCGGCCGTCGGAAACCGCTTCATGAGATCTGCCTGGATGCCGGCGACAAACTGTTTTTCAGAGGCGCTCATCGGGCCGGTGTATGTCGGACCTTGGTCTGCAAGGGCGACCGCCGCGGCTGCAATGACGAATGCGGCGCAGAGTACGGAGAAACGCTTCATAGTCATCTCCCGAGTCGTGTCCGATCACCTTACTCCTCGGCTGCCGCGCCCGCAAGATGCCTGCGGCCGCTTCCCGCCGCCGGCGTCGCCCCTCTGTCTCAGTAAGGAGTGTTGTAGCCGTTGAACGACGACGGAATAATCGATCCGCCGCCGGTGTTCAAGCCGAAGCTCGTCCCGTACGACGGGAACGCGAGCAGATTCATCGTGACGTTCACCGTGCGCGAGTTTTCGTTGTATTGCATTTGGATTTCGTAACAGTCGCCGATGATGCGGCTGTAATAGATGCTTTTGTTCTCGATGCGCGCGTGATTCGTCCAGTCCACGTCGCCCACGAACTGCAGCCATGAGCCGCGGCCGAACGGCGTGGAAAACTGCACGTTCGTCGATTGGAATCCAAGGCCGGGACCGGGTGAATAGCTGCCTTGCAGCGCAACGTAGGTCTGCTGCGTCGGACGTGCCGCCAGCTGATAGGAAACCGGCTGCGCCAGTCCGTTGAACGACGTCGTCCAGGTAAAGTTCAAATTATAAATGTCGCCGTTGAAAATGCGGATGATGTCCGACGCGAACTTCGTGTTCTGACTGTCTTGCAAGTCCAGCGTCGAGAACGGCACCGCGGCCGGTCCGTTGTAGTTCGTTTCGCTGTACGTGACGTTGTTGGTGACGTGGTTGCCGATCTGCGTGTTCAGCGACATCTGCTGCTGCACGCTCGCCTTCAAGTCGCCCGTGCCGTATGCGAACTGATTCACGGTGGCGTTCGCCGTGAAATCGCCGAGGAATGAACGGTACAGCAGCGGGCCCATATTGAGCGCGATGTCGGCGCGCGAAGTCGTCTCCGGCGTCTGTGGTTCGCTGTACTGGCCGATGGTCAACGTGGGTGAAAGCGGAAAGATGAAGTGCGGCATGAAGATGTCTGGCCGGACTTGCAGCTCGGGCTCTTTGTTGACCCCGAACGGCTGCGTTGCATATGTTTTGTCGAACGTGAGCATGTAATCCGCGCCTCGGCTCGCCCAGTGCAGCTGATCGTTTACCGAGCCGGTCGAGTTCGAGCTGAAAAATCCGCCGTACGACGAGTTGCTGCGCGTGACCGTCGCATTGAAGCTGTTCTGCAGTTCGATTCCGAAGCTGCGCGTATCCGAGAAGCCGAAGCCTTGCGAGGAAGCGGTGCCGCCCGTGCCGGAGTGATTGTACGTGTAGCTCTGTGATTCGGTGCCGCTCGAATGCGTGACGGTCGCCTGTGCGTTGCTGGTGGGCGGGATGCTGCTCAGCGGACCGTAGTTGCCCTGATAGTTGTAGGCGAACTGGCCGCGCAACGTTTGCGAGAAATTCTCGAGGTCTTGCAGCGAGGCGTTGTATTGCGTCGTCGATCCGCCGACGTTGAGTTTGTTTTCGACGCGCTGAACCGAAATGTTCGTCGTTCGCTTGCCGCTCTTCGGCGTGATGGATCCGTTATAGCCGAGCGTGAGACCTTGTTTGGTGTAAAACTCGATGTCGTAGTAACCGTAGTAGTA
>DATGJX010000025.1:0-10377 GCA_035294905.1 Vulcanimicrobiaceae bacterium | reverse complement strand
GGCAGCACGTCGGCAAGCGTGTTCCCGGGAATCTTGACACGCAGAACGGAGGCGGGGATTGCCGCTTGCAACGCAGGCGTCAGGCCCCAATTCGACGGTTCGAGCGAGGGATCGCCGATGGGCGGCGTGCCGAGCGGATCGAGATTCGCGGCGAGATGTCCGTGCGTGCGATATGCCGCGACGATTGCCATGCCGGCGGCGACGGCGCGCAGCATTTCGTCGGACGGCGCCGGTAACTGCTGCGAAGCCGGCGCCGGCGTAACCAGTGCGGGCATTGCGCTCGTCGCAGCTTTCGGCGCGGGACCTGCCTGCAAGCCCAGCGACGAGAACACGGATTCGTAAAAACCGTCTTTGCCTTGCAGCAGCTCGTCGATGCGCCGCAGATATTCACCGGATTGCGCACCTTGAATCACGCGATGATCGTACGTCGAGGTCATCTGCATGATTTTGCTCACGCCGAGTTGTTTGAGCGTCGCCTCGTTCGCACTCGCAAAGCCCGGCGGATAGCCGATCGCGCCGGCGGCGATAATCGCACCTTGCCCGGCCATCAGGCGCGGTACCGATGCGGACGTGCCGATGCCGCCCGGATTGGTCAGCGTGAACGATGCGCCTTGCAAATCGTCGGCGATGAGTTTGTTCTCGCGCGCCTTTACGACGAGTTCTTCGTATTTGGCGCGGAATTGGACGAAGTCGAGCGCGTCGGCGTTCTTGATGACCGGCACCACCAGAAAACGCGTGCCGTCCTTGCGCTCCGCATCGACCGCAAGTCCGAGGTGAATACCGGGTTCAACGCGCACCGGTCGATCGCCGTCGCGGCGGAAATGGTGCGTGATGAACGGCATCTCGTGCGCCGCGCGGACGAGCGCATACGCGATGACGTGCGTGAATGAAATCTTTTCGCTGCGGCCCGCGGCTTTGATGCCCGCATTGAGTTCTTTGCGGCGCGCATCGAGCACGTCGACGGCGAGCGTGCGGAAACTGGTCGCCGTCGGAATCGTGAGGCTCTGTTCCATGTAGCCGGTAAGCGCGGCGGCAGGGCCCTTGAGCTGCGTGACTTTCGTCTCTGCCGAAATCGGCGGCAATTGCGGCTGCGCGGCGGTTGCAGTTGCGGCAATTTTCGGCAACGACGGGCCCTGCGTATCGACGTCGGAGCGCAGCACGAGTCCTTGCGGGCCGCTGCCTTTGACGCGCGTCACGTCGATTTGCATCTTGCGCGCGATGCGCCGCGCTTGCGGCGTCGCAAAGCTTTCGCCGACCGCTTTGTCATGCTGGGGTATCGAAGCACTGTCATGCTGAGGTATCGAAGCACTGTCATGCTGAGGTATCGAAGCACCCTGAGCTTGTCGAAGGGCCGCGCCGTTCGGTTTCGCAACGGCGTTCGCATCGATCTCTGCAAGCGGCGCGCCGACGGCAACCGTCGCACCTTCGGCGGCAACGATCTTGGTAATCACGCCCGACGCGGTTGCGGGAACTTCGACGTCGACTTTGTCGGTGGTGACGTTGACGATGGGATCGCCTTCGTTCACATAATCGCCGGCGTGCTTTTGCCATTCGACGATCGAACCTTCGGTAACCGATTCGCCCATTTCCGGAAGCGTAACGGTGACGATGCGTGGCTCGCGCGCCTCGACGGGCTCGGCGTGGTTCGACGAAGCCCCGCCCTGAGGTATAGAAGGGTCACCATGACCAGGGACGGCGGCACCGTTTGGTTTTGCGGACGGATCGATTTCGGCGAGCACGGTGCCGACGCCGACGGTCGCGCCCTCGGCGACGAGAATCTGTTTGACGACGCCCGACGCGGTTGCGGGAACTTCGACGTCGACTTTATCGGTGGTGACGTCGACGAGCGGCTCGCCTTCGCTGATGAAGTCGCCGACTTTCTTGCGCCATTCGACGATGGAGCCTTCCGTGACGGACTCGCCCATCTCGGGGAGCGTAACTTGAACCATCGTGTCCGGCACCGGCGTGCAACTCCCTACAAAACTTCAGAACGAAAGGACAACGGCCCGCGACCCCACTGTTTTACCAGCGGCCACGGCCTCCCCTCATCTTACCGCGGCAGACCTTGCCCTCCAATGCCGGTTCAACGCAAGGTTTATGTTCTTAAGGTTATAAGTTTGTTCCCGCAATGGAGCTCCAGCAACTCGAGTACTTCCGCGTGGTAGCGCGGACTGAGCACGTGAGCCAAGCCGCCGAGGAACTCGGGATCACCCAGCCGGCCCTCAGCAGGGCGATTTCGCGGCTCGAGCGTGACCTCGGCGTCGCGCTATTCGACCATCGCGGCCGTTCGGTGAAGCTGAACCGCTACGGCAAGGCGTTCTTGCGCCACATCGAGCGGGCGCTCGGCGCTTTGCAGGACGGCCGCCGCGAAATTACCGATCTTGCCGACCGCGACGCAGGCGTCATTGCCTTCGGGTTCGCACACGCGCTCGGCACGACCGTCGTTCCCGATCTCATTGCGAGCTTCCGCCAACAGCATCCGCGGGCGCGTTTTCAGTCGCTGCAGAACGCGTCGCACATCATCTTGGAAGAACTCGAAGCGGGTGACGTCGACCTCGCGCTCGTTTCGCCGGTGCCGCCGACGAGCGACCGCATCGAATCGATGGAACTCGCATCCGAGGAGCTCTTCCTGGTGGTTCCGCACGACCACCGCTTCGCAAGGCGCGCATCCGTGAAGCTTGCGGAATTGCACGACGACACGTTCGTCTGCCTTCGCGAGGGGTATGGCCTGCGTACGCTGACGGATCATTTTTGCGAGCAAGCAGGCTTTACGCCGAAGATCGCATTTGAAGGCGAGGAAATCGCCACGCTGCGCGGTTTGGTCGCAGCCGGACTTGGCCTCGCAATCATCCCGGCCGCGAGTTCACCCGCGGAAAGCACGCCGCCGCAGCTGCGCATCAGCGAGCCGATCTGCCGCCGCAGCGTCGGGCTGCTCTGGGATCCGTCGCGCTACCAGCCCGAGCTGGTCCAGCGCTTTCGACACCACGTCATCTCCGCGTTTCCCAAACCCCGCTGAAACCGCGCTCGAGCCGAGATCGCTGCGGCGCAAGCAGCCCTGCCGATTCGTTCATGAGCCCGTTATCGAAAAGGCGTGCGCGATCGCAAGACTGCTCGCGGCAATCAGTGCCCACAGCACGAAGCCCAGCAGCAAGGGACGCACGCCCGCAGCGCGGATGCCCTTCGCGTCCGCGGAAAGCCCGACTCCCGTCAGCGCGACGACGATCAGAAACAACGCGCAATCTCCAATCGCCGAATGCAGCGCCGGCGGAACCACGCCGAACGTGTTGAGCACCGCCGCCGCGATGAACCACAAAATGAACCACGGAATAATGCGCACCCACTTGATGCCCTCACCGTTTGCGCGCGCGTGCCAAATGCGTTTGCCGGCGTAAAAAAGCACGATTGGAATGATGAGCGTCGTACGGGTGAGCTTCACGATGACGGCCTGATTGCCGGCTGCGTGTCCATACGCGAATCCCGCCGCAACCACGGACGAGGTGTCGTTGATAGCCGTTCCGGCCCACAGACCGAACGCGTGTTGCGAGAGCGCGAGCAGATGGCCAATCGGCGGAAACAACAGCACGGCCAGCACGTTGAACAAAAAAACGGCGGAGATTGCATAAGCGACGTCCGCTTCACTCACGTCGATGACGCTCGAAACTGCCGCTATCGCGGACCCGCCGCAAATCGCCGTGCCGACGCCGAGCAGCCGGCGCAAATCGCGATCCAATCCGAGCACCTTTCCGACGATGTACGCTGCGGTGAGCACGATGAACAGCGTGCCGAGCATGACGGGAAGCGAACGCAGACCGCCGCCGACGACTTCCTGCAATTGCAGATTGAAGCCGAGAAGGATGATGGAAAGCTGCAGCAGCTGCTTGCTCGCGAATTTGATTCCTGGAGCAAGCCCGTCACCAGGTTTACGCACGACGGCGATGATGACGCCGAGCACGATGCCGAATACCGGTCCGCCGACAAGTGGAACGAGCCGTCCGAGCGCATACGCGAGGATCGCGACGGCAAGGCACAACAAGAGGCCGGGAAGCGCCGAATGCACGCGCACGCGGCGGTCGGAGACTGCGGTTGAAGTCATCAATGAACTATCGAGCGGCGATCCAAAGCACGCATTCGCGCTGATAGAGTGTAAACCCGCAGCGCTCGTAGATTCTGCGGGGAAAGTCGCTTGCCTCGGCGACGATGACGAGCTGCGTTGCCCCAAAGCGTTCTCGCGCGAGTTTTGCCGCAGCGCAGATCAAGCCGCGCGCAATGCCGCGGTTGCGATACTGCGGCAGGACGCCCACGTCCTGGTAGCGCGCAATACCGTCGTCGACGGAATAAATACCGCAGCTGCCTGCGAGGCGATTGCCGTCGAATGCGCCGAGCCAGACGCCGGAGCTTTCGCTGAAGCGGCGATGATATGCAACCTGTGCCTGCTTGAAGCGCGCGTACATCTCCGGCTCGTGGGCGTCTTCACGCGCTGCAAGCCCAAGCGCAAGCTGCGCGTCCCAGTCGCTATCGCTGTCGAGCGGGCGAACTTGCAAGTCTTCAGGCACCGAATATTCCCGCGTCTGCGCTGCCGTCAAGACGGCACGTTCCTCGACGACGTATCCGCGTTCGATAAAAGCGTCCGCGTACGACGCGTCGTCCCCGCTCCATGCGAACGCAGCATGCCGCACGCGTGGATCGCCGGCGAAGAGCTGCGCAAAACGCATCGGCCAGCGAAGTTCATCGCCAACGCCCGGCGGACGATCGAATATCAAGAGGTTTCCGAAGTAATAGCCGGGGTTGCTCGGCGTATGGACCGAGATCGCATCGCCGTGCTCGCGAACGGTAGCGCGCCCACGCTCGATCGCAAGCCCCGTTTGCAAACCGAGCGTGCGAATGCGCGGGTCAGAAATAGCCGGCATGCAGACTCGGAAACGCCACAATCTTGCTTTTATCGAATTTCGGACGCGAGTGAGACAGCACGTACGCCGAAACGTCGTACGCTTCTTGATCGCTCAGCGTGCCCGGTGCGTTTTGCGGCATGTTGTAGCGCACGAATCCGGCCATCGTCCACAACCGGTGCATGCCCGCTCCGTTATTGAACGAGGTTGCGCCCCACAGCGGCGGAAACGCGGCGGACCCGGCGCCGTTCGCGCCGTGGCACATCGAGCATTTCTGCGTGTAGATCGTCGCGCCGCGCGCAGGATCCGGCTTTGCTGGCGGATCGAAATGCGCGATGCGCGCGCTCGGATCGGGTTTCGCGCCGATCGCCGTTCCCCGCGAAAGATACGTGATGTAGGCGACCATCGCTTCCATATCGCGGCTGTTGTACGCAGGCGGACGGCCGTTCATGCTATACAGGAAGCACTCCGCGAGCCGGTCCTGTAGCGAGATGACGCGTTTTGCGCGCGCGTTCCATTGTGGAAACTGCGCCGCGATGCCGACGAACGTTCCGCCGCGCGCCTTCGTGCCCGCATTCACGTGGCACGCCTGGCAATCCATATTCGCAGTGACGAATCGGCCCAGATGCGCGCGCGTATGAACGATGAGTTCGTGTCCGTAGCTTACCATATATCCGACCTCTCCGGTCGGCACGGCCTTCGGATCGAACGTCGCGGATGCAGCCGGCGACGACGTTGCGGGTTGGCCGCCGCCGCAAGCTGCGAGCGCCAGCGCAAACGCGAACGCAAACAGGAAAGAAAGACGCGGCATCTTACGTGAAGTCGACGGTCTGATAACCGTAGTGGTAGCGCTGCTGCAGCACCATGACGGTGCCCATCATCGACGGAACGACGTGCGTATCCGGAATGAGGTGCGTCAGGATGTCGTCGGCAACGTCGCTCGGACTCATGCCCGACGGCGCCGCGCCGCCTTTGATCAGTGCGCGCGCCTGCTCTTCGACCGCCGTATGACACGTCAGGAAGATCACGCCGCGCTTTTGCAGCGATTGAATCGAAGTGTCCTGATACAAGCTGTCTTCGCTATCCGGATCCTTCGAGGCGTCGACTGCTTTTGCGGGCATGAGAAACACGTTCGACGCAATCGTATTGCCGTCTGCATCCTTCAGTTTGAAGAAGTCGCCGAGTTTGTATTTGCTCCACACGTAATCACTGTACGTGTACGCGCTCGACGGACCGTGCGGAGCGAACGCGAGGGAGATGCGAGACGGCGAATAGCCGAAACCGAACTGGAGGCCGTTGAGTCCGTTCTTGATATTCGCGAAGACCGGCGGATGAAACGAAACCGCTTCGATGACGATGCGCACGTCGGCCGGCCTCCCAACGAGCCGCGTGAACGCCGCTTCATCGAAATCCGCGCGGCGTTCGACAAGATGCGTTCCGCCTGGTACGTCCGCAGCCGCGTCGGCAAGCGACCCGGAGATCGCGACAAGCGAGGCGGAAGACGTCAAGAAAGAGCTGCGATTCACCTTATAACCTCCCTAACGTGCTGGTGGGCCAAATCCGTACGATTCATAGATTGCGCGTGCCTTCGGCGATTGCAAGAACTCCAAAAACGCCTGCGCTGCGCGCGCGTGGGGCGCATTGCGAATCTCGGCCGCTTCATACGCGGCCGTTTCGTTTTGCGCGGGCGGAATGGTCACCATGGAGATCGGCGCGCCGATTCGCTCTTGGTACAGCGCTTCGGAAATCCACACCGGACCGGCGTCGGCGCGCCCGTCCAAAATGAACATCGGCGTCTGCCGGTGATGGATGCGCGTAAGCACCGTGGTGCCATTGGCGACCTTCGCGATCATAATCGTTCGCAAGAGTTCTTCCCCACCAGCTTTGAGATATACACGCTCGATCTGTTCGGAGACGCCCTCCCAGCGCGGATTCGGCATCGAGACACGGATATCGGCTCGGCCCAAATCGGAAAGGGACCGGATGCGCTTGGGATTGCCTTTGCGGATCATGATCGCCAGTACGTTGGTCGCGTACGAAAACGGCGTTCCCACGTAGCCCTGCGCGCGCATCACGGCCATGCGGCGATGACCCGCGAGCATCACGTCGGGCTTGGCGGCGACGATCAAATTGCCCATGCGTAAACCGCCGCCGGCGATTTGCTGCGCGATGACGCCCGGCGGCAGCGTTTCGTAGTAGATACGCGTGATCTTCGGATGCGAGCGCGTGAACGCGCGAAGCAGTGCCGGCATGACCATGTACTGGTTGCCTGCCACGAAGACGACCAGTTGCGCGCCCGCGGGGTTTCCGTGAAGGTCGAGGGTCTGGTCTACCGGAGGAACCGTGAACGGATACGGCTGCGCGGCGGCAGCCATTTCCGCGAACAGCACGGCGGCCAGTGCAATAAGCATACCGGCCAAGCGACGGAACATGCTGCCATCGTACGCCCGCGCTTACTATAAGTCAAATTAGCAATATTTACATTTCAACAGAGTTGAACTTATACTTTGGACATGCCGGCTTCTTTCGGCCAGCTGCAAGCGCTGGTCGCGCTCGCACAAGAACGGTCGTTCAGCAAAGCGGCGCGGTTGCTGCGCGTGACGCAGCCTGCCGTTACGCAGCATCTGGCAAATCTTTCGCGCGAGGTGGGCGTGCAGCTCGTCGACGTCGTAAACCGCCGGCCGGTTCTCACCGACGCGGGCGCGTATTTGACCGAGCGCGCGCGCACGATCGTCGACGCGATCGCGGCACTCGATGCCGACATGGCCGAGTTCAAACACGGGCGCAGCGGCGTGCTGCGCATCGGCGCGACGCTGACGATCGGAACCTATCTTATTCCCGATCTGCTTGCGAAGTTTTGGAAGCAGCGTCCGCGGATTCGCGCGGACGTACGTATCGCCAATACGAGCGCGGTCGCGCAGTCGCTGCGCTCGCACGAACTCGGTTTGGCGCTCGTCGAGGGTATCATCACGGACGACGCGATCGTTACTGCGCCGTTTCTTGACGACGAACTCATGCTTATTACGGGCGTGGCGAATGGGCCGTTCGCCGAACGGCCCCGCGTACGCGCCGCGGAACTGGCGCCGATACCGTTCGTGAGCCGCGAACCGGGTTCGGGAACGCGCGATTTGGGCTACGAAGCGCTATCGCGCATGGGCGTGCGTCCGCCCGTCATTCTCGAACTGCCCAGCAGTGAAGCAATTTTGCGCGCCGTCGAAACCGGTGCCGGCGCCGCGATTCTTTCACGCTTTGCCGTGGAGCGTGAAGTGCGCGCAGGCACCGTGCGCACGATCAGCATTGCGGATCTTCCGTTGCACCGCCGGCTCTTCATTGCAGCCGCGCGCGGACGCACGCTCTCGCCGCTGCAGCGTTCGTTCGCCCGCGTCGTGCTCGGGAACGATGAAGGGACCGCAGCATTCGAAGCGGCACTTTCGCAGCGAAGGAGCACGGACGCATGAGCAGCCTCGAACTGACGCCGGTTGCGGAGAACGACCCGGCAATCAACGTTACGAAAGTTGACCTGCGTCGCCCGGACGGAACTATGCCGGCGTACGCGGCGCAGCCTCGCACCGCACGCGCCGATACGCCTGGAGTGGTCGTCGTGATGCACGTCTGGGGAATCGACGAACCGATTCGCGACGTCGTTCGCCGTTTCGCGAAAGCCGGGTTCGCCGCGATCGCACCCGATCTGTACTGGCGGTCGCGCGCGCCCGGCGGCGACGGTGAAACGGATTACGAAAAGTTCAAACCGCACCGCGAAAAACTGCAGGACGCGCAAGTCGACAGCGATTTACGCGCCGCGGCGCTTTGGCTCAAAGCCGCTCACCCGCAAGGGAAAGTGGCCGTCGCGGGATTTTGCATGGGCGGCGCCATCGCGCTGCGCCAGGCGATAGACAACGACGACGTGTTCGGTGCGGGCGTGGTGTGGTACGGCAGAGTTTCCGGCATCGACGCCGCGCGCATCCGCATGCCCATCTGCGGCAGCTACGGAGAGAAAGATTCGAGCATTCCGCCGGACACGGTACGCGCGTTTCGCAAGGTCCTGCGAGCGCCGAACGACATCGCCATCTATCCGACCTCCGGCCATGCCTTTTTCGATCACACGCGCGCATCGTACGTCCCCGTCGCCGCCGAGGATTCCTGGCGCCGGGCCATTGCGTTCTTCACGAAGTATTTGAAGAGCTAAGTCGAATCATTCTCTCGTGACGCTCTCGTTTTCCATCATCACCGCCCTGCTTGCGGGCCTTGCTATCGGCGCGGTCGCAACGTGGATTATGATGCGCGCGCTGCAGCGCGCGCACGTGGAGACTATCGCCGAGCGCCTCAAAAGCGAGCTGCACGAATCGAATGCGCGCATTGCCGACTCGCAGCGCGACACGTTTCTCGCGCTCGCGAACGAGCGCTTCAATGCCGTCGTCGCTCCCGTGCAGCAGAAGCTCAACGAATTCGACGCGCTGGTGAAGGCGATCGAAAAGGATCGCATCGGCGCGTACGAGGGCTTGCGCGAGCAAATTAGCGGCCTCATCGAGCGCAGCGGCAAAATGGAGACGGCTGCCTCGCAGCTCTCATCGGCTCTGCGCAATCCCACGACGCGCGGCAAGTGGGGCGAGATGCAGTTGCGGCGCGTCGTCGAGCTGGCCGGGATGGAAGCGTACTGCGATTACAACGAGCAGCAGACGTTCGAGGTCGGCGACGAACGCGGACGCCCCGATCTCACCGTCGCGCTTCCAGCCAATTCGAAAATTTTCGTCGACGCGAAGGTGCCGCTCAACGCGTATCTCGACGCGCTCGAGTTGTCGGATGACACGCAGCGCAGGGAGCGCATGCGCGCTCACGCGAGCGCGTTCAAGAATCACGTCGATCTGCTCGCGCGGCGCAACTATCAGCGCGCCGACGGCTCGGCCGACTTCGTCGTCAAGTTCGTTCCCGGCGAGGCGTTTCTGAGTGCCGCGTGCACCGAAAATCCGGACCTCATCGAATACGGCGCCGGCAAAGGCGTGTACATCGCCAGTCCCCTTACGCTCATGGCGCTGCTGCGCTCGTACGCGCTGGGCTGGCAGCACCGCCAGCAAGAAGAGAACGCCAAGCACATCGCGGAGGCCGCAAAAGTGCTCTACGACCGCTTGCGCACGTTCATCGGCCATTTCGCAACCATCGGCGGAAGCTTGCAGCGAGCGGCGGAAGCGTACAACAAGGCCGTCGGATCGATGGAGAGCCGCGTGCTGCCGCAAGGACGCAAGATCAAAGAACTTGCCTCGCTGCCCGACGCGGAGCTTCCGGATCTGATGGCGGTTGAAACGGCGCCGCGCGAGATGACCGCGCTCGACGCCGACGCGCCGTCAAAATCGCGGACGCGTCAGGCGAAGCTGTTCACTGATGATACGGTAGCGTAACGCGCGCTACGGGACGCATTCCGTCCAGCAGCACCAGCGCTCGCGCATCGGCGCTCGGAACGAACAGCTCCGCGACCTCGCCGCTCACGTGCAATCTT
>DATGJX010000024.1:0-10619 GCA_035294905.1 Vulcanimicrobiaceae bacterium | reverse complement strand
GCCGCTACGTGCGCTCCTCGAGCCAGCAAAAGCGCAGCGTATTCGCCCCCCGCGCAGCCGGCATCCAGCACGGACTTGCCGTGCACGTGACCGATAACGTCGAGCATCGTGGGACGTTCGTACTGCGCGTTGCAAAAATTTTCCGCGGAATGTGATGCATAGTCTTGCGCGGCGTCGACGTACAGGCCGTCGTTCCCGGTTTCCACGCGGCTTGGTTGCTCGCGTTTAGAAGGCCGTCCTGCGAGGGCGCCGGTTACGCACGGCAAACACTAGGGCGCTGTGCTGAGTACCCGCGCCGGCCGTTTGTGGCTGCCGTTCACCCAAATGGACTCGTTCGACGCCTCGCAGCGCACGTTTGTGCGTGGCGAAGGCAATTATCTGGTCGATTCGCGCGGAAGACGCCTCTTCGACGCCGTGAGTTCTATCTGGACGACGATTCACGGGCACTGCCATCCCCACATCGTCGAAGCGATTTCACGTCAAGCCGCCACCCTCGATCATGCAACGCTGCTGGGGGCGACGAACCCGGTAGCGGAAGAACTTGCGGACCGCCTGGCTTCACTCTTGAATTTGGACCACGCATTTTTTTCCGGTGACGGCGCCAGTGCGGTGGAAGCAGCGCTGAAGATGACGCTGCAATACTGGCGCAGCGCCGGAGAGCCGCAGCGCACGCGGTTCGTACATCTCGTCGACTCGTATCACGGCGATACTGCCGGTGCAATGAGCGTGTCGGACATCGCGCTCTTCAAGTCGAACTACGGCGCAGTGACGTTTGAAACGCTTTCATACGGCGAGGTTGACACGCTGGAAAGCGCGGACGTTGCAGCCGTTATCGTCGAACCCATCGTTCAAGCCGCGGCGGGAATGCGTATCGTTCCGGAGGCGTGCTACGAACCGCTGCGCAACATGGTGCCGCTGCTCATCGTGGATGAAATCGCAACGGGCTTCGGGCGCACCGGTACGATGTTCGCGCACGAGCAGCTCGACCTGCGCCCGGATATCGTTTGCGCCGGTAAGGGGATTACGGGCGGAGCTCTTGCGCTTTCTGCAACAGTGGTGCGCGACCGCGTGTATGATGCCTTTCGCGGCTCACGTGGCGAAATGAAACAGTTCTTCCACGGTCATTCATACGCCGGTAATCCGGTTGCATGTGCAGCGGCGCTCGCGAATCTCGATCTCTTCGAGCGCCAAACGACGCTCGCGCACGTTACGGACTTGTCGGCGGCAATTCAGCCGGAACTAGCGGGCCTTCGTATGCGTCCCGCGGTGCGTGAAACGCGTGAGGCCGGTCTGATGATCGGCATCGAACTCGATAGCCGGCATTTGCGCGCGGAAGGGGCCGTAACGCCGGCGTGGCGCGTTGCGAACGAACTGTACGGGCGCGGGCACTTCACGCGGCCGATCGGCGACGTGATTCAGCTCGTGCCGCCGCTGTCGAGCACGCTTGAGGAACTGCAGAACTTTCTTGGAGATCTCGGTGAGCTACTTGCAGCGGGTTGATGCCGCGCTTGCGGCTATCCGCGCGCACGATCGCTACCGCGAGATTGCGTCAGGCGAACGCAAGTTCGTCGCCGATTTTTCGAGTAACGACTATCTTGGGCTCTCGAGCGACTCGCGCATGATTGAAGCAATGCGCCACGTGAAACAAGTCGGTGCAGGCGGAGCCCGGCTCTTGGGTGGCAATCACCGCGAACACGCGTTGCTCGAGAGCGATATTGCCCGCTGGCTAGGACGCGAGGCTGCCCTGCTATTCTCCTCCGGATACATGGCCGCGCTCGGCGCGATTCCCGTCCTCGCGAATTTCGTCGACGTCATCTACTCGGATGCGCTCAACCATGCGTGCTTGATTGACGGCGTACGAACTGCAAAAGCGCAACGGGAGATTTTTGCGCACGCTCAGCTGCCGCCGAAGGAGCACCGGCTTCACCCGGCGCTCATCGTTACGGAATCGCTTTTCGGGATGGACGGTGACGCCGCCGATGTGCGCGCGCTGATCGAGCAGCTGCATGACGACGACGTTATGCTCGTCGATGAAGCGCACGCGCTCGGCGTGCTCGGCGCCGCCGGAGCGGGATTGGCACATGGTATCGACGATCCGCGCGTCGTCATTCTCGGCACGTTGAGCAAAGCGATCGGCGCAGCCGGCGGCTTTATCGCGGGCCCGTCTGCGCTCATCGACTTGTTGGTCAACACCGCGCGCACGTTCATATTCGACAGCGCGCTGCCGCCCGCGATTGCGTTCGCGGCGCGCGTGGGCATCATGCTCGCGCGAGGCGCGGCAGATCGACGCGCGCGGCTTTTTGCACGGAGCTCGCGGTTGCGTTCCGGAGTGCGCGGGCTGGGTTTTCCCGTTCCGGACGTAGAGACGCCCATTGTGCCGGTTATCGTGGGAGACGAGCAGGGCGCTATCGACTTGATGGAGCGGTTCGCTCGGCACGGCATAAACGCGCCGGCTATTCGGC
Source organism: Vulcanimicrobiaceae bacterium (assembly GCA_035294905.1). Classification (GTDB taxonomy): domain Bacteria; phylum Vulcanimicrobiota; class Vulcanimicrobiia; order Vulcanimicrobiales; family Vulcanimicrobiaceae; genus DATGJX01. Next base: position 8,157 of record DATGJX010000024.1, on the reverse strand, counting down.
CCCCAACGGTTCCGCCCGGAACCTCGCGGCTTCGAATCTCCGTGCGAGCAGATCATACGGACGAACAGATAGGACTGTTGTTGGAGCAATTGGCGTGCTGCACCGCTACCTTGTAACGGGAACCGATACCGACGTTGGGAAAACGCGCGTCGCCGCGGCACTTGCCAAGGCACTGCGTCTCGCGGGGCAGACGCCGACAGTCGTCAAGCTCGTGCAAACCGGACTCGACGCCCGCCTACCCGGCGACGCCGCGCGCGCGGGAACGCTTTCAGGCTGCAAGCATGTCGAGCTCGCGCGGTTCCGCAAGCCGGCCGATCCGTGGTCCGCGGCGCTCGCTGAAGGCATGCCGACCGTTCACGCACAGGATCTTGCGCGCATCATCGAGGGCATCAACGGCGCGGTAGTCGCCGAGGGCGCAGGCGGCCTTGCGGTTCCGCTGAACGGCGCGCAAAATTTCGGCACGCTTGCAGTGCTGGCGAAGCTCGACATCGTGCTTGCGATCGGCCTTCGGCTGGGTTGCATGAATCACGCGCTGCTCACGCTCGCGCTTTGCGATCAGCTGCAATTGCGCGTGGCGGGCGGCGTCCTGGTGGATCGGTGGGAAAAGTCGGATCCCGCTTACGTTGCCGACGTGCGGCGCGCGTTGCAGGGAAAACTCGAGATTTTTGGCATTCTGCCGTTTGACCCTGACGAGGCGGCCTCCGTCGAACAGGGTGCACAGTTGTTCGTCCCACTCCTATAGTTTGCACGAGGAACCATCGCCGAGTTGACTCACCCGATTATCGAGCGCGCTTGCTCGCGCGTGCTCAACGAGCGCCACGCTGCCGATCGTGCGTTGCTGCAAGCACTCGCCGATCTGCCGCAGGAGCATGTGCCGGATTTGCTTGCGCTTGCAGACGAAGTGCGCGCGGCGAATTGCGGCAACGGCGTTGCCGTCGAAGTGCTCTACAACGCGAAGAAAGGCGGCTGCTCGGAAGATTGCAATTTCTGCTCGCAAAGCGCCCGCTTTGCCACCGACGTCGAACCGGAACCGCTCAGTTCGGTCGAGGGATTCATAGACGCAGCGCGCGACGCGTACGAACGCGGTGCCGCGGAGTTCTGCATCGTCGTCGCGGTGCGCGGCCCATCGGCGAAACTGTTAGACCGCGTTTGTATGGCGGTCCCGCTCATCAAGCAGCACTATCCGCTGACCGTTGCCGTGTCCCTCGGAATCCTGCGTGAAGATCAGCTCTCGAAGCTCAAGGCAGCGGGTGTCGATAAGGTCAACCACAACCTCGAGACGTCGCGCCGGTATTTCCCGTCGGTTTGCACGACGCACTCGTACGACGAGCGCTGGCAGACGTGTCAACTGGTGAAGAAGTTTGATTTCGAACTGTGCTGCGGCGGCATCATCGGCATGGGTGAAACCCTCGAAGATCGGATCGATTTTCTCACGTCGCTGCAGGAGCTGCAGCCCGATGAAGTGCCCGTGAACTTTTTGAATCCGCGCCCGGGAACGCCGTTCGGCGAGCGTTCGCTGGTAGAGCCTACCGAAGCGCTGCGATTCGTGGCAATGGCCCGCCTCGCACTCCCCGGTGCATTGATCCGTTTCGCCGGCGGACGCGAAGTGACGCTGCAAGGCTTGCAAGACCTTGGCATGCGCAGCGGTGCGAGCGGTTTGGTGCTCGGCAACTATTTGACGACCGCAGGACGGCAAGACCAGGACGACTTTGCCATGCTGGAACGCCTCGGCTTCGAGGTGCTCGCGTAGCCCGACGTGGACCAAACGAAAACCCCCTACTTTCAAGCGTTGCTCGAATACGTGGACTCCGGCGTCATTCCGTTTCATACGCCGGGCCACAAGCAGGGCATCGGAATGGATCGCGCCTTCCGCGAATTCGTCGGCGACAACATCTGCGCGATCGATCTGACGCCGATGCCCGGCATCGACGATCTGCTGCAGCCCACGGAGTCGCTGCTCGAAGCGCAGCAGCTCGCTGCCGAAGCCTACGGCGCCGATCGTTCCTACTTTTTGATCAACGGATCGACCAGCGGCAATCAGTGCATGATGATGACCGCGCTCAATCCGGGCGAAAAGATTGCCGTGCCGCGCAACTCGCACAAATCGATGCTCGGCGGTCTCGTGATGAGCGGCGCTCGGCCGGTCTACATGCAGCCGGTAGTCGATGAAGCGCTGCACATGGACCACTGCGTAACGCCGGAAACCGTCGCGCAAACCATCGCAGATCATCCGGATTTGAAAGCGGTCTACATCGTCACGCCGACGTACTACGGGGTTGCGGCTGACCTGGAAGCGATCGTGAAAATCGTGCACGACGCCGGCAAACTCGTGCTCGTCGACGAAGCGTGGGGACCGCATTTCCATTTCCACCCGGCGCTACCCATTTCGGCAACGGCTGCGGGCGTCGATCTGTGCATCAACTCGACGCACAAAATGCTCTCCGCCTTTTCCCAATGCGCGATGCTTCACCAGAAAGGTCCGCGCGTAAGCGTCGACCGTTTGGAAGCAGTCCTCAAGATGTTCTTGTCGACCTCGCCGAATTTGCCGATGGTCGCATCGCTCGATGTGGCGCGCAAGCAGATGGCGGTCGAAGGTGCCGCGTTGCTTTCAAAGACGATCGCCCTTGCAGAAGAGACGCGCAGGCGGCTGAACGCGATCGAAGGCGTCTACTGTTTCGGCGAGGAGTTGCAAGGCCAGCCCGGCGTCTTCGACCTCGATCCGACGAAAGTGACGATCACCGTCAAAGATCTTGGCTACACTGGTTACGAAGCGTCGGAGATCCTGCGGCGCCGCTATAACGTTCAAGTGGAACTCGCCGATTTGTTCAACGTCGTCGCGCTTTTCACGGTCGGGACCTCGCAAGCGGCTGCGGATCGGCTGGTCGAAGGCGTGACGGAGCTTGCGCGCGAGGATCGTCCCATCGACATTTTCTCGCCGTCCGGCATCCTGGAGCGGCGCCTGAAAACCGGCACGTATAAATTGCCGAAGATTCCGCCGATGCGCATGCTGCCGCGGGACGCGTTTCTCGCGCAAACGGAATTCGTGCCCTTCAAGCAGAGTAAGGGCCGCATCTGCGCGGAAACGATCTCGCCGTATCCGCCCGGAATTCCGGTAATTTCTCCCGGAGAAGAGATTACCGACGAGATCATCGATTACCTGACGCTCGAACTCAAGGCGGGTGTACGCATGCAAGGGCCCTTCGATAAGGAGTTGAAGAAGATTCGCGTCGTCAGGGAATAGGGCGGAGGTCTGGTCGATACTCATGCCTGAAGGGTCGCTGCCCGATAATGGGAAAAAGACTCAAAACGCTTGGAAGCGAGGGTCAGTATTGGCGGTTAAGGCCGAATCATTTGCTCCCAATTGGGAGCTCACCCAACTCCTCGACATTTTTCCGCTTCCCATCCGGCAATCGCTCGTTCGACTTCCCAATCTCGACGCGATGATCGAGGTTGTTTTGGATTTGGGACGTCCGCCGGAAGCGCGCTTCGAGAACGACTTCGTCTATCTCTCGGAGACGCCGGTAACGCAGGAAGATATCGCGCACGTTTGCTCTCGGCTATCCGCGTTCGGCGCCGACAACCGCGCGGGCATCGAGCAAACGTTGCATCGCATCAGCGCGATTCGCAATCGTACGGGGAAAATCGTCGGACTTACGTGCCGCGTCGGGCGCGCGGTGTACGGGACGATCGACATTCTGCTCGACATCTTGCGCAGCGGAAAATCGATCTGCCTGCTCGGACGCCCCGGTGTCGGCAAGACGACGATGCTGCGCGAATGCGCGCGTGTTCTCGCCGAGGATCGCAAACGCGTCGTCATCGTAGACACCTCTAACGAGATTGCCGGCGATTCGGATATTCCGCATCCGGGCATCGGCACGGCGCGCCGCATGCAGGTTGGCGACCCCTCGCAGCAGCATGCGGTGATGATCGAAGCGGTCGAAAACCACATGCCGCAGGTCGTGGTTATCGACGAAATCGGTACCGAAGCGGAGGCCGGTGCCGCGCGCACCATCGCAGAGCGCGGCGTTTCTCTGATTGGAACGGCGCACGGCCAGACGCTCGAGAATCTGCTGATGAATCCGACCCTCTCGGATCTCGTCGGCGGCATCAGCGCGGTGACGCTTTCCGACGAGGAAGCCCGCCGGCGGGGCACGCGCAAGACGGTGCTCGAGCGCAAGGCGCCGCCGACGTTCGACGTCGTCGTCGAGATCCACGACCGCGACACGATGGCGATTCACAAGAACGTCGCGGAAGTCGTCGACGCGCTGCTGCGCGGGTACCAGCCGCAGCCGGAAGTCCGCAAGCGCACGGCGAGCGGACAAGTCACCATCGTTCAGGAAGCCGATACCGAGTCGATGCCTCATCTCGCGGCTTCGGCCGCCTATCACGAGGATGAGGGCGAACGCGAGGATCGTGAGAAAACGCTCCTGATCTTTCCGTACGGCGTTTCGCGCAACAAGATCGAACGCGCCGTTCACAATCTGCGCGTCAATGCCGCCATCGCGCGAAATTGGGACGATGCTGACGTTGTTCTCACGCTCAAGACGCTGGAGCGCAAAGAACAGCCCAAGCTCAAACAGATCGCTTCGGAAAACATTCCAATCTACAGCATCAAGACGAACACGACCACGCAGATTCAAAGCTGCCTGAAAGACGTCTTCAACCTGCCGTCGATCGACACCGAGGAGATCGCGCTGCGTGAAGCCGAGGAAGCCGTCTATCAAGTATTGTTGGACAGCAAGGCAATAGAGTTGTCGCCGCAAACGTCATACGTTCGGCGGATGCAGCATCAACTGGCGGAGAAGTACCGCCTCCAGTCGCGCAGCACCGGTCTCGAGCCGAACCGGCGCGTGCGCATATTCAAGTCTGACGGCTGACAAACAGCATATCTTGTGTTCATTTCGTTCGAGGGCATCGAGGGCAGCGGCAAATCGACTGTTATGGCCGCGGTCGAGCACGCGTTGCGTGCGGAAGGCCGCAACGTAGTTACGACGCGTGAGCCGGGCGGGACGCCCGTCGGCGATGCTACGCGCGAGATTCTGCTGCACACACGCGATATGGCTATCGCCCCACTGACGGAGCTTCTGCTGATGAACGCCTCTCGGGCGCAGCTCGTTTCGGACGTCGTGCGCCCCGCGCTCGAGCGGGGATCCGTCGTGCTGTGCGATCGGTACGTGCACTCCTCGTGGGCATACCAAGGATACGGGCGCGGCATTCCGCTCGACGCCGTAAAGCGTGTATGCGATGCGGCAACGGGCGGGCTGATGCCCGACCTCACGCTGCTCGTCGACGTGTCGTATGAAACGTCTCGCGCGCGTCTACGGGGGCGAAATGCGCGTCACGACCGGATGGAGCGCGAGGAAGAAGCGTTTCACCGGCGCATTCGCGATGGATATATCGAGATTGCAAAACACGATCTGCGCGTCGTTCGAATCGACGGTGAGCGCTCTCCGGACGAGGTTGCGGATGCGGCCCTTGCCGCGCTGTCGGCAGTGATTGATGACCGATCTGAAGTTTGAAGTCGTCGGGGCCGACGGCCCAAAACAGTTCTTCTCGCGATTGACGAAAGAAACCATCGCACACGGTTATCTCTTCACCGGCACGTCCGGCGTCGGGAAAAAGACGTTCGCGCGCCGGCTCGCGCAGTCGCTGCTCTGCGAGGCGCCGCATCCGGACGGCGTGCTGGGTTACGACGGCACCTGCGCCTCGTGCAAACTCATCGGCAAGGAAGAGACGCGCCATCCGGATTTGCTGGAAAGTGTCGGAGCGCTGAAGATCGGTGAAACCGATGAGGCGCTTGGATTCCACGAGGCCGAATCGATTACGTCGCGCGATCTCGTGCGTCAGCTTTCGCTGCAATCGTACAGCGGCGGCTTTCGCGTGTTCGTCTTGGGCGACGTCGACTTCGCATCACCGGCTGCGGCAAACGCGCTTTTGAAATTCTTCGAGGAACCGCCTGCGAGCGTCGTACTGCTCGTCACGTCATCCACGCCGGCGCGTTTGCTCTCGACGATCCGGTCCCGCCTCATCGAGATTCGGTTTCCTTCGCTCTCTACGGCACAAGTAGAGCAGATTCTGCGCGAACGCGGCTTCGATAACGACCAGGTAAAACTCGGCGCGGCGCTATCGCAAGGCTCTGTGAGCAGAGCACTCGCCGCGCTAGCCGAAGACGAAGAACAGTTGCGCGCTCAGGTTGCCGACTGGTTTTTCGAGGTCGTGCGCGGCGTCACACCGGAAGGCACGTGGGCGACGCGCGAAACGCTGGACGAAGGGCTCGAGATCGTCAAGACGCTCGTTCGCGACTGGGTTGCGCTGTCGAACGCAGGCAAAGAGAGTCGGCTGCTCGCGCTCGACTACGGCAAGCAGTTGAAGAAGCTTCCGTCCGTGGATTCCGATCGCGCAACGGATACGCTCGCGAAAATCACCGAAGCTCAACGCCTCGCTCGAACGAACGTCAGCCCCGCCCTTGTCGCCGACTACGTCCGCATGGCCCTCACCGGCACCGCGGCGTAGGCGAGCGTTGACTACCAGAATCTAAAGGCGAGATCGGCGTATTGGCGCGCCACGATAAGTGCGATGTAGCCCAGCGCGATTGCGGCAAGCAAGACTTGGGCTACGGCGTATGCAGCGTCGCTTGCGTACGGGCTTATCGCTCCGAGCGCGTAGCCCGTAAGTCCAATCCACACTCCGTACGAAACGATCGCGAGAATCGCGGTGGCGAGCGGATGACGGCGTGCCGCTTGCAGCGATGCTGAAAACGCTCCGCCCGCAGGGATGCCGCCTATTGCCGTAGCTGGAATCGCGTACAGGAACGCCCACACTGCGGCGACCTGCAGTATCAACGAGAGGTAAGGGATTGGCAGAATCGTGCCGATGATGCCCGCAACCCATACTAAGAAAAAGAATCCAATGATCGTGATGACGATGTCGCCGGCCTTGCGTTTCCCTTGGTCCCATGCGGCACCGAGATTTGCGCGACCGTGGCGCCAGGCTTGATCTGCAAATATAACCGACAGAGCGAAACCGTAGCCTTCGACGATGAGAGCGACGTAAAGAAAGATCGAATTGAGCGCAAATCCCGAGGGCGCGGAGAACCACTCTCCCAGCCGCCCGATTCCGTACGCGACGGCTGCAGCAATCAACGGAAACAGGATGACGCCCAGGTTGCGCGCGTAGAGCGGCAGCGCCTCGAAGTAAAATCTCCAGTTTGAAAGGCGCTGCGGTCTCACCTCCGCGCATTCCCCGAGGACGCCGCCAAGGTATTCCTCATGCTCTACGCTCTTGCTCCTTGCAGCGCGCTTTGGCATGGGCACTTCGCTTTGATGTCGAGGTGCTCGATGATCTTGAAGATGCCGTCCTTCACGCGTGCGTTGTTCTTGTGGAAGACTTCGACAACTTCGTGATGCGAGACCGGCTCGATTCCGCCGACGCCCTCCAAGCCGACGTCGTAATCGGTAATCAGCGAAATGTTCACGTAGCACATCTCGAGTTCGCGCGCCAAGTACGACTCCGGATATTGCGTCATGTTGATGACTTCCCATCCCATCGCTGAAAACCACCGAGACTCGGCCCGCGAGGAGAAGCGCGGCCCTTGAATTACGACGATGGTACCGTGGTCGTGGGTTTCGATCCCGAGAGCGCGGAGCTGCTCGATAGCAACCGGGCGCATCGTCGGACAATACGGGTCCGCAAAACTGACGTGTGTGGTGATCGAACCGTCGTAGAACGTATCTTTGCGGGCGGTCGTACGGTCGACAATCTGATCGGCGACAACCATAGACCCCGGCTTGAAATCCGGAGTCAATGAGCCGCACGCGGTCGGCGCAATGATGTGCTTGACGCCGAGCGCCTTCATTGCCCATGCGTTCGCGCGATAATTGATCATGTGCGGCGGATAGCGATGATCCTTTCCGTGACGCGGAAGAAATGCCACGCGCTTTCCCGCAATCTCGCCGAGTGCCAATAAGTCGCTGGGCGCACCGTAGGGTGTTTCTATCGCGACTTCCCGGGCGTGCTCGATGAGCGAATAAAAGCCCGAGCCGCCAAAAACGCCGATATCGGCGCGATTTTCTGTCTCCATAGGTGCCGCAGGATTCTGGGAAAACTCGGCCACCCCTCGAAGCAAAGGGTTATGCGGTTCCTTAGGCGTCTGGTGAG
>DATGJX010000023.1:0-2871 GCA_035294905.1 Vulcanimicrobiaceae bacterium | reverse complement strand
CGTCGCGACGTCGCCGATTTGGATGCCGCGGTCGACGGGGACCAGGATTGCCGCATCGCGCCGGAGCGTCTCGAGGCTGGCGTCGACTTCCTCATCGGTCGCCGTGTCGGGCTCTTGCGGGACTTCGATGCCTTTATACTCGCCGAGCGTGATCTCAGGCCGAATCGTCACGGTTGCCTTGACGCGGACGTTGCCGCCCTCGGCTTCGGGTGGAAGCAACTCGAGATCCGGATTGGCGACCGGATACAGGTCGAGCTCTTCGATCGCTTTGGAGTATGCGCGCGGGACAAGCTCATCGAGGGCGTGCTCTTCGATGACGCCGCGTCCGTAGTGCTGCTCGAAAATGCCGCGCGGGACTTTACCCGGACGGAAACCGGGGACTTTGGCGCGCTTGACGAGATGCCGGTATGCCTCATCGCGTGCGGCCTCCAGGTCTTCGGTTGAGATTGGAATCTCGAGCTCGACCCGGGTGGGATCGAGCTGTTTGAGGGTGGCAGTCACGGCTGGCTTGGGGCGCCTCCGAAGCGGATCGGAACAAAAAGTGGATGGAGCGGAAGACGAGACTTGAACTCGCGACCCTCGCCTTGGCAAGGCGATGCTCTACCACTGAGCTACTTCCGCACTGAATTGGTCAACTGACTGGTTATCGGTTCGAAACTGGGCACGCAGAGACTCGAACTCTGATGGGTCTCCCCACTGGATCCTAAATCCAGCGCGTCTGCCAATTCCGCCACGTGCCCGAACGGACCCGCGACGGACGTTCGCGAGTATACGGAACCTATCCGGTGAGCGTCAAGGCTGGCGCGTAAAGGCCGGGCCAAAGAGAGCGGCCGCTCTCCTGCGGAAAGCGGCCGGCTTGGACTTGGTGCACCGCGAGGGACTCGAACCCCCAACCAATTGATTAAGAGTCAACTGCTCTACCATTGAGCTAGCGGTGCGCGCGGTGGACGTGGTTTCACCGCGCGGAACTGCACTCCCCGCGTCGAACCGCGCGCGGATGCACGCGGATGCGAAGCCCACGGTCGTCATTCTGCATGGCGCAAACGGCGCGGCCTCGCTTATGAAACCACTGGCAGACGAATTGCGCGGCTGCGCCGAGGCGTTCATGCCGAACATGCTCGGCCATGGCGGACGCGAGGTTCCGGAGAGCTTAACGATCGAGTCGCTTGCAGCCGACGTGGTCGCGCAGATGGACGCAGCTGGTTTGCCTCGCGCGTACCTTTTCGGATTCAGCTCCGGCGGCCTCGTCGCGCTCTATCTTGCGCGGCATTTTCCCGAACGTTTCCATGGCGTCTGCACGGTTGCTGCGAAATATGTGTTCGATCAGAAGACCGTCGAACACTGGACGTACATGATCTCTTTCGAGCGTTTGGAACGCCCCGGCGGCAAACGCCCACAGGAACTTGCAAGAGACCATGCTCCGCAAGACTGGAAGAAAGTCATCTCGATGAATCGAGACATGTTTGTCGAGTTCGGCAAGAAGCCGCCGCTCGACGAGCTTGATTTGCGAGCGATCTCGATTCCGGCGCTGCTGTTTTCATCAAATCAAGACCAAATCGTCACGCTCGACGAAACGCTCGCGCTTAGCAGACTCATACCAAATTCCAAACCCGTGATTTTCCAGGGCCAATGCCACCCGTTTAACGTTGTGCCGGTCCCGGCGGTGGCGAAAGCTATGTGCAATTGGATTGCCGAAAACGAACGGCGCGGAATGCTCGCAGTGACTCCCAGGCCCTCGATTGTCATTCTGCACGGCTCCAACGGATCGGGCGCAACGATGCGAGCGCTCGCAGACGCCGTGCAAACCGAGGTCAATGCGTACACACCCAACATGCTCGCGCATGGCGGCCGAGACGTGCCGGAGCGCGTTACGATCGAGGATCTCGCAAACGACATCATCGCGTACATGGACGGACAGCATCTCGCGCATGCGTACGTTTTCGGGTACAGCTCCGGCGCGTGCCTTGCACTCTATCTGGCGCGGCATTTTCCGCAGCGCTTCGACGGCGTGTGCACGCTTGCCGCGAAGTATGTGTTCGATGAGAAGACGGTTGCGCACTGGACGCACCTCACGGATCCGGAGCGCCTTGGACGTCCGGGCAATAAACGCGCCGCAGAACTAACGGAAACGCATGCGCCGCAAGATTGGGTCGCGGTCACGTCGAGTAACCGGCGACTGTTCGAAGACTACGGTCGCAATCCGCCCTTGAGCGAAGACGACTTGCGAGCGATAAAGATTCCGGCGCTGCTGTTTTCGTCGGATAACGATCAGTTGGTGCCACTTGCCGAAACGACGGCCCTCGGGGAATTCATCGCCGATAGTCGAGTCGTAATCTTCAAGGGGCAAGCGCATCCGTTTTCGCTCGTTCCGATTCCCGCGATGGGGAACGTGATAACGAAATGGATTGCGCAGATCGAGGCCCGCGGAGCTTTGGATCGAGAGCTGAGCGCAGTAAGTTGGACGCTCCGGCCACCGCTCGTCGTTCTACACGGCGCCAACGGATCGGGTGCGTCGATGCAGCCACTCACGGATCAGCTGGAAGCACACACGGAGATTTTCGCGCCCGATCTCATCGGGCAGGGGGGCCGTCCGCTCCCCGAACGATTGACGATCGAAGAGATGGCAAGTGACGTCATCGCACAGATGGATGCTCGCGGCATCCGGCAGACGTACTTGTTCGGCTACAGTTCGGGCGGCTATCTGGCTCTATACCTCGCGCGCCACTACCCGGAGCGCTTCATTGCGGTCTCGGCGCTAGCCGTCAAGTACGTGTTTGACGCGCGGACCGTCGCGCACTGGACTCATCTGGCAGATCCGAAGCGCATACGTGAGCTCAATGCACAAACCGGACGTATGGACGAACTCATCCG
>DATGJX010000022.1:0-12909 GCA_035294905.1 Vulcanimicrobiaceae bacterium | reverse complement strand
CGCGCGACCGCGTAAGTGCGCTCCTGCGTTCGGCGAAATTCTCGAAGGCGATTCAGGACAACGTCGTGACCATCCGGGAAGGCCGCTTCGTCGTCCCGATTAAGGCGGAGTTCAGCGGCGAAGTGCCCGGTATCGTCCACGATACGAGTTCGAGTGGGCAGACGCTCTTCATCGAGCCGCTCGCCGCACTCGATGCAAACAATCGCGTGCGTACGCTGCGTTTGGAAGAAGAGCGTGAAATCGCGCGCATCCTGCAAGAACTCTCGCGCCAAGTCGGCACGCATGCCGAGCAAATCGAGCGCAACGTAGATATCTTGGCCGCATTGGATTTGCTGGTCGCAAAGGCACGTGTCGCCCAGTCGATGGACGCGCGCAGACCAGAACTCGACGAGAGCGCCACGCTCGATATCTGCGACGGCCGCCACCCGTTGCTGGGCGATCGCGCGGTGCCGCAATCGCTGGAATTGACGGACGAAACGCGGCTCATCGTCATCAGCGGGCCGAACATGGGCGGAAAAACTGTGGCGCTGAAGATGGTCGGTCTATTCGCTGTGATGACGTACAGCGGTATGCAGATCCCCGCCGCAGACGGTTCGCGCATCGGACACTATACGCACGTATTCTCGGACATCGGCGACGAACAGTCGATAGCGGAAAACACGTCGACGTTTTCCGCTCACTTGCGGCGAATGCGGCAGATCATTTCGCAATCGGACTCGCAGACGCTCGTACTCGTCGACGAGATCGGTGGCGGTACGGAGCCGAGCAGCGGCGCTGCGCTCGCAGTCGCGATGCTCGAGCGGCTGCTGCAGATACGTGCGTCGGGCGTCGTAACCACGCATTCCACGGAACTGAAACTGTTTGCGCATCAAACACCGGGCGTGGCAAATGCCAGCGTACGTTTCGACCCGCAGACCTTTGCGCCGACATATCATTTGGACATAGGGACGCCCGGACAATCGCTCGCATTTCCACTCGCACGCTCGCAGGGCATTCCGGGCGAGATCATCACGCGCGCCGAATCACTGCTGAGCACGCGCGAGCGAGACTATGAAAGCGCGCTGGCCGAGCTGTCTGACCTCAACGCCCGTTTACAGGAAGATCGTGACGCCGTTGCGCGCGAACGCTCGCACATCGATCGCCTGCAAGAGAACTTGCGTTCCCGAACCGAGGCGCTGGAACGCGAACGCCGCGCGTTCGCGGACGTAGCGGAAGCACGCATGCAGCAAGCCCTGCGCGACTTCAGCGGTGAACTTGCACGCCGCGCCGCCGAGGCGCAGGCGGCGAAACCGCGCGTCACGCAGGCCCAAAGCGCACTATTGCAACGTACGATCGACGATATGCGGCGCGATCTCCACATTGGTCAAACTGATGTATCGAAGGATGCCGAGCGTAGTCGAGGCGCGTTTGAATCCGGCGATAGCGTGCGCATTCTTTCATACGGGCAAGATGGGACGGTAATTTCCGACAACGGCGACACGTTGCTCGTGGCAATCGGCCCGATGAAAACCGTCGTTCCGAAAACCGACGTACAACGCAAAGGTGCCGGTAATGTCACCCTGAGCTCGTCGAAGGGTCGGCGTCCTTCGACGCCTCAGGATGACAAGGGGCGCACTGCACGCGTGGAAGCGGCTACGCGAACCATGGCCGAACTCGACGTTCGTGGAAAACGCTACATGGAGGCAGAGCCGGTCGTCGACCAGTGGATCGACGAGGCTGTGCTGGCGGGCAATTCGCCGCTGCGATTGATTCACGGTAAAGGCACCGGCATGCTCGGCCGCGGCTTGCAAGAATTTTTACGCGGCCATCCGCAAGTCAAGAGCGTCCGCTACGGCGACGAGAACGAAGGCGGCGGCGGCGTCACAATCGTCGAGCTTCGATAGTGGATAGAGTATGCTGCTCGTTGCGCTCTTGCTAGCTATCGCAGCGTCGCCGACCGTGAGTCCGGCGCCCGCGCCGGACGACATTTACCGCGCCGCTCTTCGCCGGCTGGCGGCGCTTCCGCAACCGGCGTACATCGACGTAACCGAACGGCGGCTCTTCATAGCAGAGACGCCGAACGGAAACGCGCCGGGTGCCTTCGATCAACGTGTGCTCTTCAATTCCGCCTCGCGGCGTGAAACCGTATTGGCTCTTCCGTACTCGGACAACAGTCAGGTGCTGTTCTCACCATCATACTTTGCGCCGGACAATTGGTTGATCCATCACCCATCGCAACCCCAATCGACCTCGCCAAAGGCGCAGAGCTTCACGCCGGACCTTTCTGATTTGAAGACGATTGCATCCGTCGTATCCGTTGCAAAGCCGTCGTACGACATCACGTTGGCCGGAATCAATAAGTTGCCGGACGGTGGAATTGCCTATCATCTGGTGCTAAAACCACGAAGCGATCCGGTGATACACAATCTTCGCGAACTATGGGTGAAGGCGTCGGATTTCGACATTCTGCGCGCCGTGATCGATGGGACGTACGCGCCGGATCCCAACTCTCCCGTCGAACCGTCGACCGTAACGGAAGACTTTGGTCAGGTCGGGCCGTACTGGGTCGTCGTTCACCACAGATGGACGTACAGCGACCTTCCGGATCATATCGTCGTGCATTTTGATTCCACCGACCACAAGATGTCGTTTCCGCAAAATATTCCCGACTGGTATTTCGACGAAGTACAATTCGGCAAGCACCGCTCGCAAGTAAACGTGACGACGAACTGGCCGCAGAGGTAGCGGGGTTCACCGAACGAGCGTCATCACGGCGACCAGCAGCTCCAGCGCAATGAGCGCGATGATGATAATCTCGAGAAACGTGTCGCGGCTGCTGCGTGCCTGGTCCGTCAATAACCGGTACATTTCGCCGACACTGGCCACCTTTACATCGATCTGCCGCTGCCAATCCGCAAGCCCGAGACGGGCCGCGGCGGCCCGGTAGATGCGTGCGTAGTAGGCATCTCCAACGATCTTCAAGGCATTGCTCGAGCGGTCGATAAGTTCGAGAACGTCGACGATCATATAGCGGAGGGTGGCCGCTCGCTCGGCCTCCCGTTGTCCACGCAGTGAGCGTGACGTTCGACCAGGCTGCATTTTGTAGATTTCATCGAGCTCGCGGTCGAGCAGCGCGTCGTACGTGCGCAGTTCAAGCAGCTGCGAATTCGCGAATTCCAGAATCTCCGCAATCGCCTGAGCGCTTTCCGGGCGATCGTAAACGAAGGCGGTATCCCACTGCACGATGGTCAGATCGTCTTCGTAATACGAGAATTGATTTCGGAGGGCTTCGTTGGTCTCGCTGACGGAGAGCGTCTTTTGCTCGCCCAGCAGCAGTTTGGCGATGTCCGAGGAATGGTCGTCCAGAAGCTGTCGCGCAGAGAGCGGTTGGCTAAATCCGTTGATCTCGATGATGAAATAGTCTTCTATGAGCGGATCGTGCGGCTCGTCGAACGCAGCGGCCTGTTCTTCGCGAATTCGCATAGCCAACGAGTGCGCGTACTGACTGATGCGCTCGTCTCCTCGCGCTTTGTCCGCGAGCCCCGTCACTTCGCGCCAACCCCCCGACACCGCAAACGTGAGAAGCACCGAAATGACGCCATAATCGTAAAACTTGATTCGCGCGCGGCAGTCCAAGTCGTCGATCGCGGCGTTCGACAACGGCAGCACAAGCGGCGGAATTGGAAACTGCAGGTACGCCGTGGGAACGCGGGGACGTTCACCGCCGAGGCCGGCCAATTGGGCGAGATCTATCGTGTCCGCGACGTCGAACAGAAAGTAGGCTCGCACAACGCCCTGGGCGATATTCATCTTTTGAATGCGGTACGGCACTGGTCGAGAACGGCCTTCGCCGAGGACCATCCTGGGTTAGACCCGAACCCCGCACCGCCATGTCCGCCAAACGCCCCTCGACTTCGCTCGTCGTCCTTCGATACCTCAGGATGACACATTTCGGCCTCAGGATGACAAGATTCGATAGCTCGCGATGACAACAGTAGACGAACTGCTTGATGGTTTCGACCACGTTGAAACGCGCGCTGAATTCGAGGCGCGTATTCGCGACGGTGAGCCGCTTACCGTAAAACTCGGGCTCGACCCGACGAGTGCGGATTTGCACCTCGGTCACGCCGTGGTGCTGCGTAAGCTGCAGCAGTTCGTTGAGGCGGGGCACAAGGTCGTGCTGGTCATCGGCGACTTTACGGCCCGCATCGGCGACCCGACCGGCCGCAACGAACTTCGTCCGCCGCTGACGACCGAAGAGATCGAAGCGAACATGCAAACCTATGCGCAGCAGGCCGGCAAAGTGCTCGACATGGAGCGCATCACGCTCGAGTACAACTCGAAATGGCTCTCGCCGCTGTCGATGCCGGAGTTGTTGCGCCTGCTCTCGCAAGTCACCGTTGCGCAGATGCTCGAGCGCGAAGATTTTCGCGTCCGATACAGCGCCGGTACCCCAATCTCATTGCACGAGTTTCTCTACCCGGTCGCGCAGGCGTACGACAGTATCGCACTTGAAGCCGACGTCGAACTCGGCGGCAACGATCAGCTCTTCAACCTGTTAATGGGGCGCCATTATCAACGCCATGCCGGACAGCGCGAGCAAATTTGCATGACGGTACCGCTGCTCGAAGGTCTCGACGGCATCGAAAAAATGTCGAAGTCAAAAGGCAACTACGTCGGATTGACGGAGCCGGCCGAGCAGCAATTCGGCAAATTGATGCGGATCACCGACGAGATGATTCCCCGCTACGCTCGGTTGGCGGCGTTCTGCACGTTGCCCGAAACCGGCAAACTCACGGAAGGCCTGAACGACGGCAGCCTGCATCCGATGACCGAAAAGAAACGGCTCGCCGAAGAGATCGTCGCGCGCTACCACGGACGAGATGCGGCCGAAGCGGCGCGCGAGTACTTCGAGCGAACCGTCCAGCGCCGCGAGCTGCCGGCCGACAACATCCCGGAAATGCGCCTAGGTGCGGCGAGGCGCGTCTCACAAGTCATCGTTGCCGCCGGATTTGCCGAGAGCAAGCGCGCGGCCGAGCGACTAATCTCGGGGAACGGCGTCAAGGTGGATGGTATACTCGTGGGCGATCCCAACGCCCAATGGACCGCTGCCGAGCCGGCAACACTCTCCGTTGGGTCACGGAAATTTGTCCGCGTGCTGCCGAACGAGGAATGAACATCATGGCCGAACGAGCGGTCACCTACACATCATCGACGAAGCCCATCGCCGGCAAGAAATTCGTGTGCAAGCGCTGCAAGCGCGAGTACAATCCGCCGGTCGAAGGCGGGCCGCCGATTCGCTGCGAGTGCGGCTGGTGGTACGAAAACGTTGCGGGAACGATTCAGGAACGCTACTGGCAGCGCATCGAAACGTATCGCGAACCGCCCGCTACGCTTTTTTCAACCGACTAGCCAAATCGTTCACTTCATCCGAGGTGAACACGTACATCTTTTTACAGAACTCGCAGGTCGCTTCCGTCTCGGTCCGTTCGCGCGCCATTTTGTGCAATTCGTCGGCGCCGAGCCCGAGCAAAGCGGACTCCACTTTTTCTCGCGTGCAGCGGCACGAAAATTGCACGTCGATCGTGCGATGCGACCGTAACTCGACGCCGCCTGCGAGCGCGTGAAGCAACGCGTGTGCGTCCGAGCCTTCGTTGATGAGTTTGGTGATTGGCGGCATGTTCAGTGCGCGCTCTTCGAGCGCTGCAACGGCGCGGTCGTCGGCACCGGGCAACAACTGAGCGATTACCCCGCCCGCCGCCTTGACGCCCGCCGGATCCGCCAGCACGCCCAATGCAACGACGCTTGGAATCTGTTCGGAGTTTACGAGATACGCGGCGATGTCTTCCGCCACTTCGCCGCTGTAGAGCGGCACGACGCCGACGTACGGCTGCCCAATCTCAAACGATTTCGTAACTTGCAGCGAACCCTCGCCGACCGCCCCGGCAACGTCGAATTTGCCGCGCTCGTTCAGCGGCAAATCGGCGTCCGGAACTTTGGCATAGCCGCGCGCTCCCACGCGCTCCTCGTCGATGAGCCAGGCGTCTGCGACGATGCCCCGCAGCGGCCCGTCGCCTGCAATCTGCAGTGAAAGACGCTCCTTGCCTTTCAGGCTCGCGGCCAAGAGTGCGGCACCCGTCGTGAGACGCCCTACCGCAGCCGTCGCCGTCGGGCTCAGCGCGTGCCGGCGCTGCGCTTCGCGCACCAAATCCGTCGTGATCGCGGCGACTATCGAAAAACCCGCTTCCGGCGCGGACGCGCTGATGATGAGATCCGGCATACGGCGCAAGTTACCCAGGTCGCCCGATTTTTCTTCCCGAAAGGCCGTGAATGCGAGTGCTGGTCATTCACGGACCGAATTTGAATTTGCTCGGCGAACGCGAACCCGAGATTTACGGCATGCAAACGCTCGCGCAGATCGACGAATCCGTCGAGATGCTTGCAAAGGAGCTCCACGTCGAGGTGCAATTCGTGCAGCACAACAGCGAAGGCGCAATCATCGACGAACTGCATTCCGCTCCGCAGTCGAATGACGCCGTCGTCATTAATCCTGGCGCGTACTCGCACTATTCCTATGCCATTGCCGATGCCGTTTCGGCAATCCGCATTCCCGTGGTCGAAGCGCACCTGACCAACGTCGCCGCGCGCGAACCGCATAGGCGCATCAGCGTTGTAGCGGCGGCTTGCGCGGGCAGCATAGCCGGATTCGGTGCCGATTCGTACACATTGGCGCTGCGCGCGGCGATTGCCCTGGCTCGCCGATAGGAGCTGCCCGGCGCGCTGCGTATATCCCTGTTCCCACGCTGCGGAGGAGCAGTTCTTTGACAAAAGCCGATTTGGTCGATTCCGTTGCCGCTGAAGCGGAAATTTCCAAACGCGCGGCATCGCACATCGTCGAACTGATCTTGCGCGAAATCACAAGTGCGTTGCAGAAAGGCGACCGGGTCGCCCTTACGCCGTTCGGTAGTTTCGTCGTGCGCCAACGCCGCGCCCGCGAAGGGCGCAATCCCAAATCCGGCGAGAAGATCAAGATTCCCGCGCGCAAGGTGACGGCGTTCGTTGCGGGAAGTTCGCTCAAAGTAGCGATCAGCGGGAATCGCAGTGCGAAGAAGAGCGGCGCAAAGAAGGGCGGTCGTAAGCGCTGACGATCGCGCCGCTGCGCGAAGGCGACGTTGTGCGCGCGGCGGAGATTTTCTTCGAGGCTTTTGCGGACGAGCATGCGACGCGGTATCGCGGGAGTGCTCGTCCGCGTTCGTTCGTAGACATCTGGTCGTTCGTACGAAGAATCGAACCGCGTGGATTCCTCGGTGCATATCTCGACGGAGAACTCGCCGGCTACGCGATTTTCATTTCAAGTTTGAAACGCGTGCAGCGCGATGCGATCCGAACCGGCGCGGTATTTCGTTGGGCGTTCGCGGCATTGCGCGGCGGATTCGGCTTGCGTCTCTCCGCGATTCCACGAATTCTCGCCAACAAAGTGCTCTTCGTTCGCAGCGGCGGCCGGTATCGCGGCAAAGGCGACGCGCAACTGCTGAATGTCGCCGTTTCGCCCGCCCACCAGGGAAAGGGAATCGCCACTGCGCTTATGCAGGCCGGCCTGCAGGCCATGCGTGCGCAGGGTCTTTCGGAAGTGCGACTGGAGGTGCGCCCGTGGAATGAAAACGCCGTGCGCCTCTACCGGAAGACCGGCTGGCGCGCGGTTGGGCGCACTCGCGACCTGGAAGGGGAATGGCTCGTGATGGTCACTAATCCTTAGGGCCGGTCTCGGGCTGTAGCGCAGCTTGGTTAGCGCGCCACACTGGGGGTGTGGAGGTCGCTGGTTCGAATCCAGTCAGCCCGACCATCAAAGGGCCTCAACGCATCGTTGAGGTTTCTTTTATTTGTGCCATACGTATGGCTCACCGATCACGCCCAGTGTCGATGTGATTCTTGCGCACCGCATTCGGCGCGTGCCGAATGAACAGCAAAAGCGATACGTCACTCAGGCTTGCGGCTGGGCGTGCTTATGTCCAGTACTTGCGCGACATAGAAAGCGCCGGACGAGGTGAAATATCTTGGAATCGCGTGAGAGCGCCACGCTTTAAACGCAAGGGGAGACGGTGCGTTTTCAAGGACAAATCATGTCGGCTGTCGTTTCGCGCGAGGCGGATCGTTGGTATGTGTGCATCAACATTCGTATCGAGCATCGTGTTCCCGAGCGCGTTGAACGCGCAACCGCGGGATGCGATCTTGGGATTACAACATCTCGCATTTGGAGAGCTGCGGCGGCAGCTGCTCTACAAATGCAAGTTACAGGGGACGACGCTCGTTATCTCTGGTATGGGGAAGGCTTGCTTCGGCCAGCCGGAACGGACAGGAGACCGCAGGTTCTATCTCCTGAGCGGTGCAAGCCGGGGTCCAGCCGTCCCCGGCGAAGCAAAACCGCCGATGGAATCTCTCTTTGCGGCCGTCGAGCCGGAAGCAACGCTGTTCACCGACGGCGGGTCACGCGGTAATCCCGGCCCGGCTGCCTCCGGTGCGGTGCTGATCGGCCCGGATGGTCAAGTTTTGCACGAAGTCGGCCACTACTTAGGCACGGCAACGAACAACGTGGCAGAATGGACCGCGCTGGAACTTGGCTTGCAAGCGGCGCTCGAGCACGGTGTGCGGCGCTTGGCGGTGCGCATGGACAGCGAACTGGTCGTCAAGCAAATCTCGGGTGAGTACCGCGTGAAGCATCCGGACTTGCAGCCGCTGCACCGGCGCGTCATCTCGCTGCTGCGCAAATTCGAACACGTCGACGTGCGGCACGTTCGCCGCAAAGAGAATGCGCTGGCCGATGCTTTGGTGAATCGGGTTTTGGATGCATCGCGATAATTGGTTCGGGACGGCAATCTTCGTTTTCGTCGTCGTGTTCATCGTACTCGGAACGATCTACATTCCTTGGCCCGACTTCCAACACAAGCAAGAAGTCGAGCGGATCGGCCGCAGTGCAAGCGTCCTCGACCTGAGCCTGAAGATGCAGTACGACAAGCCGCCCATCTATGTCGAACAGTACACGGTGCACAACGATAACGGCGTATCGACAGTGCAGTATAAGATCCAGGGCTACTCCGGCAAAGTCGTAACGATTACGCTGCCGCCGGATAAAACGTACATGGTGACGTTCTTCTTCGAGCGAGTCGTGCAAGACGGCGCCTGGAAAATCACGAACAAACCGCCGGTCGGCAATACGAACGTGCATTATACGCTGCATATTCATCAAGTGGCCGATCTCGAGCAAGGCTCGCGCACGGTAACGTTCACCGACCCGCACTATTGGGCGCTCCAGGCGGGACGCGAGTATCAAATCGAGTTGAGCAAAAGCAGCCCCGTGCCCGACCTGACCAAACTGCAGAGCACGACGCTTGCCGACCCGCGCTACGAAAAAATCGTGCAGGAGTTTCGTGATTTCGGTCCGCCGGAGTTCCGCCAAAAAGTTGCGCAGGCACAGGCGCTGGTTCGTGCTTCGAAATAACTAATGACGCTGCGGCGACTCGCTCTCCCGATGCTCGCGCTGATAGTTGCGCTCGGAGTCATCGGCTTCGCCGGTTACGAACTGCTGGAGCAGCCGACAAATCAGCTCTGGGGACACACCGTTACGCAGGGGCCGACGAACGAACGCGTCGTCGCGCTGACCTACGACGACGGCCCGAATCCGCCGTACACCAACGGTATCCTGGACGTGCTGGAAAAAGAGCACGTGCACGCGACGTTTTTCCTGGTCGGGCGAGCGGCGCAGGCATATCCCGCCGTCGTGAAGCGTGAAGTGCGGGACGGCGACGCCGTCGGCAACCACACGTGGGATCATCGCCATTTGATTTTGCTTTCGCGCTCGCGCATACGTGCGACACTCGAGCAAACCGACGCGGCAATCTATGATGCGGCGCACGTTCACACGCATCTCATGCGGCCGCCGTTCGGTGCGCGCGATTGGATGGTCATGCAGGCCGCGCACCGGCTCGGATACACCGTAGTGATGTGGTCGGTGCCGCTCGCGCGAGATTGGGAGTACCCGCCGCCACGCGTAATAGCGCAGCGCGTCTTGCCGCACGTGAGCGACGGTTCGATTATCGTGCTGCACGACGGTAACCGCGGGCAACTTTGCTCACTCAAGCATCTCTCGCCGCGCGTGTGCGACCGGAGCAGCGACATTGAAGCCACGCGCCTCATCGTCGAAAGCCTCAAGGCGCGTGGCTATCGTTTCGTGACCGTTCCGGAGCTGATTGCATTACGGAAAGCCGCTATGCATACACCCGTCCCTGAAAGCGAATGAATCCGTCTTCATGGCGGCCCGCCGGATCGCGATGCGTCCAATGAACCACCGGAACGTTGTCCGGATCGTGCACCATCTCGCCCTTGACTTCGATATGGTCGCCGGGCTGCACCGGGACGCGCGGAGCCAGGCCGACGTTGTCGATGACGTCGACGGGACCCGCGGCAGTGCTCGCGTCAAACTCTTCATGCATGTGGTGCGTCTTGGTGCCGTAGAAGAAGTGCGGCGCCGTTGTGACTTTCGCGTCGAACAGTACCTCTGCGGGGCGCGTGCCCGCATATGCGGCTTGCAGATTCATACGCATCGTTCACGACGGAACGTGGTACGATAAAGGCCGCTGATGAGAACGCTCCGTACCGAACGCCTGCGCCTGACGCCGGTAACCGTGCAAAACGCCGGTTCGCTGTGGAACGTGCTGCAGCAGCCCGATCTTCGCTCGTATCAAGAACTGCCGAACGTGGGTGCGGCCGCTTTTACGGACATGGTGTCGAAGCGCCCGAAGGTGCTGCGCGCCGGCACGAGTGGACGCTTCGAATGGCTCGTGTACGTCAGTCGCATTCGCAAGCCCGTGGGCTGGGTGTCGCTGCGCGTGGCGGAGCGCGATTTGGAGACCGGCGAGATTGGCTACAGCATCGTGCGTGATTTTCGCCGGCGTGGAATTGCAACCGAGGCCGTGCGGGCGCTGCTCGACGAAGCATTCACGCAAGGCGGCTTGACGGGCATCAACGCCTATTGTTTGCCGGAAAACACTTCGTCACGGCATTTACTCGAACGTCTGTCGTTCTCCGTCGACGGCGTGCTGCCGCGCGGAGCAACGGTGAACGGGCACATCGTCGACGTCCTGATGCACCGCATGGATCGCGATCGCTGGGCTCAGTCCGGAAACTCGATCGTTATTCCCGCCCGGGCGTATCCTGCGTAGCGCTCTTTGCGCTGCAAAAACGCGAGCAGCGGCTCTCGTATGACCGCCACTGTGATTCGCTCTGCGAGCGCATTCAGCGGCACCCACGCAGCCTCGACGACGTGATCACCCTCGACGCGCGGCCGCATCGGATCGCCCGAAGCCTGCACCTCGAACGTCGCGTTGATGAAGTGAACCTCGCCATCGTATGACTCGCTGACGTAACATAAATCCCGCGCGGTGCCTTCCAACCCCGTTTCTTCTTGCAATTCGCGCAGCGCCGTTTGCACGAGCAACTCGCCGGCCTGCTGACGGCCGCCCGGGAGATTCCACAGCGGGTGCGGGTGGTTAGGATAACGCGAGGCGACAAGGAGTATCTCGCCGTCTCGCCGCACCAGCGCCGTGGCAAGATGGACGTGCGTCATCGCGTTGCCTTTGCAGAAGATCGACGCGGCCTCCTGTTCGTATGGGCGGCCATGCTTTTGTTCGTTGCTGCCTACGTATGGCTCGATCTGAACAAGCTGCACGCGCTGCGCTTCGGCTCGAACACGGGCTCGTATCTGCAGGCCGTCGTGAATTTCTTGCACACGGGTTCGACGTTCGATTACGGCGATTGGCATCCGGAGATGGCGCAGCACGACCAATGGCTGATGCTGGTCCTCACGCCGTTCGTTGCGATTTGGCCCTCACCGGCGACGCTGCTCGTCGTGCAGGTGCTCGCGATTGCGCTGGCCGCACCGTTACTGTACGCGCTTGCGCGGCGATTCGGCGCCGCTGATGCCGCGGCAGCGGCGCTGGCGTGCGCATATCTCATCTCGCCGTCGGCGCAAGGCTTCGCTTACGGGGATTTCGTGCCGCTCGTCTTCGTGCCGATTCTCGGATTCGCGCTGGCAATGGCCGCGCGCGAGAAGAATCTCATTTGGACGCTCGTCTTCGCGCAGCTGCTCACCGGAGCAAAGGAAGACATCGCGCTTTTCGTCGCGTGGTTCGGCTTGGCCGGAGCGCTGTTTTACGATCGTCGAATCGGATTCGCGGTCATGGGCCTCGGGCTGGTGAATTTCGGCGCGTACCATCTTGCCGAATATCTCGCGGGCGTGCTGCCGGTGCGCCCGGCATATGCGTTGCGCGACTCCGAAGTTTTCAGGCAGCTCGCGTTTTTCGCTGAGGTTCTCGCGCCGTTCGCATTCGCGCCGTTGCGCCTAGGCTGGCGCATTCTGCTCGCTGCGCCGCTTGCGGCGGAACTGATGCTCGCACAAGGCTGGCCGTTTCCGCTCTATCAAGCCGGCGGCTACTACACGATTCCGCTCGTTACGCTGATTGCGATTGCGGCCGCCTACGTCGTGGCGCGCACGCCGCGTTTCGCGTGGTACATGCCCGCCGCCGCCTTCGTCATGGCACTGGCCTTCAACGTCACCGTGCTGCACATCGGCCGGCGTCCGTTCTCGCCCGATCCGCAATATGCCGTGGCGCATGCTTGGGCGCGCTCGAACCAGCCGGTTGTTTTCGGCTGCGAAGATCAGAGCGCCTGGGTTGTGGCATCGCCGAATCTGCACGCGAAGCTGAACTGCGCGCAAAGCGGCGGCCTGTCGCGCCGGCGGCCGGCGTGGAAAGACGTGCCGCTCAACTCGTCAGCAGGGTGGACGCGCGGCCCAACTGCAGAAAAAGCCGCGCATGCTGCTGTGCGCTGACGTTCCAATCGTAACGCCGCGCTTGCGACAACCCCTTCTCGCGTAAC
>DATGJX010000021.1:0-2376 GCA_035294905.1 Vulcanimicrobiaceae bacterium | reverse complement strand
TCTTGCTCGCCAAAACGCATCTGACCGTCTTCACGACGTACCGTGAGATTCTTCGTCCAGGCGGGATCTTCGCTCGTAAAATCGCTGCGATAGTGGGCTCCGCGACTTTCCTGACGCGTGAGCGCGCACTGCGTCACCATTTGCCCCACCGTAACGGCGTTGCGGACGTCGAGCGCAGATTGCCACGTCAGATTGTATGCACGCGCACCGCTTACCGAGACACGCTCGACGCGTTCTTGCAGCGCGCGCAGCGCTTGCGTCGCTTGCGTCATCGCCGTTGCCTCGCGGACGACGCCGACCTGCGCCCACATCAGCTCGCGGAACTCTGCGTGCAACGCCTGCGGTTGTTCGCCGCCGGTGCGCTCCCAGGGTGCGAGCGCGGCTGCAATCGCGCGTGACGGATCGACTTTCTTCATACGGCGCTCGCCAAGCGTGTTCGCCGCGCACAGGCCGGCGCGCCGGCCGTAGACGGTTGAATCGGCGACCCCGTTTCCGCCGAGCCTATTTGCGCCGTGGACGCCGCCCGAATCTTCGCCGGCGACGAGCAATCCCGGCAGATCCGAATGACAATCGCGATCGATGCGCACGCCGCCCATCTCGAAATGCGAGGTCGGGCAAACTTCGATCGGCTCCTTGCGCAAATCGCGCCCGATCAGAAAACAGCGCTCCAGCATACCGGGGAACAACTCTTCGACCGCCTTTACGCCGAGGTGTGAAACATCGAGCCATACGCCGCCGTTCGCCGTTCCGCGTCCCGCAGCGATTTCGAAATAGCAGCCGCGCGAAACTTCGTCGCGCGTCGCCTTCTCGAAGCGCGGATTGTACTTGCCCATGAAGCGTTCGCCGTCGACGTTGTAGAGATAGCCGCCGGCGGCGCGCAGCTCTTCGGCGATGACGCTGCCGTTGAAGCGCGAACCGGGTGCAATCAATCCGGTCGGATGGAACTGGCTCATCTCCATATCCATCAACGTCGCGCCGGCTCGATACGCAAGCGCGTAACCGTCGCCGCACTTTTCGAGCGATGCCGACGAGATGCTGAAGATCGGGGCTGAGCCGCCTGTCGCCAGCACGGTAATCTTTGCGCGTACGACGATGAACTCGCCGGTGCGCGCCGGCAAGAGCACGGCACCGAAGACTTCGCCGTCCAGGGCGAGCAGATCGACGGCGCGGCACTCCTCGAGAATCTGCGTCCCGCGCGCGCGGACTTGTTCCGAGAGGCGCGAGACGATCTCGATTCCGGTGAGATCGCCGTGATGCACGGTCCGATCGAAGGTTTGTCCGGCCAGACCTTTTTGGTGCAGATTGCCGTCTTTGTCGCGCATGAAGCGCACGCCGGCTTTCTCCCACATCTCGTGCACGACGACGGGCGCATCTTCGACCAGCGTGCGCGCTAAGATGTGATTGTTGAGCCAGTGTCCGCCGACCATCGTATCTTGAAAATGCCGCTCGACCGAATCATTCGGACTGAGGACGACGTTGTAGCCGCCCTGCACCATACGGGTGCAACCGCTCTTTCCGAAGAGACCTTTGGTTGCGAGCGTGACGCTCAGCTTCGGATTCGTATCGAGCGCGTAGAGCGCCGCCATCAAGCCGGCGCCGCCGCTGCCCAGGACGAGAACGTCGGTCTCTAGTTCTTCCATCACGCGCCTCGCTTGAGCGCGGCAATCGCAGCGAGCGGATCGAGACCTTTCGGGCAGACGTTCGTGCATTGTCCCATCGAGTGACAGCGAAACGCTCCGCCGTCGGCCGCGATCGTCGCACCGCGCTCGTTGTGCGCGATGTCGCGCGCATCGATTTGCAGCGTGTACGCGCGGTTGAGCGCGGCCGGGCCGAGAAAATCCGCAGCGTGACTGAGCACGTCACAGGCGGAATAGCACAAGCCGCACGTGATGCAATCCGAATGCGCGTCGATCGCGTGCTGCGTCTTGGGAGAATTCGGAATCGGCTTCTTGCGTTGATCCGGAAAGGCAACGCCGACTTTGTTCCACTTCTCGAAGAACGGCGCCAAATCGACGATCAGATCTTTGACGACGGGTAGATTGCGCAGCGGCGCGATCTGCACCACGGGTGCCTCGAGGTCCGAAAGGCGCGTGCGGCATGCGAGCTGCTCGCGGCCGTTCACCAGCATGCCGCAGCTTCCGCACATCCAATTGCGGCACGAGTAGCGAAACGAAAGCGTCTGGTCGAGCCGCTGCTGGATCTCGAAGAGCAAATCGAGGACGGTGCTTTGCGGCGGCAGCTCCAGCTCGTAGGCTTGCGTCCAGCGCCGGCCGTCTTCGAAACGATCGATCGTTGCGTGCGCCATGCTATCCCGCGATCGTTACGTAAATCGCGGCCGCAAACAAAACGATCGCGCAGGCCGAAACAATCGAAAAG
>DATGJX010000020.1:0-16097 GCA_035294905.1 Vulcanimicrobiaceae bacterium | reverse complement strand
AAACGGTGTCGGCGGCACAGCACTTTGGCGGCCCGCTAGCGGCTTGGTGTTACACCATGACTTCGTCGATATAGCACCAGCGCCAATCCTCACCCGGCTCGAACGAACGCATTATCGGATGCCCGGTGTGTTCGAAGTGCTTCGTTGCATGATGGTTCGGCGAGCTGTCGCAGCAGCCGACATGCCCGCATATCAGGCACTCGCGCAGATGCACCCATGTGCTGCCGGACTCCAGGCATTCCTCGCAACCTTTACCCGACGGCTGCACATCGCGAATTTGCGCAAGGTGCGCGCACTGTGTAGTTTGCATAGTACGCGTCCTAACCAGGCACGGATAGCAGGGGGTTGCAAACGGGCGGCAGCCTCACGTCTGGGCGCTCGCCTCAAGCGCCGCTGGCCCCGCCATCAAAGCCGCGAGTCGATGTACCTAGAGGGTGAGTCGCTCGCGAGCGATGGCCGCTTCCTTCTTTGCCGATGCGAGCGCGGGCGCGAAGATCGTCCGGACCTTACGACCGATTTTCTCTCCCGCTTTCGCCTTGCTTCCGGCATCGAACGGCGGCTGTGGATCGTACTCGAAGATCAGTTGGAGCATGCGGGCGTAGTCATCGCCGCGAAGCTTTGCGGCCATTCGCAGCCCGAAGTCAAGACCGGCGGTTACGCCGGCTCCGGTGATGCGATTGCGATCCACGACGACGCGTTCGGCGACCGGAGTCGCGCCGAGTGTTGCGAGTACGTCGTGAAAGACCCAATGCGTGGTGGCGCGATATCCGCGCAGCAAGCCGGCCGCGCCGAGAATGAGCGCTCCCGTGCAGACGCTCGTAACATACTCCGCACTCGGGCCGACGCGCTGCATGAAGGCGACGACTTTCGGATCGTTCATGACCGGATACGAGCTCCCCGGAGCGAACAGCACAGTCAGCCCGGGCGCGACCTCATCAAACGTCTGCGTCGGCACAATCGGTACGCCCGTATCGCTGAGAACGGTCTTTCGATCTTTCCATACGAGCTGGACGTCGGTGTTCCCGAGCGCTGCGAAGATCAGCTGAGGCGCGACCATGTCGAGCGCGGTCATTCCTGGATACACGAGCATCGCGATGCGCTGCGCGCCGTGCGGCGTCGCGTGCGACTCGGGCGATTCGGCTGCGAACGATCTTGTCGCAAGCATTCCGGCGATGGCGCCGGTGAGTGCAGTAAACGTCGCTCGATTCATATGCTGCTCGACTCTAGTGCGGTGCGGGCGATCCGTCGGACCACGTGAGCACAGGTACCATAACCAGCGTCGATAGGTATGGCCCCCGATCGGCGGTCTGCGTCGGTGAATTATCCACGTTGGCGGCCCAATTACTGACCTGATCTTGTGGAATGAAAAACATCATGTGGGGATACCACGGCCCGTGGGCATGGTTGAGATGTCCCTGCTTGGAGAGCATCAGACCAAATGCACCGGGCAGCGGTGACTTGAAGCTGCCATCGGCGAAGGCCGCCTTCGTTCTTTCCTCCATTTGCTGGTTACTGAGCCCGGCCGTGGCCCACTGCGCTTCCTGAACGAGCTGTGGTATCTCGGTGCGCGCTGCCGGAGGATTGTAACAGTCGGGCCCGCGCTCTTTCGGATTCCAAAACTCGGTATCGGTAAACGGCGCGGTCCAAGAACGTTCGACGACGCACACGAAGCCGTTCGTTCCGTTCACTGCCGTCACGAAGCCGTGCGACGTAAGCACAAGGACCGAAGCGTGCGCCGCGATCGATGGCGGAGCAGCGCTCCGCGCCAAAGAGACTTCTGCTTGGCGGTTTGGCATAAGGTATGGAGCGATTGGGCCTCTCGTCGGCAATCCTTCGTTCGCGGCGGCTCGCGCCACAAACGGCAGCGCCGTAGCGGCGAGGAGCAGCAACGGCGCTCCGCGCAATTGAAAAGAAACCACGAATCGCACCTCCGTTTTCAGAAGCGTAAACGTTAAAACGCCTGCTGCCCAGTATTGTGACGACAGCGGCGATTTACACCCGCACGATAGCGGTCTTTGAACTGTCGGTCCACGGGGCACGAGCGACGAGCGGATTTGTGAGCCACTCGAACGCGCTCTGCACTTCGGCGCGGGTGCAGGCGCTCGAGGAACCGGCGTCGGCAAGGCGCGCATCGACGGAAGCAATCGCAACATCTGTCGTGAATAGCGCCGCGTCCGGGTTGTCGTGGAATTTTCCGGCGACGTGCTGCTGAGCGAGCATTTCGTCAAGGATGAGGGACGTGACAACGCGCAGACGCTTTGCTGGTCCGTGGACGCGATTCCAAAGGAGGTCGTCGACGGTATCGGCAGTGATTCCCGGCGCTGTAAAAGCGCGGCGCAAATCGTTCGGGGAAACGGCGCTCTGCAGGACGCGAATAAGATCGTCCGTCGTCCATGCGCAAACGCCGTGCAGTGCGAGCTCGGAAACGAAGGTGACTTCGCCGGCAAATACCGGAGCGACGAGCGCGCAGTAGTCGCCTGAATACCCGTCTTTATATTTCGCGGCCTCGGCGGGCGCATCGGAATGTGCGATGCCGCCTGGCGTCACGAGTTCGCACTCGATCATCACGCGATATGAAAGCGGACCGAGCAGTGCGTCAGCGTACCCATCGGGCGCAGCGAGGCCGCCCACGTGCGTAGCGGCAAATCCGATGATAGAGAAGAGGCCGCAAATGGCCAGCTCGTATTCCGTTGGATCGGTGCCGGTCTCCGCTTGTTTCGCGCGCGCGATCGCAGCCGTGTGTCCGGCGATAGCGCCGGTGTTGCCGTCAGCGCCGGCAGACCCGTTTCGTCGATGCTGGGCCAGTCATCCGGCGTACGGTTGATGCGGAAGCGGTGTTGAATGTCTTCGGTTAGTTCGGGCTTTCGACCGGCGCCGACGGCGCGTTCGATGTACTGCGAGAGGGACGTGTAGACGTGCTTGCGCGTCATATCGGCATCGTATAGCCCACGCGCGCGTCCCTCTGCGAGGATTTCGTCAGCGGTCCGCGGCTTGCCGTCAGCTAAAATGGAAAGCGCGGCATCGATAATCGGGCTCGGTGCCATGAATTGCATGCGCGCTTCGTTCGCCACATCAAGGGACGTCCCCGGGTAGTCTGCGCGGGAAAGGCGCCGTTCTCGTATGCCAGAACCTGACGGCGGAGCTACGGGATTGGTGGTTGCGTTTGCGCGCGTTGCGCTGGCGCTTGAGACCGTCCGCTGGCGGCTTGCGCCATAACAGTCAACGGAATCGGGATTGAGGCCGAGGTGCCGTCCGCCTTATCTGCAACCAGCGTCAACGTAATCGGCCCTGTGGCGCCGGGCGCTGTAACGAAGGCAAAGGGAAATGTACCATGCCAGCTCCCTGCGCTCGTCTGCGACAGTGACATTGAAACACCGTTGTAGCCCAACGCAAGGCGCGCAACGTTCGTGGATGTGATCGCGGAGAACTGCATCGGTGTGCCGTGGCTCAGAAGAGTCGGCGAGATGGTCGCGTAGTAAATTGTCGGCGGATCGGTCGCTGTCGCAATATTGCTGTTGGGCACAGCGCCATACGTGTACGTGTTTGGCTCTGGGGGCGGCGGGGGAGCGGGCTGCATCGGAGTCGGCGCCGGCGAGCTTATGGCCTCAGTAGGTGCGGGCGCACTCGGCGCCTGCGCGTTTGTCATTGGCATAGGAGTCGGAGCGGATGCGGGGAGTACCGTACCCGGCGGAAGTGTTGGTAGCGCCACCGGCTTTGGAATGCGCGGGAGCGGTGGACCGGGATACACGTTTGGTCCGTTTGGGTTGACGATGTGCGGCGTCACACTAATGATCAGCTCGTTGCTGTCACCGTTGATCGTTTGATTGCGGAAAAGCGGACCAAGCAGCGGCAAATCACCCAAAACGGGGATTTTCGAGTCTGAACGCTGCGTGTCGTCTTGGATGAGTCCGCCAATCACCAACGTCTGATCTTCTTTGAGGTCTACGATCGTCTGCGTGTCCCGTGTAGAGATTTGCGGGACCCCGTTCAGGATACTCGTTAAGCTGTTTACCACCGGATGCAAAGCCACGCTGATTGTGCCGCCGGCGTTTACAACCGGGGTGATGTCAAGCGTCACACCGGTTTGGAAGGTTTGAATTTGCGTCGTCGCAATCGTCCCTACGCCGCCGCCGGTGGTTAGTGGGATCGAAATGTTGTCACCGGCGCGGATCGACGCAGTGTGCCCGGAAAGCGTGGTAATACGTGGATCCGCCAAGACGCGCGCCTGCCCGTGCTGGATCGCCAGATTCACGGCAACTCCGAACGAAATCGGCGTGCGATACAGCGGCTGAAATCGCCGCAGAGGCGGGGCAATTCCGGTTATTGGATCGGGCGGTGGCGACTCTTCGGTATAAACAGTGCCGATACCCAGCGGTCCGCCATTAATGCTGGACAGCTGAATGCCAAGATTTTTCGCGGTGTTTTCGTCCATCTCCAAAATCTCAGTATCGAGCACTACAAGCGGTTGCGGGACATCGAGCCGCGTGAGCAGATCTTTGGCAACCTTGATGGAATAGGGGCTTCCCGTCAGCACCATCTGCGGTGCGTCAGGCGAAACGCTGATGTGCAAATCGGGCGCTTGTTGCTGAAGCGCCTGCGTCACGAGGGTTGCGAGATCGGTGGCGCTGGTTGAGGTTCCGCCACTCGTTGATGGCAGCGCGGCTTTCATCGTATAGATTTGGACCGATCCCGGTCCGTCCGCGGGCGCAACCGTGGAACCTGGGCCAGCGCCGTTTTCGGCAGGTCCATTTTGCGCGTCCAAACGCGCGATGGCGTCGGAAATCCGCTCCTGTTCGCTGGACGTTGCAAGCACACTGATGGAGTTGATATCCTCATCTACCGTAACTTTTGCGTCTGGAAATGAGCGTTGAATCAGATCACCAATGGACTGCGCATCAAGCGTGCGGATGCGGTACACCGACGTGTAGCGTTGCCTGGCTGCCGGCACATCGAGAATCGCGATGAGGTCTTTTGCTTTCGCGATAAGATCGGCCGAGCCGGCCAAGACCAAGGCTTGGCCCGCAACGCTAACCCGCAGACCATGCACTGCATTGGCGACTTCGCGCGCCACCGTTCGCGCGGGCGCCTGAAATAGGTGTACCGCCGAAGTTTCCGGCGGTGTGGGTGCGGGCAACGGGGTTGCTGTCGGCGGTGGCGCGTCGATGGCTGAAATTAACGTTTGGATTTGCTGCAACTCTGAGTTGGCGGCACCGATTAGGAGCGTATGGGCTCCTAGCGTGCTGATTTTTGCATCGGGGTAGAGCGCCTCAAGTCGCCGCTGCATCGTGGATGCATCGACCCGATGTAGTGAAATGGACTGCGTGAGCGGAGCGAGCGCGCTTTTCGTGTCGATACCTGCAGCGACTTGGCGCATCTCATTCAGATCATGAGGAGTCGCACTGACAATTAGCGCGTTAGCATCGTGATCCACGACGAGCCGCGCGTGTGGATAGAATTGGCGCAAGATACGCGCTCCATCGTCAGCCTTGATCTGGGAAAACGTGATGACGGTTGTGTCGGGTGTCGGCTTTGGGACAGGTTTGTGCGGCGACGCACTCGTTGCCGAGCATGACAACGCGACCACCAATAGGACAAGCAGTAATATCCAACAGCAGCGGTTCACCAACCACGCCACCCCGAGCGACACAATGTTCTTGAACTTTACTGCGGCGGCAAAAACCTGTCAATCGGTTACTATCAAGCTAGGAGCTTGACTAGGTGCATGCTCGGTTGTACGATCAGCGAACTTTCACAGTCCCGATTTTTTCTCAGCGTGAGAGTTCTTAAGGGTGAAAGGGTGTTTACGGATGCTTTGCGTGCTGCGTCCATCGTTGGTCACGCCGTTAAATTTGCGGCGCGATCAGTCCAGACGCTCCGATACTTCTTAGCTTTGTGTCTTAGCGGTTAGCGACTTTGCTGCCGCTTTTTATTACGTCATAAGCGCGATGGCGCGCGTGCGCGATCACGGGTGTGTTTGCTGTTGGGTTTTTTCAGGAGGAAGGGTGATGCGGCGCTTTCTTTCAGCGATGCTCGTCTTTTGCTTTCTTTCGCAATCGAGCGGCGGACTCGCACAAGCCAGAGACGGCTTCGCGCTCGGGTCCGGCGGTCTCACCATGGCGCAGGCAACGCTGGCCTGGTTTCGGGGCACGCGAACCGCCGCTGTTCTGACCGGCAACGAAACGCGCTGGGAGGCGATGCATGCGCCGCCACCGGTATTTCATCGCGGCCCACTGCCAAAAATTGTGCTTCCCGGGCGGTACGTGCGGCGTGTACCGATTTTACACTATGGCGTGCGGCGCGCAGGCCCGCACATGCTCGGCCGTCGCCTACGCCCGGATCAAGCTCCGAAAGATCCACGTGCGATGTCGCACGGTGCGTCTGCACCGCGCAGGTGCGCCTCGTTCGCCACACACATACCGTGTGCTCAGCGCCCGCTGATGCCCACACATCCGCTGTTATCCTTCACGCCTTATGCGCCGCGAGGCCCGACAAGAATGCGGATCCCGGTAAGCGGTGGCCGGACGATGGCGATGACGCCAACCGTGCAGCCGTTTCAATATGAAGCCGATACGATGAGCGGGCCAGTGCTGCTTTTTGATACCACTGGCGGTGAAAGCGGAGCGAAATCGCAAATCATGGATTCTGCACCAGCCAATCCCAGTGCGTCGGAATCGTTAACGTACCCCACGTCTGATCAGAGCGATAGCTTCGGCTGGATTTCACCGGCTAACGTTCCGTACTCAACATCTTGGCCCGCGCAGACATATACCGTTACGCTCAACGTTGCCTCGCCGAATTCGAGCCTTGAGATTACGGCGGTCGACATCTATCGTGTCGACTCAAACGGCGGCCCCGGCACATCGGGTCTTGCTCTGGTTGGCTCGCTAACGGGGCTGACTCGGTGCCTTTGCACAGCCAAGACGCAGGTCTTCCAGGTCACGGGAAGCGCGCAGACAGCAAATTTGACGGACCGTATTGGCGTCAAGTTTTATGTTACGAACACCGCGGCCGCCTCGAAAACTTTTTCTTATCTCGCGGGGCAGAATTCGGGCTCGGGGCTGAACGTGCCGCAGCCGTACGCGCTGACGGCTGACACACCGACCAGCCCCGCGACAATTTTTAATACAGCTAACGGTGCGGAAACCGGCGCAATCTCGCAGCAAATGGACAGCACTCCCGATGCGCAGGCGGGCGAAACGTTGAGTTACGCCGGCGGAACCGCCGGGGCAACCTGGGGTTGGATCTCGGCGAGCGGCGTTCCAAATTTGACCCAGTGGCCGGCTGGCGCCTATTCGATTACTCTTAATGTGACGAGCGTGCCTCAGCCAACTAGCAATCTGGAAATCACGGAAATCGAGGTCCTACGGGTTGACCAAACGGGCGCCAACATTCTGGCGACTGTGGGTGATCATCCTGGTTTAAATAGGGCACTCACCGCCGCAGGGACCTACACGTTTTCGATCGCGGGGGAGGCGCAAGCTAATGCGAGTCCCACCGATCGCGTCGCGGTCGTGTTCTTCACGACGAATACCGCCAGTACGGCGCAGAGCTTCTCGTATTCAGCCGGCCAGACTTCGCAGTCGGGTGCAAACCTCTTCAGCGGCCCGGACCTTGGTCCGGCAGTAACCGGTATCAACACCTGGTGGACGTACGAGGAAGGCACGCTGCCGGGTCAAGGAAAGTATATGGTCAACGTCGGCAACGGTAATTTACTAGTGCAGTCAACCGACGTCGACATACCCGAGCGCGGCATCGATCTCGCGTTCCGCCGCACATACAATTCGCAAAGCCAGCACGACTCGAACAACACTGACGGATCGGTGCCGTCAAATTACGGTGACGGCTGGACGAGCACGTTCGATGCGCACCTATCGTACGATGGCGCCAACACGATCAGCGTTTTTGACATCGATGGCGCCCGCTACGACTACAATGGCGACGGCAGCGGCAAGTGGATTGCGCCGCCAGGGCAGCATGCCACCCTTGTGTGGGATGGGTATTGCGGCTATCAGTGGACGAAGAAAAACGGAACCACGTACTATTTCTATAGTCCCGATCTCAACGAAACGACAAATTGCCCCATCATCTCGAACTACAACTACACGCAGGACACGGCCTACGGCGGACGGCTCTACGAGATCATCGGTCGCAACGATAATAACTACCTTTCGTTCGCGTACACGTGGGCAAATAACGCTCCCTCAGAAATCGATGTAACGCACTCGGACAATGCAACGCAGGTCCTCAAGCTGAACTTCGGGCAGCAATTTACGGGCGCACCAACGGAACTGATGAAGATCACGCGGCCTGACGGAAAGTCGATTTCGTACCAGTACGACACAACGACCGGATCGACGCTGCAGTATGTCACGTTGCCGGGCAACAATGCCGGGAGCGTCGTGGAGTCGTACGGGTACACGAGTGGGCATGCATTAGGGAGTACTGGGAGCCCGCGTTACAACGCCTCAATTTCGGACGGCGATGTAACGAATTTTGCCTACGACACCTTTAATCGCGTTACGCAGGTCGCCGACGTGGGGTTGGTCGACTTCGAGCCCAGCGACGGAACGAACACGTACCTCCAGCCGACGCCTTCGCCGTTGCCGTCAGCAACCCCCGATGCCCTAGAGAACTGGCGCACCATCGATTTCTCGGGCTACGGCACCGGTTCGACCACGATGACGGACAGCGATGGGCACGAGACGGTTTGGTCGGTGGACAACCTCTCTCGTGTATCTCAAACGCAGGTTTTTACCGACGAGTCGAGTCCGACATCGCTGATAACCTCCGCCACGTGGGACGCAAATAACAACTTAGTGGAAACAATTGATCCGCGTGGCGGCGCGACCGATTACGTCTACGATGCGGAAGGCAACGTCGTGGAAATGGCGCTGCCGGCGATCACGATCAACAGTAATCAAGTGCGGCCGACAAGCCTGTACTCGTACGCGACCGACGGCAATGGCAACCTCTTGGCTCCATCCGATCTCGCTGCGTATTGCGATCCCGTCTTTACCAACAGCAGCTCCGTTAACAAAAGCTGGCCGGTAGGCGGCCCGACGCCGACGCCGGGTGAAACGCCGTGTCCCACGACTACGGCTGGTGCTACGCGCTATACGTGGACGACTACGGACAAGTCGGAACCGTACGGGTGCCTAACTGAAATGGAAACACCGGCATACGGCGGGACGAGTACACCGGACCCCGGCAACAAGACGACCATCAGCTATGGTGCAACCGGTTGCGGGAACGACGGCCTGCCTTCGCAGGTTACGGGCGACGCGTACACCCAGAACGACAACACGAAACGTACACCGACACAAAACTTCGACTACGACACGTACGGAAACCTCGCGTGCTATTCGAAGGACGGTGGTACGCATTGGTGGCGGCTAACGTACGACAGTTTGAACCGGCAGACCGCCGTCGCGGATCCCGATGACGCGTCATTGACCGTGCCCCAGTGCACGAACACGGCGGGGATTACCGGCTCGCACATCGTCGACACGACGACGTATTATGATAACGGCGACATTGCGTCGACGCAGACGCCGTCGGAGTACGCGGCGAACGTTTCGACCACGTATACCTATGATGCCGATGGCGATCAGACTTCAAAAGTCACTCACTACAGCTGCACGAGCACGTCGTGCACACCTGGCACCACGACGAACTGGTATGACGGTGACGACCGGCTCGTCGAGGTGCGGCAGCCGCAAGATAGCACGAAGGACGTGTACGGCTTTGCGTGGTTGACCCGCTATATCTACGATCTTTCGCAGGACGGATTCGTCAGCATCACCGGCGGGGCAAGCAATTTTCACGCATACGGTAATTTGTACAGAACGCAGGAGTGCCTAGCCGGCACAAGCGCACCAATTAACGTCATCAAGCCGACGCTTCCAGAGGTTTCCGGCCCCTGCAGTTTCAAGGATATACGCGGCAACACGTTCGATGCACTCGATCGTGCGCTGGCAAAATACGAGGTCGGCGTTGGTCCGACTGCGGAAACAACCAATGTCTACGACGGCACCGGAGACTATGGTTTACTTTCGGAGAAGCTCAACGGCGTCGGAAACAATGACACGCTCGCGTATGATGCCGACGGAAACCTAACAAACGAAACATTCGGTGGAGCGACGCCAAATCGAACGTATACCTACGATGAGGATGGCCGCGTCGTCAGCCTTTCGTCCACCGTCGGTACGCAGTCGCGCACCTATGACGCTGACGGGCACGTGGCCAGCGCGAGCGCAGCCAGTACCGATGGAACCGTCTCCTACGACTACTACGACGATGGGCTTCGAAAGTCGCTCTCGCTTAGCATCCCTTCGAAGAGCATTAGCCTGACGAACCTTTTCAAGTACAACTACTTTGCGGACGGCACGCGGTCGTCACTCGCCGTAACAGATGGTTCGCTGGCCGGGACGTTTTCATGGACGTACACGGCTGCGGGACGTGAGGTTACCGAATCCGATCCGGACAAGGGAGACCAGGTCCCCAGTGGCGGGCTCAAACCGATCGTCTACGTGGCCAAAACGTACACGTACGACGCGTATGGGCGCCCAAGCCAACTCGAGCTGCCCGAACTTTATACGTATCAGAGTGTCACGTACGATGCAGAAGACGATGTCACCGGCGACATCGTGCAGCAGCCAAACGGCACGAACCTCCAGCAAACCTTTCCCTACAGCACGCGCGGCGAACTGACACCCAGTAACGGAAGTGGCGTAAGCGCTAACGGGGTTATGTGCTCGCAGATCCCGCTGCTGGATGCAACGACCGGGGTCTGTAATGTTGATACGGAATCGGGGGCAGTAAAATCGACGAACTACACCGGCACAGGGAACAGCGGTAACGGCTCGACGACAACTGAAATCACGCAGACGTACGGCTATGACGCGGCTGGTCGCCAGACTACGGACAAATATGGCTCGTGCGCCATCCTTAATTCGAACTCGTGTACCGAAACGACGGTGACTTCCACTCGTGCGTACGACGCGGACAATCACGTGACAAGTCAAACGATTCCCGCAACGTATCAGCCCGGGAATCCGTCGTTAT
This sequence comes from Vulcanimicrobiaceae bacterium, assembly GCA_035294905.1. Taxonomy (GTDB): domain Bacteria; phylum Vulcanimicrobiota; class Vulcanimicrobiia; order Vulcanimicrobiales; family Vulcanimicrobiaceae; genus DATGJX01. The sequence continues at coordinate 5,033 of DATGJX010000020.1, read as the reverse complement.
TCGACCAGCCGGTGTTCACGAACGCCAGCACGCTCACGCAGCAATACACGTGGGGACCGGATGGGCACCTGGCGACATTCAACGGTACGGCGGTCGAAACGGGCGGCGCGAACTACACGAGCAGCTCTGACGAGGTGTGGGATGACGACGATCTGCTTGACGCTGTTCTCACCAGCGGCTCGTACGGCAGCGGCATCTATATCGAGAAGCTTGGCGCGATCGTCGGTGGTCAATTTCTAATTTACGATCGTAACTTGGCCGAAACATCTGCGGCGACCCATACGAACAGCGGCTACAGTGCCTGGAACAACGACGTGACGCAGTGGACCTCGACGAGCAAGCAGTGCCAGAAGAACGGGATAGGCTGCGGCGGCGGCACTTCCAACTACTACCCGCCGTCAGTTGCACTAAGTCCGCAGCGTTCTGACGGCTATAGCGACGGCGTCAATGTCTTTCAGGGCGTACGCGCGTACGATCCCAATTCTGCGCAATGGACCGCGCCCGATGCGTTCGCGGGCGAAGTTGAAGATCCCATGTCGCAGAAGCCCTATATGTGGAACGATAACAACCCCGTAGCCTATCAAGACCCTAGCGGATACTGCATTGGGCCGCTTCTTATCCCATGCGCCGAACTGCTGATGCACGCCGCGATTGACCTGTCGATTGGGGGGCAGCACGAAAAGAATGAGCCCACGACGATCCTGTTGTTCAAGGTGTTACCGAACGGTGCAACCTCGCTGCCTTCGATGCTTGCGCCGAACGAGCGAACACTTTTCCTTCCGGAAATGCCTGGCTGGACCTATCAGCAGTACGCCACCAGAAATTCATCGAAACTGCGTGAGGCTATGCACGGTGGATACGTGATCAAGGAAACATATGTTAACGACGACGGTACCCTGATACCAACCGGCGGCCTTCTTGGACTTGAGCGGCTGATTCTTGACAACGCGAAGTGGAAGTACGATCCTAAAACGCGAACCTGGAATCCACCGGACCGGAATACTACCCACAAGTCCAATTCGAGAGGGTCAGGAAGCTCGGTATTCTATGACGCCGGAACCGGTCAGCCGATGTGACGTCACAGCGAAGGTGCGAAATGCCTAATGCATCTCCGATCGATCGAGGATTCGCCGAGGCCGTAAGGCGCCATTTCGGGTTTCTGCACGGCCTTGGCTTCAATGTTGTGTCGCAGCGGGGCGATGCTGCTCGTTACTTCAGCGCGAACGTTTCGCTGGAGATATTTCAGGATCGACGAGTTGGTGAGATTAGCATGGAGCTGCGAAATGCAAACGTTGGAGCAAGTTTCCTCACGGCCGAGGGGCTTTCCGACTGGAGCGGGGTTGATCTAATTCCCCTGAACGCCGGGTCCCGTCAGTACACGGATTACGCAGTTTCTTGGCTCGCGCAACTTCTAAAGGAGCATTGCGAGGCAATACTTCGCGGTGACGATGCGGCGTGGAGGGAAGCGTTGGACCGTGCGCGATCTGCTGGCCGTCGATACACAATAGGCATTGCGCTCAGTCAGATGCGGTCAGTGGTCCCGGACCTGTGGAAGTCACGTAGCTACTCCGCGTTGGTAGATTTGATGGCCCCCCTGGAGGCCCATCTCCGCCCGTCGGAGTTGAGGAAGCTCGAGATAGCGAGAAGACGATCGGCGCGCTGACCATCGGCCACAACAAGAATCGCTTCAGGATATTGGAATGAGCGATAGGCAGCTCCACGTGCAACACTGGCGCAGCTGATCTGGTGTCGCCGATATTTGCGGATCGGACATCAGGCGGGCGTCTCATCCGCCGCTCGAATGTCCTTTTGAGCCGATGGTATGCGAGCAATCCGCATTCGGACATCGCATTGAAACTCCAACATCCGCAGTGTCATAATGGTCGCCAATAGTTCGCTCGCAAGACATGCGGCGGCCGCGAGGTCGAGGGTGCGAGCAGAGCAATTAATGGCGGATACGCCCGCGTCCGGGCGCGCTGCGATATGACTCGACCAGAAGTGAGGCGGAAGCAACGGGGGTGGGTGGCGTTGGCCGGCATTGGTGAAATTCAGCTTGGAGAAGAGTCCATGGTCAAATCAGCGGATGCGAGCCGGAAATTAGCGTCAAATCTAGGCCCATACGGAACAGCGCGACATGGAAGAAGGCCGCGGTCGGAAACCACGGCCCATAAGCTACGCCATTGGACTAACCTCTCGCGTTACTTACTGCCAGATTATACCCAGATGCGCCACGTAGCCGAAACACGCTTCCTCGCTAACCGCGTGTGCGGGCGAGACGTATCACGCCGCCGGGTTGGGGGTTTCTTGCTGTCCAACGGCTCCACGTTCTGCCGCTTCGTGCGCGTCGCCGACGTTCACGGCTAGCACCACGGTAATTGCGAGCAGAAACGCTGCGAAGTACCAAGCCGCACCCGGAACTTGCCACGTGTGCGACTTGTCGATCGAGTACGCGAAAAGCATAGAGAACAATCCGGGTCCGACCAGCATCGCGATGCTGCGCATGCTGCCGAGCGCGCCCTGCAGCTCACCCTGTTCTCTTGCTGAGACGCGATGCGTCATCAGCGATTGCGCAGGCGGACCCGCGAGTCCCCAGAATGCCGTTACAACAATAGCCGCGATCATGATGACACCGCTGGACGCATAGCCGACGAGCGCAAAAGCAAATGTACCGAAGGAGAGACCGGTGATGAGCGCGCGGCGCTCGCCGAGCCACGCGACGGCGGGTCGCATGACAACGCTTTGCACGATAGCGATGCTCAGGCCGACGACCGCGAGCGACCACCCGACTTGCGCCAAATTCCATGCGTACCGGTACATCACGTACAGGGTGAAGACGACGGGCAGTACTTCGTGCGCCACGTACTCGATAAAATTGATGAACGCCAGTTTGCTCAATTCCGGATGCGAACGAAGCAGTTTGAGCGCGCCGAATGGATTGGCGCGTTCCCAGGCAAAACGCGTCTGCCGGTGATCCGGTTTTAGCGATTCGGGCAGCACGAAAAATCCGTACAGCGCATTGGCCATACTCAAGCCGGCGCAAACCCAAAAAGGCAAACGCGGATCGATGTTGCCTAAAATGCCGCCGATCGCCGGTCCGACGATGAAGCCGACGCCGAACGCTGCGCCCACCATACCCATTGCCGCCGCTCGTTTTTCGCGCGTAGTGACATCTGTGATGTACGCGTAGGCGGTCGTGACGCTCGAGGTGGTGATGCCGGCGATGACACGCCCGGCAAAGAGCCACCATATCGTCGGTGAGAGCGCCATGATGATGAAGTCGAGACTCGTGCCGACGTTCGAAAGAATGATTACTGGGCGCCGCCCGAAGCGGTCGGACAACATGCCGAGCATCGGCGAGCAGAAGAGCTGCATCAGCGCGAACACCGTGCCGAAGAGTCCGAACCATTTCGCGGCGTCGGCGGTGTGACCGCCAAGAAAATTCAACACGAGCTTCGGAAGAACCGGTGCCACGATGCCGAACGCGACCATGTCGATCGACACGGTGATGAGGATAAACGCGAGTCCGGCTTGACGGGACTTCATGAAGCTTGCTCCTTTTGCGTTGCTCGCTCGAGCGTGGCCAGCCAAATATCGACGGCGTAATCGATGCGTTTGCGATCGCGCGTCGCGCATAAATCCAGCAAAAATCCGCGAAATCCGGCGAGAATTACCGTGGAGTAGGCTTGCGCCTCTTCCTGGGGAATGCCCGACTGCAGCAGCGGCTGCGCGATGAATAGCAGCCAATCCGTGACGACACGTTTGAGGAACGACGCGTAGCGTTTGCGATCTTGCAGCGCGAGGCCGTAGATCTCGAAGAAGAGACGAAATACCGATTCGGACTTCGGATCGCTGATAGCATTCCAAATTTCGCGACAAATTTCGCTGGGCGTCGCGGCATGCTCGATGCGCAAGCGGTCGACTAGGACGCGCTGGCGCGCGCCCGCTGCCGCGAGCACCTCGGTAATGAGGTCTTCCTTGGACGAGAAGAAGTACAGTAGCAAACGCGGGCTGCAGCCGACGGCCTGCCCGAGCGGCCGGAGGGAAAGCTGCGAGACACCGTGGGCATAGACGTAGTCCACGATGCGTTCGAGCAGTTCCGCACGGCGCTTTTCGTCCGGGGTGCGCGACATAGGGGCATCCTAGCATACTTGAAACGAGTGTTTCAAGTATGCTACCATCGACTCGTGGGGTTCATCGACCTGGAATCGCTCCCGGAATTGCAGCCGAAAACGGGCTGGCACGGCCGTTTCTTTCATTCCGAGCACATGACGTTCGCGTACTACCTGATTGACGAGGGCGCGACATTACCGGCGCATGCCCACGCAAATGAAGAAGTGTGGCACGTGATCGAGGGCTCGATAGATCTGACGCTCGACGATCAAACGCGAACCGTGCTCGCCGGCAACGCAGTGGTCGTGCCGCCAAACACGCTGCATGTGGCCAAAGCGCGCGAACGGTGCCGCGCGATCGTCGTCGACCACCCGGTACGACGCGAAGTTGCAGGTTTACAGATTTAAGCCTTATGGGCTTTGACCGGACCATTCTGGCAGCAACGTGGGACGATGGGCTGTTCAGTATCAACGGGAAAGAATTGCGGCAAGAAATCGCCGGCCAATCGGTTCGCGGTCTGGCGCGCGATAGTAGTGGAAGCGTCCTTGCTATCATCGGCGAGCATTTGCTGTATCGACGTTCTGCGATCGGCGAGTGGTCGGCGATTGCGACGAGCGAATTCGCGCTTTCGTGTTGCGTCACGATTGAAGACACGGTCTATCTCGGAACGGAGGACGCGCGTATTCTGCGCGTGGATCGTGACGGCGCCCAGCGCTGCTTGACCGGATTTGAAACGGTAGAAGGCCGCGAGCGGTGGTACGCGGGCGGTGCGATGGTCGACGGCACGTATATGGGGCCGCCGCTCGGCGTGCGCTCAATGGCGACGACATGCGACGGCAGCGTACTTTTGGCAAACGTGCACGTTGGCGGAATTCCGCGATCGACGGATGGCGGCCTGACGTGGCAGCCCACGATCGATATCG
>DATGJX010000019.1:0-12777 GCA_035294905.1 Vulcanimicrobiaceae bacterium | reverse complement strand
CGACGCTTTGCCGATGCAACGCCGCGGCGAGTGGAGCGACTACGTTCGCGGCGTTCTGATCGAACTGCGCGAGGCAGGCGTGCATCTCCACGGAGCCGACCTGCGAATTCATGGAAACATTCCGCTCGGCGCGGGCCTGAGTTCCTCCGCGTCGTTCGAGGTCGCAGCAGCATTGGCGATGCTGGCGCTCGCGCGCGTGCAGATGCCGCCCCTCGATCTTGCGAAGCTTGCGCAGCGCGCGGAAATACGGCACGTGGGAACTCGCTGCGGCATCATGGACCAGCTTGCGGTGCTCTGTGCCCAGCCGGGCCACGCGCTTTTTCTCGATACCCGCTCCTTGCAGTGGGAGCAGATCGCCGTACCGCGCGAAGCGTCGATCGTGATCTGCAACACGATGATCGAACATGAACTCGCAAGCGGCGCGTACAACGAACGGCGCTCCCAGTGCGAACGGGCCGTTGCGTTGCTGCACGGGCGGTATCCGCAAATTCGGGCGTTGCGCGACGTGGGCGTAGAGCAACTCGCGGAACTGAAATCGTTGCTGCCCTCGCCGATTTTCGAGCGGGCACGGCACGTCGTGACGGAGAACGGGCGCGTCATGGAAGCGGTGCGCGCGCTGCAAGCGAACGACCTGAGCCGCCTCGGCGCGTTGATGTACGAGTCGCACGCGAGTCTGCGTGACGATTACGCTGTCAGTTGTCCGCAGCTCGACATGCTGGTGGAGATGGCGCGATCGTTCGAGGGCACAATCGGCGCGCGCATGACCGGCGGCGGCTTCGGCGGATGCACGGTCAACCTCGTTCACCGCGACTACGCGGCGGAGTTTCGCGAGCGGATTGCGCAGGCGTATCAGCGCGAAACCGGAGTGGTGCCCGAATTGTACGACGGCACGCCGTCTGCCGGAGCAGCACTCGTTCCGTGACTGATTGGCACACGCTCCCGCATCGGCGTTTCAATCCGCTCACCGGCGAATGGGTGCTCGTCTCGCCGCATCGTCTGGAACGGCCATGGCAAGGCGAGGTTGCCGCGTCTGCGCCCGCGGCGCGGCCGGCGTATGATCCGCACTGTTATCTTTGTCCGGGCAACGAGCGCGCCGGCGGGAAACGCAACCCACGGTATCAATCGACGTTTGCATTCGACAACGATTTCCCGGCGCTGCTTCCGGACCTAGCCCAAGAGCGCTTCTCCGATGGAATGCTCGCGGCGCAAAGCGAAAGCGGCCGCTGCCGCGTGCTGTGTTTCTCGCCGCGGCACGATCTGGACGTCGCTGCGATGCAGCCGCTGCAGATTCGCGAGGTCGTCGATGCATGGGCGCGCGAATATACCGCGTTGGGTTCTCTGCCGGCGGTGAACGCCGTGACGATTTTCGAGAACCGCGGCGCAATGATGGGTGCGAGCAATCCGCATCCGCACTGTCAGATTTGGGCGCAAAGCACCGTTCCCAGCGAGCAGATCAAAGAGTCGAACGCGCTCGCCGAATATGCGCGTCGAAGTGGGCGGTGTTTGCTGTGTGAATACGCCGCGCAAGAAATCGCCGCCGGTGAACGTATCGTGCACGCGAACGATCACGTCGTGGTCGTCGTGCCGTTCTGGGCCGTTTGGCCGTTCGAAGCGCTGGTGCTGCCGCGCCGCCACGTTGACTCGCTGGAGCGCTGCGCGAGCGAGGAGCGCGATGCAATCGCGGACGGGATTCACGTGCTGACCGCGCGTTACGACCGGCTTTTCTCCGCTCCGTTTCCGTATTCGATGGGTTGGCACCAAGCGCCGGCCGGCGGGGGCGCGCACGGCGAATGGCACGCGCACGCGCATTACTTTCCGCCGCTGCTTCGATCGGCAACCGTTCGCAAATTCATGGTCGGGTATGAAATGCTCGCCGAACCGCAGCGCGACATTACGGCGGAAGAAGCAGCGCGGCGATTGCGCGAGATCGATCCGCGCGCATGAACGTCGGGCGCCGAGTCATTTCGGGCGAGCTGCACTACCCGCGCATTCCGCGCGAGTACTGGCTCAAGCGCTTGCGCATGGCCCGCGCAATGGGACTCGACACGGTTTCGACCTACGTCTTTTGGAACCGGCACGAGCCGCAGCCGGGAATGTACGATTTCAAAGCCGGCAACGACGTCGCCGCGTTCATCCGCTTCGCGCAAGACGAGAGACTCGACGTGATTCTGCGCCCAGGTCCGTACGTTTGCGCGGAATGGGATTTCGGCGGCTTGCCGGCGTGGCTGTTGCGCGACGGAGTGCCGATTCGCGCGGCGGACGAGGCCTACATGCGTCCCGTGCGCGCGTGGCTGCGCCGGTTGGGCGAAGAACTCGCGCCGCTGCAGAAAACGCGCGGCGGCCCGATCGTCGCCGTGCAGCTCGAAAACGAGTACGGCGCGTTCGGAAGCGACCGCGCGTATTTGCACGCGCTGCGCGATGCGCTCGTCGACGCAGGCTTCGGCGACTCGCCGCTGTTCACCATCGATCAACCCGGCGATCTCGCCGCGGGATCGCTCGACGAACTGCCGATCGCCGCGACGTTCGCTCCCGGCGATCCCGCTGCGCAATTCGCGCGCGTACGCGCGCTGCGCTCGAACGCACCGCTGCTTTGCGGTGAGTACTGGGCGGGCTGGTTCGACCATTGGGGCGAGCCGCACCACCGGCTCGACGACGAGCAGCAAGTGCGCGATCTGGGCTGGATGCTGCGCGAAGGTTCTTCGGTGAACATCTACATGTTTCACGGCGGGACGAACTTCGGATTTTGGAACGGCGCGAATTCCACACAAACGCATCCTTACGAGCCGACGACGACGAGCTACGACTACGATGCCGCGCTCGACGAGGCCGGGCGGCCGACGCCGAAGTATTTTCGCTTTCGCGAGATCATCGCGAAGTACGCCCCCGCACCGCTGCCGCCGGTTCCCGAGCCCGAGCAACGCATCACCATTCCCGAATTCCGGCTAACGGCGTGCTGCGCGCTGCTCGCCGCCGATCTCGGTGAACCGATTGTCAGCGAGCGTCCGCAGCCGATGGAACTGATCGGACAATCATTCGGATACATCTTGTACCGCACCGAGTTGCATGGACCGCTCGACGGCGATCTCGAGATCGACGCATTGCGCGATTACGCCGTCGTCGCACTCGACGGGGAAGTTGCAGCACACCTCGATCGACGCCTTGGCGAATCGCGCACGCGCATTCGATCCGAAGGCGCGCGCGTCCGCCTGGATATTCTGGTTGAGAACGGCGGACGCATCAACTATGGTCCGGACCTGCCTTTCGAGCGCAAGGGGATCACGAATGCGGTGCGTTTGAACGGACGCGAGTTGCGCGGATGGCACCTCTTTGCGTTGCCGCTCGACGATCCGCGCCGCTTTGCGTTCGAGAAGGCGTCATGCGGCGCTCCCGCGCTTTACCGGGGCACGATGCATGTCGAGCGGCCCGGAGACGCATTCCTCGATTGTTCGCAGCTCGGGAAGGGTGCGCTGTGGGTGAACGGCCGCAACTTGGGACGTTTTTGGAACCTGGGTCCTCAATTTTCGCTCTACGCGCCCGGCGTTTGGCTTCATCCGGGCGCGAACGACGTCGTCGTCTTGGACTTGTTTGCACGCGAACGGCCCCCCGTTCTTCGCGGCGTGTAAAAATTCGCAAGGCGTCCTAAACCGGGCTGTTTGCTCCCCGATACGATGTATAGGAGAGCCCGGCAAAAATGAAAGCGATAGCACCGAACGCTGCCGCGCAGCGCGATCAACGTGACCGGGATCTGGTGCGCCGAACGGCGCTGCTGCTCTCCGCAAATTTGCCGTTGCAGGAAGTCTTCGGACAGATCTGCGTGCTGCTATCGGCATTCGTAGATGCGCCCACGGTCTTCATTTGCAGCGCGCTCAGCGAAGGCGTTCGCGTCGAATATGCGCTCATCGGCGGCGTCGCCGGCGTTCCGGACGATCCGGTGCTTCCGCCCGAATCCATTTCGTACGCCGTGCTCACGACCGGCGAGCCGCAGATCTTCAGCGTTCGCGCCGAGTGGCCGAGCACGCCGGTTCCCGTAACCGTAAACGGGCGCGGCGTCCGTCCCGAATCAGGGCTTTTCGTGCCGATTGTCTTCGGCGGACAAAATGTCGGCGTGCTCAGCGTGCAGTCGGAACGCACGAATGCGTACACGTTGGCCGATCAAGACGCTTTGGAAACATGCGCGCTGTATTTGGGCGCGCTCATGCACGACGAAGCGCAGCGGCGCGAAGCCGAACGGTACGCGCGGCTCGTCTCGATTGACGGGCTGACCGGCGTCGGGAGCCGCCGCCAGTTCGACGTGGTTCTCGACAAAGAACGCCGTCGCTGCGAGCGCGAGCAGGCGCCGCTGAGTCTGATCCTCATCGACGTCGATCACTTCAAATCGTTCAACGACGCCTACGGGCATGTCGCAGGTGATACGTGCCTGCGGCAAATCGCAAGGGCCGCGGCGAATTGCGTCGGGCGGCCCGGCGACGTGTTCGCGCGATACGGCGGAGAAGAATTTGCGGCAATTCTTCCGTGGACCGATCTCGGCGGTGCGATAAAAGTCGCCGAACGCATGCGACAGGCGATCTACGCGCTTGCGATTCCGCACGACGGATCGTCGCTGCAGCGCGTCACCGTCAGCGTCGGCGTTTCGACGTACATTCCGCTGCGCGAGCAGACGAGTGAAGACGTCATACACGGTGCGGACGCATGGCTCTACCGGGCTAAGGAATCCGGCCGCAATCGCGTCGCTGCTTCGAATTACGACTCGGCGACCGAGAGCGCCGATCCGAAGAAGAACGTTCCACATAACCTGCCGGAACCGCGCACCACGTTCATCGGCCGCGTTGAGGACGTCACGCGGGTGCGCGATCTCCTCGAAAACGATCGGCTGGTGAGCGTCGTTGGTCCCGGCGGATCCGGCAAGACGCGCACCGTCATCGAATCGGCGCGCTCTTTGCTCGACGCGTATTCCGATGGCGTCTGGTTCATCGATCTCGCGCCGGTGAGCGATCCCGGATCGCTCGTCGTCACGATTGCGTCCACCGTTCGCGCCGGATCGATTGGCGCCGGCGACGCGGCGCAACTCGCTGCGCGGCTTGCATCGCAGCACACGCTGATCGTTTTGGACAACTGCGAACATTTGGTCGAAGCTTGTGCGAATCTCGTCGATTCGCTCCTCGATGCCGCGCCGGGCGTGCGCGTTCTGGTGACCAGCCGCGAGCCGCTCGGCATTGCCGGCGAACGCGTGTATCGCTTGCCGATGCTCGCACAGCAAGATGCGGTCGAATTGTTCGTCGAGCGCGCGCGTCAGGGCGGCGTGCGCTTTGCGGGCACAAATGCGCCGACGGTCGAGCGCATCGTCGAGCGCCTCGACGGAATGCCGCTCGCGATCGAACTCGCCGCCGCGCGCCTCACCGTGATGTCGCCCGAAGATTTGCTGCGGCGCCTGGACGACTGTTTGCACGTACTGCGCCCATCGTCGCGCGCGGTTCCCACGCGCCAGCAAACGCTGCGCGCGCTCATCGACTGGAGCTATCGCTTGCTCACCCCTGCGCAGCAGCAACTGTTCCGGCGACTCGCGGTATTTCCGGCGTCGTGGCCGCTCGATGCGGTGCAAGCGGTATGCGAGGGCAGCGACGACGACATGGAAGCGCTGGTTTCCAAGTCGCTCGTCGAGCGCGCAGATGCGCAGGAAACCTCGCGCTTCCGGCTTTTGAACGTCACGCGCGAATACGCTATTGCGCTTCTCGAACAAGGCGGCGACGGCGACACGCTGCTCGAATCATTCGCCTGCCATTTCGGCGATCTCGCGCTTGCACGCGCGCAGATGCTGACGCAACTCTCGCTGGGCGACTGGTTCGCGCTGCAAATTCCGGAACGTGAAAACTATCATGCGGCTTTACGGTGGTGCTTCGGGCCGCAGGGCAATCCGCTGCTCGGCGTGCGCATGCTGGACGCACTGCGCGAGTGGATCAACGTACGCGGCAGCATCGACTTCATCGAAGTGCTCCCGCTTTTCGAATCGCTGCTTGCGCAAAACGATCTCCCGGCGCCTGCGATTGGCGCCCTCGCCCTTGCGGCCGCGGACGTTCACGGCAATCGCGACTTGCGCCGGTGCCTGGAATGCTCGCAGCGCGCGCAGCAAATCTTCGTAGAACTCGGCGACGAACTCGGATATGCGCATGCGCTCGAGCGGCTCGGCACCGTGCAACGGTACGTACAAGGCGGCGTCGACCCGGATTTGGAGGAGCCGGTTCGACATTCGGTCGACGTCGCGAAGCGGCATGGTTCGCGTCGCCTCGCAGCTGGGCTCCTGCGGCTTCTCTCCGACGTGTATGCGAACAAAGCCGACGATGCGTCGCTGTTTCTCGAACGTGAAGTGATTTTGGAAGCGTGCGAGCTGCTGCGGGCGTGCGGCGACGAGGAGCGCAGCGGCAGCCTGTTGGGGCGTCTGGCGGTAGCGGCGTTCTGGAGCGGCGACTACGAAGAAGCGCGTAACACGTGCCGCGCGGGAATCACGCTGATGGAGCAAGCCGAGGAGCCGTGGAACGCTGCGTTTCAGCTCATGAATCTGGGCTTGTACGAAACCTTCCGCCAGGATTTCACAGCCGCGCGCGTCGCGTTGCAGAAGTCGCTCGACCTGTTGCTCCGCTACGGGCATCAATACGCGTTCGCAAATATTTTCGTGTGTTACGCTGTGCTGGCGCATCACGTCGTGGATGCCGAGCGAGCGGTACGGTTGTTGGCCTACGCAGATGGTCTGTTTGCTGACGGTCCGCGACAGCAGATTCGGCTGATGCACTTGCAAGAAGACGTCATGCGCGAATTGCGGGAGAAACTCGGATTCGAGCTTTTCGAGCGCGCGTGGAGTTGCGGCCGCCGCATGAGTGCCGAGCAGGCGCTCCATGAAGCGGAGGAACTCTGAAGGCCTTCGGCATACCACGCGCCGCATGGCAGTAACCAAAGGCCGCACCTCCAAGGCCAACCGAACCACAACGCTGGAGGCCGGCGCGAAAGCTCCGGATTTCGAACTCGAAAGTCACCGCGGCGAGCATTGGCGTCTTTCCGATCAAAAAGGAAAGCACCACGTCGTCATTTCGTTCTATCCGTTCGCTTTTACGCCGGTTTGAACCAGCCAAATGCCCGGCCTCGAGAAGAATCTCGAGCGCTTTAAAGGGCTCGATGCTCAAGTTGTGGGCATCTCAATCGATTCCACGCACACGAACAAAGCGTGGGCAGAGTCCCTTGGCGGAATCAGCTATCCGCTGCTGTGCGACTTTTGGCCGCATGGAAACGTGGCGCGCGCATACGGCGTCTTCGACGAGAAGGCCGGCCGTTCCGAGCGTGCGGTCTTCATCATCGACAAGGAAGGCGTCGTGCGTTATATCGACGTGCACGACATCGGCGAGCAGCCCGACGAGGAGCAGCTCATCGAAGAACTCGGCAAACTGAAGTAGCCGGTTTTCAGCAGCGCGGCGCCGATTCGGCGCCGCGTTTGCGATTACGCCTGCAGCGCGCGATCGATGGTCGACCAGATCATGCCGCGCGGAATGAAGAACGGAACCTCGTCCAAGGTCAGTGTTAACGTTCCTGCGGCTTCGTCGTACGCGAAGCTGCCCTTCATGCCTTGACTCTCAATGGTGCCGCCGTCGCCCGGCGGAAGCTGAACGTATGCCGCAAGCCGCGCACGCAGCTTGTCGACTTGCGCGCGCGTGACGTTCGAGTAGGTCTTGCTTTCATCAGCCATCGTACGCGCCTTCGGTCCAAAGCATCGCGGCGCCTCGCACGCCGCTCGAATCGCCGTGTGCCGCAGCGACGATCTTCGTTCGCACGGTGTCGGAAAAAACGTAACTCGGAAGCATCTCGGCGACGCTGCGATACAGACGCGCTACGTTCGAAACGCCGCCGCCGAGCACGATGACGCCGGGGTCGAGCACGTTGATGATCGACGCGAGCGCTCGCGCGAGGCGCTCTTCATATCGTGCCAGCGCGCGTTCCTCGCCATGTAACGTTTTCTCGCGCGCAAGCGCGGGGCCGCTCAGAAACGTTTCGATGCACGCGCGCTTGCCGCAGTAGCATGCAGGGCCCGGCAGTTCATCTTCTCTTGGCCAAGGCAGCGGATTGTGTCCCCACTCGCCGGCGATGCCGCTTGCGCCGTGGAGCACGCGTCCGCGTACCGCAATCGCGCCCCCGACACCGGTACCGAGTATCGCGCCGAAGACGGTGTCCGCGCCGGCTGCTGCTCCATCCGTAGCTTCCGAAAGAACCATGCAGTTGGCATCGTTTGCCATGCGCACGCGGCATCCAATGGCGCGTTCGATATCCGCCAGCAGCGGTTTGCCGATGAGCACCGTGCTGTTCGAATTGATGAGCAGCCCGTTGACCGTCGACGTGCATCCCGGCGTTCCGATGCCGACCGGCGCATCACCGCCCGCGACGCAGCGCGCCGATTGCACGAGCGATGCTATGCTCGCGACGATCGCATCGTAATTGCCGGCGGGCGTCGGCGTCCGCTCGCGCAGCAGCGTCGAGCCTTTCGCGTCGAGTACCGCGACTTCGATTTTCGTACCGCCGAGATCGATGCCGATGGCGCGTTCGTCACAGCGCATTTGAGCTACTCGTTTACCAGTCATGAAACGTGTGGATCGGCTGCTCTTTGCAGCGGCGGTAGTGATTATTCCCGCTGCCGGCGCGGCGCAGCCTCGAGAGCACGTCAGCAGCTTGGGCGCGCGGCAATCCGTGAGCGTGCTCGAGCAGAACTTCGACTTCGATCTGCTCGATCCGCCGGCGCTGATCAATCGCTACGTCGGCTGCAGCGCCGCTCGAACTGCGCGGCTCGCAAGATTACTACCGCAATGAAGACGCGGATCTCGGCGATCGTTTGCCGGTGCGCGTCTACGTGAGCTTCGACAACAAAGGCGTAGGGCTCGGCGTCCCGCTGCCGGCGGGCATCGTGCGCCTCTACAACGTGAAATGGTGTTAGCGCTAAGCGGCGGCGAACAGGTGTTCCGGCGCGTTGCGGCAGGCGCGGCGCAAGGCCTCCACCACGCTGCGCGTCGTCTCGTCTGCGGACTGTGAGATCATGCGGAGCGCATCGCTCGGGGGATAACGTTCTTCGGGGGACGCGGCGACGATCAGCGAATCAAAGGCGGCGGCGACGGCAAGAATGTGTGCCGCAATCGAATCGCCGCCGTGCTGAAAATCACGGACGGCGGACGCGTACTCACGCAATTCGCGCACGCGCGCGAGTATTGCCGAATCGATCTGTGCCAGCACGCCGCAGCGCCGCATGAACGCCGGTCCCGGCGCGTGCGGCAGCTCGGCTGCAATTCGAGACGCCCACTCCCCGGTATGCCTTGCATGCGCGGCCGCTTGGTCGCTGCCGCCCGTCGTCGCGACGAGCACGGCATCGATGACGGCCTCGACCTGCACCTCGAGCACCCACGCCGACTCGAGAAGGACCGCCGGAATACTCTTCAGCTTCCGCTGCGCCTCGAGGCGATCGAGAATTGCCGGCGCCGCGCTCAGTTCGTCAACCCCACACTCCATGAAGTCAGTCTACCTGAACGGCCGACGGCCGCCCATGTCGAGAATTCGCTACTCTGCGCAGGGTACACCTCGCGTCAACTTTCCCCATCTATAGGCAAAAAGCGAGCGGAGGCGTAGTCTCGCTAGGGGTCTACCCTATTGCGGGTAGCACGCGTAAGAAAGGGGAGTTACTCGATGGCTTTTTTCCTTAGTCTGCTTTGGGCGGTGTTTTCGACCGGAGTTCCCGGTTTCGGCATGCATGTTTCGCACGCGCCGGCGGCGTTCCAGTCAGCTCATCACGGCAATGTCCACGTCATGGACGGCTCGGCCGGCGGCCCAGTCTAGCAAGGGACGCGGCGTGCCCGGCGCCAACGGTGCAATGGCCGGGTCATGAACGAACAGAAGCTGCTTGTAGTTCATCCATTGCATGACGCACCGCTCGCCCACGCGGAATCATTGTGGTGCGCCGGCGAGTATTCAGCGTGTCTGAGGACTCTCGAATCGGTCGCTCCCGGCGCCGAGCGCTATTTGCTGGCTGCTTGGGCGTCGTATCGTCTCTCGCGCTATGACGATGCGCTTTCAGATCTCGCAAAAGGGCACGCGTTCTTCCAGTATCCGGGGCGCCAGCGAGAAGCGGACGCGCTGAGCAGCGTCCTGCACGAAATCAAAAGTAACCGGCGCGAATCCGACGTGTTTTTCGAACGCGCGGGCTCTTGCGCTTCACGAGACCTGAGCGGCAAGGCGAGCAACATGCTCGCGCTTCGCGCCTGGATGCGCGACGATTACGAGCAATGCCTCCGGTATTTGCGCGTCGGCGACGCCGACGCCGACGCCGGCGTGCGGGCGCAAGCGCGGTTGTTGCGATCCTGGGCGCTCGCGAGCAAACGGCAATTCGCGCTTCAAGTACAGTGTTTGCGAGAAACGCTGGAGATTGCACTTTCCGCGGCGCAACCCGACGTCGGGCTTATCGCTGCAACGCTTCAGGCGCTGAGCCACCGCTGCCGCGAACTGCATCTGCCCGAAGAGTTTGTCGCCGTCTGCTCGGCGGCTCGCAATCTGCCGTGGACCGCAGACCTGCAGATGCAGCGATACAATACGCTGCGTCACATCGGATGGACGTACGCGCTCGGCGGTCAGTACGTGCTCGGCCTGCGGCAGCTCGCCGCGGCACGCGACGTCGCTCCGAAGCGCGCGCTTATGGCGGTCTCAACGCTGGACGCCGCTTGGGTGACGTGGGCATCGGGCGAGAAAAACGCCGCGCAAGCACACCTGCAGGAAGCGCTCGAGATCGTCGGCGACGTCGACTGGGAAGCGCAGCGCGGCAGTGAAGAGGTTTGGGCGCTGCTGCTTGCCTCGGAGCTTTGCGTTACGATTGAAAGCAACGCCGAAGGCGCAGAGCGGCTCATGAATGCGTATGACCGCGCGAAGGGCGGCATCTCCGTGCGCGTCGGCGTGGCGCACAACCGCAGCTTCGATCCGCTGCAAGACGCCGCGCGCGCGCTCATCTGTGCGGCACGCGGCCAGGTCGGCCCGGCTCGCAAACTTGCAAAACGCGCCTACCGCGAATTTGCCGCAATGGGTTATCAGTGGCGCGCCGCGCGCTGCGCGCTGTTTTTGTACGAATCCGGATGCGGAGATACGTGGCTTGACGCCGCGCGCGAACAGGCGGCGGACTATCCGCGCAGCTTCATCGGCGCGCAGTTGGAGCGCATTCGCCTCGAATCGAGCTGCGAAACGCTCGCGCGTCTTACGCCCAGACAGCGCGACGTGGTGCGTTTGCTCGTGCAAGGCGATACGGTCGACGACGTCGCCGCGGCACTGAACACGAGTCCGAACACCGTGCGCGTTCATTTGAAGCACATTCACCGCACGCTGGGTGTGCGCAATCGCATCGAGCTGCTGCGCGCGGTCAAGCAATCCGCGTAAAACGCGGACGCAAATAGGCATTTCTTCCCTGCTCCGGCGCACGGCGCATGGACTACACTTCGTTAATCAGGGGACCCATAGGTTACTAGAGGCAGCGCTTGCCGCATGGGAGGTTGGATGCATCCAACCTTTCGCTTTAATGCGGAGATTTTAAACGATGCAAGACACGAGAGCGCGGGTGCTCGCAGCGGCTTTTGTCGCAGCACTTTGTACTGCCCTGAGCGCATGCTCCGGCGGCGGTAGCTCGAACGCTATTCCCCAGACCGACAGTCACGCCGTGCAGTCGCCGGCGCAACCCGCGCAAACGGCGCCGCAGGCGGCCGTCAGCAGGACCGAAAGTATTGTTGCTGACGACACCGCGGCAACGGCCGACGGCAGCTTTACCTACACCAATTTTTCGTACCATGTCATGCCGACGCACTCCGGCACCGCGGCGACGGCAAAGAATGTGCGCCACACGGACGCGACGACGTATCCGATGGATCTCGCGTACTACGGCGGCCCGCTCTCGCCGAGCGTTACGACGCACAACATCTACCTCGACTGCTCGAAGTTATATAGCTGTTGGGGAAGACCGTTCCCGTTCCTCACCGATTTGGGGGCGAGCAGCATGCTGCAGCTGGCGGCACAATATGATGGCCCCATGAGCTTGACTCCGGGACAGAGCATCAGCGAAGTGCGCCACATTTACACCAGCACGCTGTACCAGAACGATCTGCTGCACTACATTCACAAGGCGATTTGGCACTTGGGCGGCAAGACGCTTGCAGGCGGCAAGGCCAATGCCGGTTTCAATCATATCTACAACTTGTTCTTACCGCCGGGCGTCGATACGTGCTTCGATCAGACGACGCAGTGCTACTCGCCGGACAACCCGTCGAACTTCGCGTTCTGCGCGTATCACGGCGCGGTGCAATTCAGCGACTACGGCGTCGTGCTCTTCACCATCCAGCCGTATCAAGGCGTTCCCGGCTGCAATTTCGGCAACGAGAGCGATTTGACGTCGGCCGCAGCAAACGTGCTCTCGCACGAAACGTTCGAAACAATGACCGATCCGATTCCCGGATACGGGTGGGAAAATCCGTGGGGTTACGGCGAGATCGGCGACGAGTGCGCTTGGTCTTCGCTCACGAACGAAACCCTCAACGGGCACACGTATAACATTCAGCTGGAATACTCGAACGCGGTACACGCGTGTTCGGACCAGCCGACATCTCCCACCGCAGCGCGCTAACGGGACGCGCTTCGGACCGGGACTGGAGGGGCGATTCGTCGCTCCTCCATTTTTTTGGTCATTAGAGTTGGCTAAGTAGCGAAACGGGGAACCCTTGAAGACCCGTT
>DATGJX010000018.1:0-2502 GCA_035294905.1 Vulcanimicrobiaceae bacterium | reverse complement strand
CGGCATCGTTCCGTTGTAGCTTTTGCCTCCGACCGTCAATGGACCCGAACGACCGTTGACGATGATCCCCAGAATCGTCGACGGATCGGCCGCCGTGACGGCGGCATTGCCCGCAAGCGGCGGATATTTCTCCGTCCCTTGACCACTCGCTTGATGACACGTCGCGCACTTCGCCGCAAAAATTACCGCGCCCGAAGACATCGCAGGATGAGCAGCAACCGCCACTTGATCCTCGGATACAGGCGGCGCCTTATTCGTCCACGCGCCGCGCACGTACGTCAACACTGAAGCAACGTCGGCGTTCGAAAGCGTCCCTTTCCAGGCAGGCATCGCCCCGCTGTATTGCTTGCCGTTGATCGTGATCGGTCCCGTTTTTCCGTTGAGAACCGTCGCGATGATCGCGCTGGTATCGGCTGCAGTCACGTCCGGATTGCCTGCCAGCGGCGGAAATGGCCCCGCACCTTGCCCGTTCGCCTGATGACAAACTGCGCACCGCGCGCTGAAGATCGCCGAGCCGTCAGACGCTGCGGCGAGCGCTCCCGAAGGTGGACTGTTGCGTAAGCTCAAGGCGACGAGCAGCAACACGAAGGTTGCTGAGATCAATGCGAAGCGGTTCATTTGCTTGCAATTCCTCAACCTTTTCGCAACTTCTTCTCAAGTTCAGGACCTATTCAGGTCACAATTCGATTGCCCACATCCTGCACTTGAGAAAGGCTCGCATCAAATGAGGCGTTCGGCCACACTTCTGACGGTTGCTATGGCTCTTTTGGTCGCCGCAGCGCTCTCACAGCACGGAACAGAGGTCGCGGCGATGCCGACCCTCGCGCAGGCCTACGGCCTGGATTGTAAGGCGTGTCATACGGAAGTTCCGTCGCTAAACGCCTACGGCCGCTTCGTGCAGCGCAGCATGTACGCCGGACTCGATCCGAGTGCATATAAGAAAGAAATCCCGTTCTGGATTGGCGAGACAGTCGCATACGCGTCCAACGCGAGCCCGCCGACACAGGCCGGAAACACCGAAATACATGCGGTCGGCATTTACAACGATTGGACATTTCACGTTCAGCAGTGGATCTGGCAAGGAAATCAGCCCGGTGGGCTCGACACCGCGTGGGTCTCGTACAACCATCTTCTGAACGACCAGGCACATCTCGTGATCGGCAAGATGCCGGGACCGGGGCCGTCGTTCTTTAGCCAGTGGAGTGACGCATCAGGATTTGCAGCACCCTCGATCACCGTCGGCGAGCACGTGCAATCGCTTGCCTCGAACCGGTGGGGCGCAAAATTCAGCTACGGCAACAATATCGGTTATGCCGAAGCCGGGTACTACGGGAGCGGTCAGGATCTAAACGGCGCTACGCAATGGGGCGCAAATCCCGTAAATGCTCTCGACAAAGGCTTCCAATACACGGTCGCATTTCAGCGTCCCGACAAACCCGTTTCCGTCGGGCTCGTCGGGAATAACGGGACGATCCCGCTCGCGGAAGGCGGTTACGACCGTTACTCGGCCTACGGCGGCTACATCGAGGCCGATCCTACGCCGCATCTGCCGGGCGCGCTTGTCTACTATCAAACCGGTTATGACGGCAATCCCGTTGCGACAGGTATCGGTGCACACAGCAGTGCGTATAGCGCTGAAGTTTACTACCCGATCTTCGGAAAGAGCGAATCGATCCTTGGCGTACGCACGGAGATGACCAACGACGGCATGGGAACGATGACCCATACCAGCAATGTCGACGTAGGCTTTCGTATCGTCAAGTATATCCACGCCGATCTCGAAGCAGGCTTTGCGAACGGCAGCAATCCGGTTTGGGGCGGCTACATCTGGTACACGCAGCCGTTCGGCCACTGGTAATAGCTTACAAGACGCGAAAATAATCGGCTCGCGCCGATTGCCAGTCGCGGCAGTCACGGCACGGCGCGGGCAGCTCGCGATACCGTCCTTCTCGATGCAGACGCCGAAGCTCGGCCAGCTTGCCGTTCCAAATCTGCGCCAGGGATGCTTCGCCGAGGTTTCCCGCGACAAACTGCGCGTCCAAATCGACTGCACACGTGACCACGTCGCCCGTATCGGTAATCGACATGCTTTGCATCGCCCAGTAGCATGGCCAACGCTCGTCGTCGCCGAGCGTGAGATTCGGAGCCTCAACTTTTCCCGCCCAACTCACTTTCGGACGTATCTTCACGTGAGCGCCTTGCCGCGACCAATACGCGACGAAGGCGTCGCGTTCGTTGGCGTTCGTTTCCATCTCAACGAACTGGACGAAGACTTGCATCCGTGATGAGCTTTCGCGGACGCGTGACAAGAGGTTCTCGACGTTCGCGACGACGGTCTTGAAATTTCCGCCGACACGCACCTTTGCGTACGTCTCGGCCGTCGCCGCGTCGATGCCGATGTAGATCGCATCGAGTCCGGCACCGATCAGCCGGCGCGCAGCGTCGTCATCGAGCAGGTTTGCATTCGTGTTCGTGACGACGTCGGTGAGACCACGCTCTTTG
>DATGJX010000017.1:0-3636 GCA_035294905.1 Vulcanimicrobiaceae bacterium | reverse complement strand
CTCAGCTGACAAGAGGTCAATTTCGTCCAAAAGCCTTTCGCGCGACCCGCATAAGGCTATCCGCGTTCATACCCTCTTCCAACGCTGCGCGATAGAAAAATTCTCAAGGACGACACCGCCGGGTTGGAGGCAGACCCACGGTGTCGTTCTAATCTTCCCGGTCCTCAAAATATGAGCGCTCCATCGGACCCCAAGGCTGTCGACATCGGATGCGGATTGCACGTGCCGATCCGTTGGTCTTCGCTGTGCGTCCTCTATCGCTACGAACCATCCGGGCACACGTCGCGACGCGTCGACGACAAGATGTTCACCGCGCCGATGGTCGGACAGACACTCAGCGGCTCGTGGGAATTTCACGGTAAGCGCGGCGGCACGACCGTCGATACGCAGACGATCGTGGCCGGCACTACCGGACTTCACTTCGGCTGCAAGCACGACATCAATGCGTCGAATCCGGGCTACATCGCGTGTCTGCTGCCCGGCGCACTCGATCCGGAAGAGCCGATCTTCGATGACCAAGTGATCAACCGATTGCGCGTACCGGATCTCTCGCGCTGCTTGGCAATCGATACCACGGACGAATTCGATTCGTTCGTCTTTGAAGTCTTCGGCCACGTTTCGCGCGCCTCGCTCGACGGCGACCGATCGCCGCAGCGATCGCTACGCATTCAGCGCGCGAAGCGCTTCATCGAGCTGCACGCATTTGAGGATATTGCCCTCGGCGATATCGCCGCCAGCATCAACGTCTCGCCCTTTACGTGCCTGCGTCAGTTCAAATCCACGACGGGCGTCACGCCGCATCAATATTTGAGCCAATTGCGCCTTGTGCGGGCGCAGGAACTGCTCAGGGAGCGCCGCCTCACGATCGGAGAGATCGGTTCGCAGGTGGGTATTCGAGACCGTTTCTATTTTACGCGCTGGTTCTCTCGTGCGGTCGGTGTTTCACCCGGAAAATACCGAAACGTCTGCTGACGAGATCGTCGGCACCACCTTCGGCTTATCTCCCGAGAGAATCCGGTCTTTCTTACGCAAGAACGGCTTCTCGATGAACAGATGGATCGCGTAAGCGAACGGGAGTAAGACGAGCGTCGCGGCCAGCACGGCCGCGGCGTACACGACATCGGGATGCGCGTGGCCGAAGGTTTGAAATCCCATTGTGCTCAGCTTCTGCATGGCGTCGAGCACCGTCGGATGGAACAGGTACCACGCATACGAGAGTGAGGCCGCAACCACCATGGTGCGCGATGAGAGCAGCTGTGAAAGCGGCCGACGCGAATCCGCGACGAGGAACAACAGAAAGCTCGCAGCAGCGATCGCAGCGATCGTATCGTCAACACCCAGCATGCCCGAAGATTCGATCCCTTCGATCAGTACCATGAACAGCTGCAGCACGAAGTAAAGCGCGAGTCCACCGAGCGCCACCGCAAGGACGACGTCACCGCGACGCTTCAGCATGTCACGCGAAGCGTTCTCACGGATCAACACTTGCGCGATGATGCCTATCGCGAACAGGCCGGCCATGCCGGGAATATTGCGAACGGCAACGACGACGTCGGCCGCATCCTCGGGACGGAATATCGCGCCGGCTACGACACGATACATGATGCTCGCCAGGATCACCGTTCCAAGTGCGCTGACGACGAGTTTGATCCGGGCGTTGCGCTTTCGCGTGGCTGTGTGGCGATATGCCCACCACGCCGCGAGCGGAAGCATGATATAGAATCCCACGTCGACCGCCATCGTCCAGAGAACCGGCGAGACTGAAATGACGGTCGACGGCTGAAAGTCGTTCAGGAATAGCAGATGCGAAATCACGTCCCACGCATTGAGTGTGATTGCATGCCGCTCAAACGCCAAGACGAAGATCGCGATTACGATTACGGCAAACGCATATAACGGGTAGATGCGTAAGAAGCGCGCTTGCGCGTAGCGCGCGCTCGAAGGAAATGCGCGGTCGCGATCGATGATCGCGCGCAGATATGGAACCGACAGCAAGAATCCGCTCAACACGAAGAGGGCCGCGACGCCCAACCCGCCGCTTCCGAGCGAGAACGCGACAACAAAAGCCGAACGCTCCGGTGAACGCAGCCCAACGTGATCCAGGAACACGAGCGCAATTGCGAGCGCGCGGATCCCATCCGCGGGCCCAAAATGGACTCCGTCAGTCGTGCGCACGGCTCTATTTTCCGTTTGCGGCTGCGTGAGGAGTGAGGGCCGTAAGGCCTAGTTTAGGCGGCTAAAGGTCAGACTCGCGGTGAAGCAGCGTCTCAGATACGTGTTTGATCAACTCGTCCGCACCGGCGCTCTTCAGGGATTTCTTGGCGTCGGCGAATCGTCCGGCGCCGGCGATGGCAGCCAGGCCATTCAGAATTTCCGTCATCGCTGCGTGCGAGAGTATGCGCTCGGGTACGCATCCGTGCGGACACGTCATTCCTTCCACGACGCCGAAGAAACGACAAATCGCGGGGCGCTGCGCGTAGATTGCGCAGCGACCGTGCACATCGAGTGCACTGCACTCGAGCAGTGATGCTCCGGGAGGACGAACGATTTCCGCATCTTGCATCGCGCGTTCGATCTCGGGGCGTTCCGCTTCGGTGTACGCGCCGAGTTGAACGATCGCACCGCAATAGACTTGGCATTTTTGGCGGCACTCGATTTTCGGTATGCGGGCGTAAAGAGCCGCAACCTCGGGGTTCACTGCGCCGGAATTACGCCTTCGAGAGCGCCCGCGAACTAGGACGCCGCTTGTGAATTTCGCACTTTTCTTCAATCGTCAACGCGTCGGCGCCCTGACCACGTGCGACGGCACCGCACGCGAAGGTGAACGAGAATACGGGATGTTTGCGCACGAACTTCGGACCTAAGGCAGTCTCCGTGAATTCGCTGCCATGCACGGCCCGGACGCTTGATAGCGTTGTTATTTGCTTTTTCATTTCCTTAGGTTCTTCCGGGGTGGCCTGAATCGGCCTGGCTGCGTCCGGGCCGGCAACTATAAATTTAGTCTTGACAGCGGGGGATTGTAACTATAGATTTAGTTGCATGATGCCTGCTCGCCTGCCCCGCATCGCCGGTCATTTTGGGCTCGTCGCGCTGCTGGCCGGCTTCCTCGGCGCGGGCGCGTCGGCCGCAACACTGCGCACCGAAGTCCCCAAGCTGAAGGCGAGCGTCTCGCTCGACCCCGGCGCGGGCGTCGGCGCCTGGACCGAATCGGCGAGCCTCCCGCTGACGTGGGACGTCCCGCATCAACGTGCGGCTGCGGATACGACGGACGTGCACGTTGCAACCGACGGCAAGTATCTCTACGTGCGCTTCGATGCGAAGCAGCGTACGCCGGTCGTCATCTCGCAACAAAGCGACGATCTCGTCACCGGCGGAAGCAATGGCGGCGGAGGCAACATCGCGTGGAGCGATGACGCCGTGTGGGTCGACTTGTGGCCAACCGGAGCGGGCGGCTTTCAATATCAGTTTGAGGCGAATGCAGGCGGCTCGCACAACGAAGCCTCGACTGAGAATACGGCGTTCGCTCCACGCTGGGAATCGCACGGCGTCACAAATGACGGTGGCTACACGGTGACGATGGCGATCCCACTTGCGGTTATTCACGGTGCGCCCAGCGGCGCGTGGCGTGCCCAGTTC
>DATGJX010000016.1:0-9140 GCA_035294905.1 Vulcanimicrobiaceae bacterium | reverse complement strand
CTCTACGATTGACGGCGGTTCGACTGTTGCGCGGTTTGTCGTACTCTCGCGTTCGGCGCGCGTATTGCTCTTTCCGAAAACGTCCGTCCGCGCGGCGCTGCACGAAGACCTCGCGCTCAGCCGGGCGATGAACGACGTCTTCGCGCAACGGCTGCGCGCGATCATCGAGCGGTTTGCCGCGCAAACTTCGCTTCCTACGGTCGCGCGGGTTGCAGCCGCACTTTTGCCGCACGCCGGCCCCGAACCGGGTCTTCGGCCGGTTCTTCCGTCTTTTCAAAATCTCACGCAAGTCGAACTCGCAACCGCGGCGGGCACGGTCAAAGAAGTCGTAAGCCGGGCGCTCGCCGAGCTTGAAAGCGCAAACGCCATCGAACGACGAGCCGGTCATATCGTGAGGGTCGATCGAGAGAAGCTGACGGAGTACGCCGGCTGTCTATAACTGCGGTCAATGAGCGTTTCCGGCGTCGCACCTAAAATGACGACATGCGACAACTCGACGTGCGCGTTCTTCCGCCGTCAAAAAAGCACGGCACGATCCATGAATGCCTCGAACAATTGGCCTCGGGTGAGACGCTGCGCATCGTCAACGATCACGATCCGCGCCCGCTTCGCTATGAACTAGACGACGCCTATCCGGGAGCATTCGTGTGGACGTACCTCGACTGCGGACCAGAACTCTGGCGTGTGGACATCTCGAAAAAGCAAGAGCTGCGCAGACACTCGCAAGTCGACGTGCTCGCAGATTGTCATGCGCTTCGCGTTGGAGACGTCCGTATAGAAGCGGGCCGGAGTTTCTCGTTCGATTCGTTCGAGGGAACCGCCGCGCTCTTGGTGTTCGACGGGGATGGGATGATCACGATTTCCGGGTGTTCGCACACGCTGAAAAGCGGCGCCGTCGAACTCATTTGTCCCGGAGAGCCATGTACGATCACTGCGATCACGCCGGTTCACGCGTATCTCGTCATAGCGAAGGATAGCCCGACTGCGCACCATAGAGCTTGATGTTCGACCCTACCATGAACGCGGCGAGGAGCCTTTTGAGACAATCATGGCCGCTGTCGAAGCACTTCACGAGAACGAGCAATTTTTGCTTGTCAACTCGTTCGAGCCGAAGCCGCTCTACGCGGTCCTAAGGAAGCTCGGCTTTTCACACCGCACCATGGACATGGGCGGCGGAGAGTGGCGCGTGCTGTTCACCCCTGAGCCATGATTGGTTTCGGCGATCGCGTCAGCGATCCGGTAGGCAGCGGCTTGGTTCTCGCGTTCGCGCTAGGATTCTACGTTCTCGGCTGCTGCCTGCTGCTGTTCACGGGAGCTACGTTCGGAACACTGCACGCGTTCGCGGGGTTCATCGTGCTCGCGATTATTGCGGCGCTCAACCAGCTCTTGCCGGTCTTGACCTATGCTCCCGTTGCGCGTCCTCAAACCGTACTGGCGATCGCGCTGGCTTTTTCCGTCGGTTTCGCACTGCTGATCGCCGGCTTTTTCGGTTTCAACACGTTCTTTGCGGCATCAATCGTGCTCGCGGCATCCGCTCTCGTCTGGGTATTCTGGAATGCCCGGCGGCTGCTTCTCGGTAAACAGGAAGCGCAAACGCGCGCGCTCATGGCGTGCGCGGTATTAGCATTCCTGGCGGCTGCCGGTATAGGTGCGTCGATGGCCGGGGCGCTGGCCGGCCAATGGCCGGCGGCTAGTTTAAACCTCGCCACGCTGCACGCATCGCTGGCGATTCTTGGTTTTGCTTCACTGCTCATCGTGGCTATATCGTATCGGTTCGTTCCGATGTTTGCCGTCGCCCATGGGACGGCATACGGCCGCCGTGGAGCTCAATGGCTCGCCGTTGCCGGTGTAATTATCGTAGCCGCGGGCATCCATTCACCGGTCGGCCTCTTGTTCGGCTTTACGTTATTGCTGATCGCCGCGGCGAGTATCGGGTATTCGCACGTCATAACGCTCGCCTCGCGCCTGCGCAAACGGCTGGACGTGAGTCTGCGTTACGGCCTTGTTGCGTGGACCTTGGCGATCGTCGCTCTATGTCTTGCGCTCGCCGCCGTGTGGTACGAGCGTCTCTGGATGGCCGCGGTTACGCTTGGCGTTCTGGGATGGATTTCCATCACGATACTGGGCTACGCGTTCAAGGTCGCCGGGTTTTTGGCGTGGCAAACGGCAAAAGAGCGCGATCCTTCGGCGCAGCTGCCGGCCTTGAGCACTGCCGTGAACTTACCGATGGCGTATTTGGGCCTTGCGTTGCTCGGCGCCGGCGCCGTGGCTTCCGCGGTGTGCAACGTCGTGAATTCAGAGCATGCGCAGATCGGCTACGGAATGTACGCCGCCGGCGGTCTCCTCGCCGTTGCATCGCTCGCGAAACTGGCATTTCTCTACGTCTTTAGAGGACGAACGAATGAAGTCTACCGTGCTGTTGGATAATCGCGGTCTGTCTCCGCCCGAGCCGATGCTGCGGATCTTGTCCGCACTGGAAACACTTGCGCCCGGGGGTGAGATCGTCGCGCAAATGGATCGACGCCCGATCTTTCTCTTCCCGGAATTGGATGAACGCGGCTGCACGTACGCATGCGATGCAGCCGCTGAGGGTGGTTACGTGCTCACCATTTGCAAATCATGAGCGAGAAGCATCGCGATCAGGTGCAGGAAGCACTCGGAACCGTCATCGATCCGGAACTCGGAATCGACATCGTGTCTCTTGGACTGATTTACGGAGTCGCGATCGACGAGGATAACGTCGGCGTGCTGATGACGCTCACGACGCCGGGCTGTCCGATGCACGGCACGATCCGCAACGACGTCGAGGAGAAATTACGGCGGCTGCCCTGGATTCGAGAGGTAAGCGTTCAGGTGACGTATTCTCCGGAATGGACACCCGAACGGCTAACGCCAAAAGCGCGCGCGATGCTCGGGCGTTAAGGAAAAATAGCATGCTGACGGTTACGGTAAAATCCACTTCTGAGCGCCCGCGAAACGACGTTGTCGTCGGCACGATGCGCAAACCGGTTCATCGCGCGATCGTGAGGCGAGCCGTGGCGCTGTTCGGCGCTGGTGCGCACACGGTTGAGACAGTGGAGAGGGTGGCGTGAGCATCGACGCTGGTTTTTCGCTGATTGCAAAAGACGACGACATCGTCGAAGGTAACCTTTACGGAGTCTCGGTTCGAGAAACACCCTTGCTGCTCGTCCGCTTGGAAGGCGTAATTCGTGCCATTGGCCGCATCTGCACGCACGAGTTTGCCGATCTCGCGGAGGGCCAAATTGAGGACGGCTGCGTGGTGTGCCCGCTGCACGGAAGCAAGTTCGATATCATGACGGGACGAGCATTGACGCTGCCTGCCGTCGAAGCGGAACCAGTTTATGAGGTGATTGTTCGAGACGGTGCAGTCTATGTCGCCGTACCCTGCGAGCCCGTAGACTAAGAACCGCGCGTTCGCGCGGAGCGAGACCCAGGTCATGTGCATTTTGAGATCTTTATGCTGTACTTGCAGTTACGACGCCGTTGCGCTCCCGCACGGACGCACCTTTGTGTGTGTAGGGGGGATGTAACCGGGCACGGGTTGGAAGCGGCGATCACGGCGCGACATCGCTGCGGCGCAAAGCGCGTTGTTGAAGGCCGTTTCCAGCGCAGTTACAACGAGCATAAACGGCTGCGCGGAGCGGATATTTCGGACCGTTACCCGCAACGCGCCGACGCCGGACGGGCGGGCCGGTTCGTAACGCGATCGCGCTACGGTGCTCCCCGTCGCAATTTGCGTTCAAGGACGCCCTGAAGCACGACGGCTTGGTTGTGCGCCTCGTCCTTCGCACTATAAATCAGTGTGACTGCTGAACTATCCTTTACAGCATCGATGACCTGCGCGATGCGCTTCCGAGCGGCCGGCTCGCGCAGTTCGGTGAGATAACGTTTGCGGAACTCCGGCCAGCGCTTCGGATCGTGCGCGAACCATTGGCGAAGCTGCGTCGTCGGAGCGATGTCCTTCGCCCACATTCGAACGTGC
This sequence comes from Vulcanimicrobiaceae bacterium, assembly GCA_035294905.1. Classification (GTDB taxonomy): domain Bacteria; phylum Vulcanimicrobiota; class Vulcanimicrobiia; order Vulcanimicrobiales; family Vulcanimicrobiaceae; genus DATGJX01. The sequence continues at coordinate 5,137 of DATGJX010000016.1, read as the reverse complement.
AGGTCTTGTTTGCGGATTCCGCGCGGCCATATGCGATCGACGAGCACCCGAAATCCGTCCTCTTTCTTCGGCGGCTCGTAGGCGCGTTTGATTCGTACCTCTTGCTTCATTTTGTCGTACCAACGCCATTCTGGAACGGGTTTCGGAGCCGTTCCGTCTCCCACTCGTGCTCGACGAAGCTGCTGAGTTCTTCCAAGAATCGATCTATCGTACGCTGCGCGAGCCGCATTCCGATGACGGTATCGAAAACTCGACCGAACACGCCGAGCGGAGGCGTGTACCAGCCTTCCATACGCAGTTCCGTATACGGCCCGTTGGGGCGCACGGTGATCATTCCGCGCATCGCCGGAACCGGAATCCGTGTGTGCGCCTCCCAATGCAAGATCAACGCTTCGTGAATGCGCGCTTCATCGGTGTAGTCGCGTATTTCCGCGAGCTCACACCGAACGACGGTGTGAAGCATCCGGAACGGTCCGACGTCGTGTTTCGCTTCGTTGCGATGAAGATGCTCCACCATCTCGATCGACGCGCTGAATGGGCAGCATACGTCACGCTTGCCTTCAACCCTCGTCATGGCACGAGCACCGATTCCCCGTGAAGGAACGTTTTGAGTGGAACGTCTTCGTCTCCTAAGCGGTCGAGGATCGTGATCGGAAACGCCTGCGTCGGCATACTGTCGTACCAGTCCAGACCTAAGCCGGAATACGCTTCCTCAGCGGCGCAGCCAGTTTGGTGGTACGGGCAGTCGTGCTCGGACTTGGGCATAGTCAAAGTTCTCCGGAGGCTCCGCGGACGCGGTAAATAGGGAAAGAAAAACATCGCGCGATCTCCGCAACAGGTTTTTCATCGTTTTCATACTTTGAGCATACTTCGGTCGCCGCATTTTAGAAGTGACCTGCGTTGCTGAAAAGTGGCGTTGACTGCGAGTACGGTAGACACCATCGAACGCATCGAGGACATCACGCTCGACTTTGTGCCCGGCAGCGTGTGGAAGCCGCTCGGACGGACGCGGATCGCCGCGTGGTTCTCAATCGCGGGCGCGTTTGTCACCGGCGCCGATGCAATGAACGCGCACCCGCGCTTGCTCGCATTGCAGTGCCTTTCGATTTGACGTTTTTCTCAATGACCCAGGTCGATTCGCGCAGCCGCAACGTGGACTATGCTGCGAGTACGGGACCAAGCGTCCCGGAGATTCGCGACTATGCCATACGTGATTACGGAACCCTGCATCGGCGTCAAAGACAAAGCGTGCGTGGACGTCTGTCCCGTGGACTGCATCCACGGCGAGGAGGCGGACCCGCAGCTCTATATCGATCCTGACGTATGCATTGATTGCGGCGCCTGTGTGTCCGCCTGTCCGGTCGAGGCCATTTTTGCGGATACGGACGTGCCGGCCGAGTGGGAGCACTACATCGCCGTCAATGCAGAATACTTTAATTCTCAAGACGACGAGTCCAAGCAAAGCGCCTAGGCAATCAACGTTCCACAGCACGGCACCGAGCTGTTCGATCGGGGTCCGCTTTACATTTTGCGGCGCTCCGGCTACAACTTGATCATGCGAACACATCAAACGCTTCGAATCGTGCTCTACGCCCTCTCGGTAATCGAGGGCATTGCGGGTGTTGTTCTGCTCTTCGCAACCGGCTGGGTGTTGTCGTTTGCTCCGCAGCTGCTCGCGCTCTCGTCTACCGGCTTCGTCGTGCTGCTCCTCAAAGGCATCGGAATCATTTCGCTCGGTTTGGGCTACCTGGCTTGTGCTGCGGCGCGCGACCCGGTGCGCTACGTTGCCGTCATCGACGCTACCGTGTTCATCCTGATCGCCGCGGCCGCCGAAAACTTCTATGCAGTCGTCGCGCTGCATCTCGGCTCGCTTTATCCGACGCCATACCTTCTGGTTCGCGGAATCATCCAGCTCGCGCTGGCCCTCACGCTGCTCGCCATGCGGCCGAAAGCGGCTCCCACGGCGCAGGCACTCCGTACATGAGACTGATTGGCGCCGCGCTTATTACGATTGCGGTTGTCGGTCTGGTTACTTCTAAAGGAACGACCGCTGCTTCTACGGATCCGCTCATCGAACGCGGGCATTACCTGGTAGCCTTCGGCGGATGCAATGATTGCCATACCCCGGGCTGGCGCGAATCAGACGGAAGGATTCCTATGTCGAAGTGGATGACCGGCAGCGACGTCGGCTGGCGCGGAGCGTGGGGAACCGTCTACCCCGTCAACGTGCGCTTGTGGTTTCAGGAAACGAGCGAAGACGACTGGCTCTTTTCTACGCGGACGCGAGGCGGGCTGCCGCCGATGCAGTGGCACGACATTCGGTTTCTGAACGAAACCGACCGACGCGCCATTTATCGCTTCATTCGAAGCTTAGGTCCGGCCGGTAAACCTGCGCCGCACGATCTTCCGCCATGGCAGAAACCGAAGACGCCTTATATGGAACTTTTGCCGCAGCAGCCCGAACCGTAGCTCGAGGCGAGCAATGTAAATTTCGGTATGGCCGGTACGTGGCGCGTTTCCGTAATCGACGATCGCGGAAGACGCGTCTCGACGTTCACAATTAGGGTGCGCTAGCCTTGGCCGCTTCCTCGCGCTCGTAACGCTCCATCATACGTTCGGCAATCTTCGCCAATAATTCGCCCATTGTGACGCTTGCAATCTTTTGTCCGAGCGCTTTGTCGAATAGCGCGCCGGCCACGCCGAGGGGCGGCGCGTACGCGCCGGCAAGCTCCAAAATCGACCCGGTATAGTCTTCATCGGCGCGCACCGTCAGGGTGCCGGAAAACGACGGATAGACTCCGCCGGGGCGTGGCTCCCACGTCACGTTCCAGGGTTCGTCGAAATGCATCGGATCGGTGCCCTTGGCGTAGTGAACCAGAACGGTTTTTTCGAGCTGGACGTCCGCGACGGGCAAGGTTGCCGTGAGTTGGAGCGGTTGAGGAGCGTTCTTCGCGGCTTCGGAAAGCGTTTCGTGAAGGTAGCTTTTTGCGCGCACGTACGGGCAGGGCACATGCAGCGACTCAGTAATGGTAGCCATGCACTCATCGTACCGGCCTCCCGCGAACGAGTTGGGACGCCTCGACGCGTCCATGAGAAAGACTCGGGAACGCGGGGTAACGCGCGTTTCCGACGCACCCGGTAGCATGCGGGAATGCTGCAAGAAGAATTGCCTGCCCCTGAGTCCGAGAAAGGGGAAGAAACGCCGCTTCCCGCGACGCTCACGTTCGTGCTCCTGATGGGCATCACGTTCGTCGTATTATGGTTCGGCGTCTTCGCGCTGCTCAAGGGCCGTTGGTAATGCGGCTGCACAAGTACGAGCGATGGTGGATGGCTTTCGGCCTCTCGATGCTTGCCGTATTTCTGTTCACGATAGGCTACGCAGCCGTTGCCGATAACATCAACCCGCCGAGCGGTCTTCGGCAAATCGATCCGGAGAAAATCGCTCAAACGCCGCCGTTCGATCATCCGGGACTGCGTCGGATTTCAGACGGAACGTACGAGGCATATTACATCGCGGAAGCATTTTCATTCACCCCGCAAACGCTTACCGTGCCGCTCGGCGCAAAGGTGACGTTCTACGTTACCAGCTCCGACGTCGTGCACGGCTTTTTCATCGCCAAGACGGACGTCAACATGATGGCCATTCCCGGCTGGGTCAATTCGGAATCGCATACGTTTACGCATAAGGGGACGTACTTGCTGATCTGCCACGAATACTGCGGCATCGATCATCAGGATATGTTCGCCCGGGTCGAGGTGCGGTAATGGCCGCCCAACTCGCATACCGCCTCCGCAGCACGCGCGATGCGGAAAACCGCATGGTGATCGCGCACGTCTACACGGCGACTGCGGCTATCGTCGTCGGTGCGCTCTTTGGCGCACTTCAAGGCCTGTCGCGCGCTTCGGCGTTCGTCGCGCCGGCATGGTTTGACTACTACCGCATCCTGACGATGCACGGAGTGCTGATGGCACTCGTGTTCACGACGTTCTTTATCACGGGTCTTTCGCTATTCGTTACCTATCGCAGCATCGAACGGCCGGAGCGCTCGGTTGTACTGGGGTGGGCCGGGTATTGGGTGATGCTCGCCGGCGTGTTGATGGCGGCGTTCGAAATCTTGAGCGGCAATGCCACCGTTCTCTACACGTTTTACGCTCCGCTCAAAGCAAGCCCGTACTTCTACATCGGCGCGGCGCTCCTGATTATCGGGACGTGGATTGTTGCGGCCGACATTTTCGCAAATGTCATCTGGTTTCGCCGGCGCAATCCGGGCCGGCCGGTTCCACTGCCGGCCTTCACGGCTGCCGCGACGTTCCTGATGTGGTGGATCGCCACGCTCGGCGTCGTCGGTGAGATGTATTTTCTCGTGCCGTGGGCGTTCGGCTGGACGCACGGCATAAACGTGATGCTCTCGCGCCTGCTGTTCTGGTACTTTGGGCACCCGCTCGTGTATTTTTGGATCATGGGCGCCTACATTTGCTGGTACAACATCGTCCCCAAGTTCTACAACGGGAATGTGTTCAGCGACGGGCTTACGCGGCTGACGTTCATCATGCTGCTGCTGCTCTCCACACCCGTGGGCATCCATCATGAGTTCATGGAACCGGGCATTGCGCCGCAATGGAAGATGCTGCACACGCTGACCACCTACGGCGTAGCAATTCCCTCGTTTCTGACGGCATTCGCAATTTTCGCGACGTTCGAAATCGCCGCGGCGCGCAACGGAAAGCGCGGCTTTTGGCAAACGGTGACGAGCCTTCCGTGGAACGACCCGGCGTTTTGCGGGCCTGCCTACGGCATGTTGCTTTTCATCTTGGGCGGCTTCGGAGGTTTGGTCAACGCCTCGTATTCGATGGACTCGGTCGTGCACAACACCATCTGGATCGTTGGCCATTTTCACGTTACCGTGGGCGGTCCGGTTGCGCTTACGTTCGTCGGCATCGCGTACTGGCTGATTCCGCGATTGACGGGCCGCGCGCTTTGGAACCCGCAGCTGGCGGTGTGGCAAGAGCGCATGTGGTTCGTCGGGATGCTCGTCATGTCGATGGCGATGCACATTGCCGGGTTACTTGGAGCGCCTCGGCGTACGGCCGACGTTTCTTACCTCGGCGCCGCGCCGAACGAGTGGCAAGGATACAT
>DATGJX010000015.1:0-4601 GCA_035294905.1 Vulcanimicrobiaceae bacterium | reverse complement strand
GCCGATGGGCTCGTCCTCATCGGTGACGACGACGGCGTGATTGGCAAGGGTGAGCAGCTTGTACGCGCGTTCGATCTCCTCGCTTTGATCGAGCACCGGGAACGGCCGTCCCATCACTTCGCTGACCGGCTTGTGAATGATGTCCGCTCGATCGAACACCGCCTGCATGACCGCAACGTCGTTGATGCTGCCGATTTGCTCGCTGCCGCGCATAACGGGAATCTGTGAAATCTCGTATTGACGCAGCAGGTCGAGCGCGGTCTTCACGGCGTCGCTGTCCTTGACCGTGATGAGCGGCGGCAGCGGGCGTTTGTTGCGCAGGACGTCACCCACCGTTGCGCGGCGTTTGCCTTCCGACAAAAATCCGTTGGCGATCATCCACTCGTCGTTGAAGATCTTCGACATATAGCCGCGTCCCGAATCCGGAAACAGCACGACCAGCACAGCATCCGCCGGAAGCGTCTTGGCAAGTTTCATCGCGGCAACGGCGGCAGTTCCGGATGAACCGCCGACGAGCAGTCCTTCCTCTCGAGTGATGCGCCGCGCCGTGAGAAATGAATCACGATCGGAAACGCGCACCATTTCGTCGATGACTTTCAGATCGACGGTTTCCGGCAAGTACGACATGCCGATACCCTCGACGGCGTACGACTTGGGCGTGTCACCGGAATAAATCGAGCCTTCCGGGTCCGCGCCTACGACGTGAATCTTCGGATTCTGCTCTTTCAAATACCGAGCCGTGCCCGAGATCGTTCCGCCCGTGCCGATGCCCGCTACGAAGTGCGTGATCCGTCCGGCGGTTTGTTTCCAAATCTCCGGGCCCGTCGTGTGATAATGCGCTTCGGGGTTGTTGTGATTGTGAAACTGATTCGGCTGAAACGCACCGGGAATCTCCGAGGCCAAGCGGTTTGCCACGCCATAGTATGATTCGGGCGAGTCGTTGGGCACGTTCGTCGGCGTCACGACGACTTCGGCGCCGTACGCGCGCAGCAAATCGACTTTTTCCTTGGACATCTTGTCGGGCATGACGAGAATGCAGCGATAGCCGCGAATCGCCGCCGCCATCGCCAGGCCCGAACCGGTGTTGCCGCTGGTCGGCTCGACGATCGTGCCGCCGGGTTTGAGCAGTCCGGCTCGCTCGGCTGCATCGAGCATCGCCACTGCCGGGCGATCCTTTACGCTACCGCCCGGATTCATGTACTCGACCTTGGCAAGGACCAAACACGCGGCGCCGTCGGTGACTTTATTGAGCCGCACGAGCGGGGTGTTGCCGATCGCTTCTAGCGCATCGCCGAAATACTGCATGCCGGCACGCGTGTCCGGCGCGGTGGTCGTCAAGGTCGTGGCCTCCGAAAAGCTATGGGAATGCTGCTCGCCTTCCGCGCTCGCGCGGCCCGGCCCTTTGGTCGGTCGGTCACGTTGCCCGGTGGGGGTATGATATATGAAGAAGAGAGGGAGGCTATGGAACGCGCACGAGCCCTTGGGCTGCTCCTCGCAATAGTCGGCGTTTTTGCGTTGGCGGCATGTGATGATTCTTCGCTGCCGCCGGGCGGAACGTATCAAGCTGTTTCCGGCATCGTGCTCGATGCCGCGACGAATCAGCCGGTCGCCGGAGCGACGGTGACGATCGACACAGTGCTCACCTCAACGACCGATGCATCCGGAAAATTCACGTTTGCAAAAGTGCCGGTCGGCGATTTCGATTATACGGTGGCGACTCCGAACGGTACGTTCAAACCGTACGCGAGCAGCGCGCACTTGGCGCCCGACAAACCGCTCGCGCTGACCATAACGCTCTCGCATTAGCAGCGACGAGCGCGATGCGTGTCGTAATTGCGCCCGATAAATTCAAGGGCCGCTTATCCGCAACGCAAGCAGCGGAGGCGATTGAACGCGGCATGCGCAGCGTGCTGCGCGACGCGGAGTTCGTGATCGCGCCGATGGCCGACGGCGGTGAAGGCACAGTCGACGCGTTCGTTCGCGCGGGCGCGAAACGCCATGCGGCACGCGTGCACGGCCCGCTCGGCGAACTGGTGGATGCATCGTTCGCAATGCTCGGTACGACGGCAATCATCGAAATGGCTGCCGCTTCCGGGTTGGAACTCGTGCGGCCGGATCTGCGCGACGTCATGCATGCCGACACGTACGGCACCGGCGAATTGCTGCTTTCCGCGCTCGGGAAGGGAGCAAAGCGCGTGATCATGGGCATCGGAGGGAGCGCAACGAACGATGCAGGGACGGGTTTCCTGCGCGCGCTCGGCGCGCGGTTCGTCGATGAAACGGGCGAATCGCTGGACCGCGCGATAGCCCGCTACGGCCGGCTCGACGAAATCGATCTGTCGCGCTTCGATGCGCGCGCACCGCGCGTGCCGATAACGGTCGCAAGCGACGTCGACAATCCACTTTGCGGAGCCCGTGGTGCCTCGCGCACATATGGTCCGCAAAAAGGCGCGAACCCCGCGCAGGTCGCGCTGCTCGATACCACGCTGGAGCGCATTGCGGACGTTGCCGCACGCACGCTCGGACGCGACGAGCGAAATTCGCCGGGCGCCGGCGCAGCCGGCGGGTTAGGGTATGCGCTGCTGCAATTCTTGCACGCGAACATGGAGCGCGGCGTCAACGTGGTCGCCAAGGAACTCGCGCTGAAGAAAACGCTCCACGGCGCGTCACTTTGCGTGACGGGCGAGGGAAAGATCGACGATCAAACGCTCAGCGGCAAAGCCGTGAGCGGCGTCGCGGCGCTCGCGAAGGCGGAGCACGTGCCGGTCGTGGCGTTTGCCGGCGTGGTCGAGCCGCACGCGAAACAGGAGCTGGAAGAACGCGGTATCACCGTGCGACAAGCGGATTCTACGGTATTGGAGTCCGCCGCACGGGAGTACGCCAGCCATCTTCGCCCCGCCCGCTAACTAATACCTTAGTTGACAATCCGCGCCGGGCTTGGTATGTTCTCCTAAAGAATTAAGACTAATAAATTAGGAGGCCTGCTCCGATGTTGTCTCTGGTCGTGCCCGTCGTTCAAGCCGCGCCCCCTTTGGACCCTCGCAAACCGGTCAGCACCTGGCCGAGCGAACAGGGCGACCCCATAAACTTGCCCTGGAACCTTGCGGACGCGACGCTCGCAAAGGACTCGACAACGGTACACGTTGCCACTGACGGCAAGTTCCTTTACGTTCGCTTCGACGCGGTGCAGCACGAGCCGGTCGTCGCAAACCAGCATAGCAACGACCTCATCGTGGGCGGGAGCAACTTCGGGGGAGGTCTTGCATGGACCGACGATTCCGTATGGGTCGACCTCTGGCCGACGGGGCCCGGCGGATTTCAGTATCAGTTCGAATCCAACGCGGTCGGCGCGCACAATGAAGCATCGACCGAGAATACGAGCTTTGCCCCGAGTTGGGAATCGCAAGGGACGGTCGACGGCAACGGCTACACGGTGACGATGGCGATTCCTATGGCCGTGGTACATGGCGCGCATGCGGGTACCTGGGAAGTCCAGTTCGCGCGATACGTCCGTTCAACCGGTGCGCTCGACGTGTGGTCGTACGGTACCGCGCAAACGAATCCCGACGATGCTTCGCACGCAGCAGCCGTCAAAGTTCCTATCGTTGCGCGCGCACCGCTTCCGAAGCCGCGTTTGAGCGTCTATGCGCTCGGCGCCGATGCAAGCAAGTCCGCCGGCGGGTCGACCTCGCGCAGCGGCGCCGACTGGTCGATTCCCGTGACGCAAACTGCCGCGTTTTACGGCACGATCCATCCGGATTATTCGAACGTCGAACTCGATCAGCAGTCGATCTCGCCGACGGTGTATCAGCGCATTTTCAGCGAAGTGCGTCCGTTTTTCACACAAGCCGCCGGCTACTACAACAACTTCAACTGCGACGTGTGCAATGGTTTTCGAACGATTTTGTACACGCCGTCCATTCCTACTCCGCGTACCGGCTACGCGTTCGAAGGACGGCAGGGCGACTTCGGCCTTGCATCGTTCGATGCAATCGGCGACGGTAGAAGCGACCAGTCGACCGCGCTGGATTACACGTCGAGCGACACGCACTGGGGCGCGGCGTTTGAGCATGTAAGCGCAAATCTTCCCACTCTCGTCGATGATGCCAACGAACTCGGTCTGAGCTGGTTCAACGGCAAATATCTCAGCTTCTATGCCAATTATGCAACGGATTCCGGAACGAACGTGACCGACAAGAACCAAGGTCACTGGCTCGACGCCGGGGGCGGCTGGGGAAACCAGCACTTCGCCTTGTTTGGATCCGTGCGCGAGGTCGGCAATCAATTCAATCCCGTCGACGGCTTTAATTCGCATCCCGGCATCGTGGGATACGGCGTTTACTCGGCGCGCGTTTGGACGTTCTCACCAAATGACGCGCTTGCCTCGGCGGGCCTTAGCGTTTTTCTCGATCGCTATCAAGGCGTTGCCGCACAAGGTGTAAGGCCGGGCATCGCGCAGGCCGATCAAAGCGTGTTGCTCGACGTGCTGACGAAGAGCGCGCTGGACGTGCAACTTACTTCGGGTTCGAATTATTGGCGCTTCGGCTCGATCCTCACGCCGATTTCACAGAGCGGCGGGTTCAGCCTCACGTACCACAGCG
>DATGJX010000014.1:0-7145 GCA_035294905.1 Vulcanimicrobiaceae bacterium | reverse complement strand
AAAGCGGCAGCGCGGAAGTTGCGAGCCGCAGTGAAGACGGCAGCATTTGGATTCGTTATTGGCATCCGGTGGGCGCAGAGGAATACGCATACATCGCGCCCGATCCGCTGCATCCGAACATCATCTACGGCGCGGGCGCAGGTCACGTCACACGCTACAACGAGTTGACGCAGCAAGTGCAGACCGTCTCGCCGGTCTTCGGCGGCCGCTTCGATGCGAGCACCTATCGCTACAACCGCACCAATCCGCTGATCTTCAACTACGTCGACAAGCGCACGATGTATTTAGGCTCGTCCGTCCTCTTCGCGACGCGCGACGGCGGCGTCCACTGGAGCGTCATCAGCCCCGACCTTACGCGCAAGCATCCGGGCGTGCCGGCGAACATCGGCGCGTTCAAGAGCGATCCGCTCGCGAAAGAAGAGCGCGGCGTCGTTTACAGCATCGCACCGTCGTATATCGACAAGAACGAAATCTGGGCCGGCACCGACGACGGCCTCGTGTGGGTCACCCGCGACGCCGGTAAACACTGGGAAAACGTCACGCCGCCGGGCGTCGGGCCGTGGAACAAAATCACGCAGATCGATTCGTCGCACTTCGATGCGAACACCGCGTACGTTTCGGTGAGCCGTTTCCGGCTGGACGATCTGCACCCGTATATCTACCGCACGCACGACGGCGGCAAGCACTGGCAGCTGATTACCAGTGGTCTGCCGGATGACTCGCCCGCGAACACCGTCCGCGAAGATCCCGTGCGCCGCGGTCTGCTCTTTGCGGGAACCGAACGTACAGTCTACGTTTCGTACAACGACGGCAATACTTGGCAATCGCTGCAACTGAATCTGCCCTCGACGTCGATTCGCGATCTGGTCGTGCACGACAACGACGTCGTCGTCGGTACGCACGGACGTTCGTTCTGGATTTTGGACGACGTCGAGCCGCTGCGCGAAGGGCGCGTTGCAACAACGCACTTGTACAAGCCCTCGACTGCGTATAGGCTGCGGCGCGATACGTGGACCGACACGCCGCTTCCGCCGGAAGAACCCGCGGGCGAAAACCCGCCCGACGGCGCAGTCATCGACTATTATTTACCGCAGGACGCGCGCGGCCCGTTGACGCTCTCGATTTATGACGGCGCGGGCAACTTGGTGCGCAAGTTCAGCAGCACGGATCATCCGGTGCCGATCGACCCGGGGATCACCGTGCCGACATATTGGGTGCGCCCGACCCGCATTCCAAGCGCAAGCGCAGGCATGCACCGGTTCTTGTGGGACTACCGGTATCCCGAACCACAATCCGTGGCATACGACTATCCTATTTCCGCGATCTACGAGGACACGCCGCGCGCACCCGAAGGCATTCTCGCGCTCCCGGGGCGTTATACGGTGAAGCTTACGGTTGATGGGCGCTCGTATTCGCAACCGCTCAGTTTGAAGATGGATCCGCGCGTCGCGATCTCGCAGGCGGGTCTTCGCGAGCAATATGACCTCGCGCAGCGGATCGTCGCGCTGATGGCGCGGACGGACAACAAACGCTTCGCGCGTTACAACTTCCAGCTGGCGCAGTTGCTCGACGCGGTGGAGGGCGCCGATGCGGTGCCGACACCGGCCGTCGTCGATGCAGTGCACAGCATCGAACTGAAACTGTTCGCTCATTAAGGAGAAACGATGAAGATTCTATTCAGCTTCCTGGCCGTCGCACTGGCGGTCACCGGAGTCGCATACGCGGCTGCTCCGCAAACGATTACGGTCGCGATGAAAGCCGAAAACAACAGCGGTGAGAACGGCACTGCGAGGCTGACGCAGACGTCCAAAGGCGTCAAAGTGGAGGTCATGATCAAAGGCGCGCCGGCGGCTTCGCAGCCCACGCACATTCATCCCGGCACGTGCACGAAACTGAATCCGGCGCCGGAAGCGCCGCTCAGCCCGCTCGAGAACGGCAAATCGGTCACGGTGCTCAGCGGAAAGAAACTCAGCGACTTCACCGGCGGCAAGTTCTCGATCAACGTACACAAAAGTTCGGACGACTTAAAGACGTACGTCTCTTGCGGATTGATTAAGTAACAAACGAAGAGAAAAAAGCGAGGCGCCGGTAAAACCGGTGCCTCTTTTTTTCGTGGTGTTCAGTTCTCGACGTAGCGGCGGAGAGATTCGAGCAGTCTCGGCCATCCCTTGGTTGCCCCGCGCTCGGCCTCGGCGAGGCCCGAATGCGTGAGGCGTACGGTCGTTTCGCCGTTATGCTCCTCGAACTCGACGCGCACGATTGACGTCGAAGGCGTTTCGTACCAGCTCGCAATCCAGGTGAATTCGACGACGTGCGGCCGATCGACAATGCGATACTCACCGTGGATAGTGCTCTCTCTGCCGAACGCGATAACGTGCAAGTCCCATTTTCCGCCGGCGCGCGGGTCGGAACTCGAACCGGTAATTTCCCACTCTCCTTGGCCCCACCACATTTTGCGGCTTCGCGGATCGACGAAGGCGTCGAATACTTTCTCAGCGGGTGCCTTGACGGTAATTTCTTCGCGGACGATGTTTTCAGCAGTTTTTGGATTCATGGTCCTTCCTCAACGTAACGCTTGAGCCCGCGCAGGCTCTGCTTCCAGAAATGAGCGTAGTCGCCGACCCAGTCGCTGATCGCACGAAGCGGTTTTGCGTTGAGCTCGCATACGCGCGCCGCGCCCTCGTGGTGAATCGCAATCAATCCCGCCGAGCGTAAAATGCGGACGTGCTTCGATATCGCGGGACGGCTCGTCGAAAAGTTCTCGGCGAGCTCTCCAACCGTGAGGTCGCTTTCGCGCAAGAGCGCGAGGATCCGGCGCCGCGTCGGATCGGCGATCGCGCGAAATACGGTGTCGTGCTTTGCGGGATTTAGTGTAACCATTTGGTTACACATACCGTAACCGATCGGTTACGGTATGTCAAGCTGGGGATCTCAGCGATAAAGCGAACGTGCGGCCGGCTCGAGTCGCAGATGTTCGCAGGCGACGACCGCGTCGCGCAGCTCCTTCGGCAAGTGCGAGGACTCCAGACGCTGCACCCACGTCGCGATCTCTTCCAACGATGTGCAAACACCGGTGACGACGAACGCGGGTTCCCGCTCGCGTACCGGCAGACGCGGAAAATCGTTAGGCCTTTCTTCGGAAACGAAGTATGCGACTCGGCGCGCCCCGTGTTGCAATTCGCCCAGCAGCTGCGTTTCAAAAGCACGAATCGCCGCACAATCCGGTGCGCGTTCGAGCATGAAGATTGCGATGGCGGCATATGAGGGCGCGACATGCTGCTGCGCGGCAGGGCGCTGCAGGCCGCGAAGGTCGACGCCGCTCCCGTCGCGGGCCGGGCGTAAAAGCAGCACGTTGTCCGAATCGATCATCGTCGCATTGGCCGCATCGCGATGCTCGAGCCACTCCGGCGACTGCAAGTAGAACGCTTCGAGCGCGCTGCGCCGCTGCTCCATGCCCGCAAACTCCCGAAGCCATACAAAGCCTTGCGGATCGCCGAGATCGCGGTAGTGCCCCACTGGGACCATGCCGCACCGTTCCTGGCTTTCGATGAAATGGCGTTCGAAGAGCGTAATGAGCTCCTCACGCCGGTTCGGCTTCAACACGTACCGACGAAGTTCGACGACGTTCACGATATCACGATACGAGCCGGCCACTCGTTGGAAAAGAGCCACTTTCCCACGAGCCCACAGACCACATTGGAAACGGAGCCGGTATAATAACGGTATGAGCGTCTTCGTACGAAAGGATCCGCGGTCGCTTGCTTGCGCCGATCCGCCGTGGCCGCTCGCGCTCTATCGCATGCTGCGCCGCCATGCGTGCGTCGCCGCGGCAATCATTTTGACGCTCATCGTAATATATGCCGCAGAGGTGATTACCGGTCTTCACGTTGCCGCGCAAACGAGCGGACGAATAGGCGGGCTGGCGCTCCGAAAGGACGTAACGATTGCGCGTGACGCGCACGGCATTCCGTACATACACGCTCGGAACATGCACGATCTGTTCTTCGCGCAGGGCTTTGCCGAAGCGTCGGATCGCCTCTTTGAAATGGACTTGACGCGCCGTTATGCGTACGGCCGTCTCGCCGAAGTCTTCGGTTCGAAAGCGCTGCCGATCGACTTGAATATGCGCGCGCTCGACATCTCCGGCATTGCCCGGCGTCAGTGGCGCGGCTCCGATGCGGCGACGCGTTCTGCGCTGCAAGCGTTCAGCGACGGCGTCAACGCCGCCGAGCAGCGTCAGCCGCTGCCCGTGGAATTTCGCATGCTGCTGTATCGGCCCGCGCCGTGGACTCCTCGAGATTCGATTGCGGTTTCGGCTGTTGCCGCATTCGAACTCGGCGATTCGTGGCGTGACGTGCTCGCTCGCGACGAACGCTGGAAAGCGCTGAGCCGCAAGTGTTTCAGCCTAGAATTTCCGCTCTCGGATCCTCGGTACGACGTGTCGATCGACGGGCGCGCCGTGCTCGTTCGCTCGAGCAGCACGATGCCGGCGGCTTGCGACGACAATCCGCTCGCATCGATTGCGCTCTCGCATCCGCGCATCGGCAGTAATGCCTGGGCGGCCGGCTCGCAGCGGACGCGCGGGCATCGCGCACTGCTTGCCAACGATCCGCACGTCGATTTGACGATTCCGGGCATCTGGTACGCCGTTGAGCTGGAAGCGCCCGGATTTCATGCGGCCGGTACGATAATTCCCGGTCTCCCGGGCGTTGCGCTGGGACACAACGAGCGCATTGCCTGGGCTGCGACGAATGCCGAGGCCGCAACCACGGCGTTGTACAGCGTGACGGCGCCGCTGCCGCGCCGATCGCGTGTCGAAGAACGTTTCGACATTCGCTTCGGCACACCGCTGTTCAAAACGTACTACCGCACGCGCGATACGTTTTCCGTGCAGTACGGCGAAGATCGCAGCCTTTTTCTCGTACGCTGGCCAACCTACACGCAGCGGCGCTCGTCGATAGCGACGCTGCTTGCACTGGATCGTTCGCACTCGATTCACGATGCAGTGCATGCGCTGGCATTGTATCGCGGCGCTCCGCAGAATTTCATCGTCGCGGATACGCACGGCGCGATTGCCTACCATTTGGCAGGCGCGATTTGGAACGATCCGGCGTGGGGGCGTTACACGCACGATTCACGCGACTTGGCGATACCGCTGCGTTTGATTGCCTTCAGCGATTTGCCGTCGCGCGCGCCATCGAGCAATGCCGTGCTTCTGAGCGCGAACAATCGCATGTACGGCCCGCGGTATCCCTATCGGCTGTCGGCGGCTTTCGAGCTCCCGTACCGCGCGTATCGCATCGCACAGTTGCTGCACGCGCGCAAACAGTACGATCTCGGATATTTTCAGCACATGCAGATGGATGCGTGCTCGCCGATTGACGCGGAGATCGCGCGCGACGTCACACGCATCACCAAGCAGCCTGCGCTTGACGGCTGGAACGGCTGCTTTTCGCCCGCCTCCAAGCGCGCGACGCTGGAATACGATTTACGTAACCAGCTGCTCGATCAGAACGCGTCATTCGGGTTTCTGATTGCGAAGCTGCGCGCTCCGCCGTATGACGGAAGAGACGGCGTCGCCGAAGATGCGAATGCCGCACTCGACTTCGCGCAGGAGGTGCCGAGTTGGGGGAAAGCCGGTCAGGTTAGCGTCGACCATCCGCTCTCGGACGCGTGGTACGGCCTGCTGCGCGGAGCACCGCTCCCGGGAGACGGCAACGAGTACACGATTCATCTGCAGGAGCCGGGTTTTGCGCAAGGTTTCCGCGCGGTGTGGGACGTCGGCAATTGGAATTCCGGCGGCATCGTTCTACCGAGCGGCGAATCGGGCGAACCGGGCTCCGGACACTACGACGACTTCGCGAAAACGTGGCTGCACGGCGGCCTCGTTCCGCTGCCGTTCACGCACGACGCAATCACGCGCGGTTGCGTGAAGGTCCTGACGCTAGGCGCTTGACGACCGTTGCTTGCCCCGACGCATAGCGCCACTTTCCACCCTGCTTGACCCAGACGTCCGTATATCGCGCCAAAAGATCGTGGAGACGTTTGTTGCTCACGTAGCGGAGATGAAGCATGGCGACGACGATTGCGCAATCGTCATTGTAGACGCGCACGGTCACGTCTTCCGGCTTGTTTAATTGCCAGACGGCGCTTCTGTCGCCGACGTCCGCCAAAAACGCGGTCCGGGGCCATACCGTGCCGGATCCGTTCACGAGTTCGAAGTCGGGCGTGATCATCGAAGCCACGCCCGCCGTATCGTATGCCTTGGTTTCATCTTGCAGGCGCGCATTCAGCTGCTCGATACTGGAAACAGTGTTGGGGGCGCTTGCGGTTAGGAGAACAGCGAGTACGAAAGCAACGACTGTCCGCATGTATTCTAATTTAGCAGCGATTTTATGCCGTCAACAGTTCCAGATTCCACGCGCATCATGGAACCACGGCCGAAGGGACACGTAAGACGCTAACATCATCCAACGAAAGTGTGCGGTTAGGATTGAGTGGGCGCTTGCACATTCGTGCAGGCGCCCTGTTCCGGCTAGAGTTTTATCTGCAATTGCAGGTAGGCATTGAACGGTATCGGCACGCCCGAACCATCGGAACCGGCGAAGAACGGCAGGTACGGCTGCTGGAGCCATTTCTGGGCAGCAATGCCGTTGGCGGCCGTGTCCGCCGGACTCGTCCCGTTGTAGAAGTTCGACACGTACAGGGGGTTCTGCTCGTACGCGCAGACGTTCGCACCCGGAGCGTAGGCGCCGGTCGTCCACGGTTCCTTGCTGCCGCCGAAGCACGTGTGCCACAGGTTAGCCAGGGTTACCAGTGCCGTCACCTTTGGCGAGACGTCGTAACGAAGTTGCAGGTTCAGCATGCCAATCCAGGGATTCCGGAACTGACCCGGCTGCGAGAATGATCCCGTCTGCGGGTTCGGAATGAACAACTGTCCGGCCACCGGGATGGGCGACGCGTTACCCGTCTGCAGTCCCAGATAGTTGCACTGGTTTGGATTGGTATTCGGCGAAACGGCTGTGATGCCGGCGGTGGCCGAGTTTTGCAGGCACGCGCGCGGATCCATGCCGATCACGTCGTACGGACCGCCGTACGACGAGCCTTCGGAGAGCTGGAAGCTCGGCGTGATCGCCCAGTTGTTA
>DATGJX010000013.1:0-4151 GCA_035294905.1 Vulcanimicrobiaceae bacterium | reverse complement strand
CGAAGTGGCCGTGGTAGTTTCCCGCGAACTTCAGAATCAGGTTGCGCTTCGTGTAGGCGCGCGCAACCCGTATCGCACTCATCACGGCTTCCGTTCCGGTGCTGACGAAACGCATGCGCTCCATCGACGGCAGATACGCGCGAATACGTTCGCCTAGACGAATTTCTTCGGGATGCGTGTTCCCATGCACGAGTCCAAACGATGCAAGCTCGTCGAGGTTCGTCGTCAGCGCCGGATGCGTATGACCGAAGAGCAGCGGACCATAAGCCATGATGTAGTCGATGTAACGCTCGCCTCGTTCATCGTACGCGTATGCGCCTTCGCCGCGCGATTGAATGAACGGAGCGCCGCCGACAGCCCACCCCGATCGAACCGGTGAATCGCAGCCGCCGGCCAGGACCGACTGCGCGCTGTTAACGAGGTCGAAGGTTTGCATGCAGAATCCGAAGTGCCCCTTTTACGTCGAACGGCAGCGCAATTGCGCCGTCCGCGCGGGCCTGCACGTTCCCGGCGTATCCGGTTTGCCCCTGTGCATCGAGCACGAAGCGCGGCCGTCCCAGGTTCTTTGCAAAGCGCATCGTCTGCATCGCACCGCCGTCAATTTCGCTTGCAATCAGCACGGTGGCGCGTGCATGCGCGGCTTGTAAACGATCGCGATGCACGAGCGCCCATTTCGTTACCGCTTCATCCGGAAGCCGTTCGCTCGCGACCGCACCGCCGCGTGAAACGATCTCGTCTTCCAGCGCCCGGTGCTCGGGTGGATACGTAACGCCCAGACCGGTGCCGACGTATGCGAGCGTCGCAGCATTCGCGTCGAGCGCGCCATGATGCGCCGCGGCGTCCACGCCGGTCGCAAGTCCGCTGATCACCGGCATGCCGCATGCGGCTGCCAATTCGCGCGCAAATGCGGCGGCATCGGCCGGCGGCGTACGGCTGCCGATAATCGCAAGTCCGTCTTGCGGCAGCGTCCCGCGTACGCACAAAAACGCAGGCGGGTCTTCCAGGTCGCGCAGCCCGGCCGGATAACCGTCGTCAGCGATCGTCACCAGGTGCGCGTCGAGCTTTTGGAGGCGCTGCAGCGCGGCTTTCGCCTCGTGGCGAGCGTGCGCGACTTTGCGCGCGGCGTCTTCGGCGACCCATTCCTTCAGGTCTCGCTCTTGGCCGCGCACCAGCGCCCGCAAGCGCCGGGACGGTACGTGGAGGTAGGCGGCCGCCAGCAAGACGACCTGCTCGGGAGCCTGCGCGGAAAGCGACTTAGCTCGCATAGTAAGGCTTCGTTCGCACCGCGAAGGATGGCTTCATGCCCCATATCGAGATGGAAATCACGCCGCAGACCAACATCAGCGCGCTGGTAGCGCAATTGCCCGTTGCGGCCGAAGTGCTCGGCAGATTCGGGCTGCATTGCGCCGGCTGCGGCGTGAACAAATACGAAACGATCGAACAAGGTGCCAAGGCGCACGGCTTGCGCATCGAGCCAATCGTTGCCGCGCTCACGCAGGCCCGCTTGTCGGGATTCGTCCCGAATATCTCGGCCGAGGACCGCCAGCCGATCCGCCGCGCGCCGGGCGAGTTCAAACGACGCGCGAGCATCAAGCACGCCGTGCCGATCATGTCCGGCAAAGGCGGCGTGGGCAAATCCCTCGTGACGGCGCTCATCGCGCTCGGACTGCGCCGAAAAAATCTTCGCGTGGGCATTCTCGACGGCGACATCACCGGGCCGTCGATTCCGAAACTGTTCGGGTTATCAAAGCCGCTCGTCATCGAAGCAGATCCGTCTGCACCGAAGACGCCTCAGGGAAATCCTCAGCCGCTGATGATTCCCGCGCAGTCGCGCAGCGCGATAGAAATCGTCAGTTCGAATCTGCTGACGGACAAGGAAGACACGGCGATGATCTGGCGCGGACCGATTCTCTCCGGCGTCATCCGGCAGTTCTACGAGCAAGTGCTATGGAGCGACCTCGACTTCTTGCTCATCGACTTGCCGCCGGGCACGTCGGATGCGCCGCTCACGGTGCTGCAATCCCTTGCAGTCGACGGCGTCGTGCTCGTAACGATGCCGCAAGCCCTTGCGACGATGATCGTGCGCAAGGCCGCAAACTTGGTGCACCAGTTGAAGAAACCGATTCTCGGCGTCGTGGAAAACATGTCGTACTTCATCGCACCCGACACCGGCAAGAAGTACGAGGTCTTCGGACCGTCGTACGCCGATCGCGTGGCCGAACTCGCACAGGCGCCGGTGCTTGCGCGGATTCCGATCGATCCGTCGAAAGCGTTGCTCGCGGATGAAGGACGCGTCGAGGAGATCGACGACCCGGTTTGCGACCAGCTCGCTGACATGCTCATGGCTTCAATCGAGGCGCGCCCGAAACCGAAGGAAACGATCTCGCTGATCTAACGGCCGCGAAGGGTATGATCCCGGCATGGCGGCACGCAAATGGTCGAACGAAGTCATGGAAACGAGCAACGCGCTCGACCTGGATCGAGGCGTGTTCAAACTGACCGATCCCAAGGCTATTGCTCGCTCGCTCAAGCGCTCGGCGGAACACAGCAACCGCCGCAAAGCGGAGCCGTTTCGTTCGGCAATGTCGATGCTGAACTTCTACATCAACCGCGGCGGCAAAAACCTGAGCGCCAAGCAAAAGCGCACGCTCGAAAAAGCAAAAGACGAACTGCGCATCGCGTTTGGCCGGGAACCGAAATCGGCGCGGTAGTTCACTAGGCCCATCGACGGATTGCGGCGCCCTCGCGGTGCGGTTTACACTGCGGCTATACCGAGGTGTGCGATGCTTCCTCCGCCGTCGCCCGGCCCCACACCGCCCGCTCTCAAGACCATCCTGCAGCAGACGGTCCGCCCTTTTTGCAGCGTTTTTCGGAACCGGCTCGGAATGGCCGTAGTCATCGAACAGAACAATAATCGGCTGCTCGTCACGACATTTCCGCTCCTGGACGCATACAACACGGCGCGCGTATCGCGAATCGACACCGGCGAGTATTTTTCGGCGCGCAAAATCGACATGGTGAACCGGCAGCTGTCCGACAATCTCGATCGCATGCTCGCGATGATCAACGGCGGCGGCCTGGACGCGCTCGGCCCCCCTTCCGGCGACTTCTCCAGGGCCGCGCAAATCCAAGCAAGCCTTGGGCAAATTTACGCATATCAACGCGTGGCGCAGCACGCTTTAGCGCAGTTTGTCGGCGCGGTCCTCTATGCCGTTGAGGATCGCGTGGAAGACGACCTGGACGCACGCAACCACGCAGTACCCGTCACGGCGGTTGAAATGCCGGGACTGGCCGAGCTCATCAAGACGACGATCGTCCAGGCCAACATCTCGGAGCAGCAGATGCGCTCGCTCGTGCAGCAAGCCGCGCAGGAATGTCCCGAAAATGCCGGCGCAGGCTAGCCGATGCCGAACGCCGCGATCGGCACACGATCCAAACAGCGGACGAGACGCGTCGGCACGCGAGCTGGAAGCGTTGGATACGCCATCGCCGTTTGCATGACGTTGAACAAAAAGAACGCCCCGGCAGCGCGAGCAAAACCTCCGTGACCAAACTCATTTTGCAGCCGCTTCGACAGCGGCGACGACGTGCGGATCGACCGGAAGCGCCGGATCTTCGTAGCCTTTCATCGCCGCCTGCAGCGACGAGTGATCCGGAAAATATTTGAGCACGTGATTCATGCCGTCGACGACAACGAACCGTGCTGCCGGCAGCCCATTCTTCAGTGCTTGCGCATCGGCCATCGTCACTTGAATATCTGCGGTACCTTGCACGATCGTGACCGGAACGCGAACTTTCGCAAGCTCCGCCGCCGGATCGTATTTGAACCACGAGATCAGATACGGCTGAACCGACGGGCGAAAGAGCGCGGCGAGCTCCGGAGGCGCGTCCGGTGCCAAATGCCCGTTTTGCAATTGCGTGATTGCAGCGTCCGCCTGCGCGTAGAGTTCCGGTGGCAGTTTCGGCTTGAGTTGCTCGCGCAGAACCGCCGGCGCCGGCCGGCCCGCACCTTCGAGAAGCACCAGTGCATGAACCCCGCCTTGCTGCGCGGCGATCGTTCCGATAAGCGCGCCCTCGCTGTGCCCGGCGATGGTCACGTGCGAGAATCGCTTGTCCCCGTCGAGCATCTTCACCCAGGCAACGGCGTCATC
>DATGJX010000012.1:0-3457 GCA_035294905.1 Vulcanimicrobiaceae bacterium | reverse complement strand
GGCGCTAGGTCGGGATTCGGCCGTGGCGGCGATGCCGCGATGACAAAGCGGCGGGGCACGGACGTTTCGGGTACTCCGCCGGCCAACGGGCGCAATGAAGTCTGCAATTCAACGACCGTTCCCGTATTCTGATCGACGATTGCTATTGCGAAAAAGCCTGGGTCGAGCGGATACTTCGGCTGCGCGTGTGTCACGGCATCCACGATGCGTACGTCCGGCGTAGTCTTGAGAGCATCACCAGAGGAAAACACGACATAGCCCCG
Organism: Vulcanimicrobiaceae bacterium; assembly: GCA_035294905.1. Taxonomy (GTDB): domain Bacteria; phylum Vulcanimicrobiota; class Vulcanimicrobiia; order Vulcanimicrobiales; family Vulcanimicrobiaceae; genus DATGJX01. Next base: position 3,194 of record DATGJX010000012.1, on the reverse strand, counting down.
CTCGAGGTCGAGGACTTGGCCATTGAACGACAGAGGTAGCGGTGTCGGCGCTGGGGCGGCCTGATCCGGTGGCGCCGTTTGGAAGCTGGATGGAGAAGCGCCGCTTTGCAAAGCGATGCTTGGCACCGGGGAAAGCAGCGGCTGGACGAGCGCTGACACGGCTGCAGCCATCAGCAAGAAGTGCGAGCCGATTCGTCTCATTGCGCTGACACTTGCAAGACGAAGGCCGGCGACCACGCGTGACCGCCCCAATTGAACTGATAGCTCCGTCCGACATCCACGAACAGCGTCTTGGATATGCGAGTGCGTAGATCGCCACCCAGCACATAGCGCGGTGGCCCGGCAATGTTTGGCTGCTGCACCGGACCGTAGTGGTTTGCTTGCGCGGCCGCAGTGAACTGGAAATTCGTAGAGGGAGTCCAAGCGCTAACAAGCTGCCACGTCTCGTTATCAACCGATGGATAGACCGATGGCACCCCGCCGAGCAGCGGGAGCCCATTGGGGGAGCCCGGCTGCGACGCCAAGCCCGTCGCGCCGTTCGGACTTGCAAACAAAGACTGAAGGCGCGCGGTTGATACTGACTGCAAAAGGTATGAAAGCGTCAGCGACCATCGGGGACTTAGTTGTTTGCTGTCGGTGGCGATCAGCGTCTGCCAGCCGACATGGTTCGGAAATGACAGCCAGGTGCGCTGAAACTGATACGACGCGTACGCGCCCGTGCCGAGAGGCGCCCGATAAACCGGGGTATACATTAGGCCGCCGAAATATTCCGACCAACCGTCCTTTTGTCCGGTCGATCCGATTCCTCGCCCATCGTGAATTGCGGCCACTCCCGAAAGCAGACGAAATGAGAGGCCGCTCCGGAACAGCGCCTTGTCGTATCCGGACCATCCAATCCCCGCCACGATGGGATGGTTGGGGGTGTATGGATGAGCTGGATCGTGATAGTATAGCCCGTTTTGGGGCGGTGCAAGCAAACTGCCGTATGACTGGGTGACGTCTATGCGTAGCGATGAGCCTGTGAGGGCGCGTGTCTGCTGGACATCGACGAAGGCGCTGCTCGACAATGGTTCGTTCAAACCATATTGGTACGTGAAGAGTTGCGCGTTCAGGCTGATTGCATTTTGCGAGCTTCCCACGTAGGTCAACAGGTTCCACTGTTTAGCGGGCTGCGTTGCCGGATTTAGGCTGAAGACCGTATAGCCCGTTTGCCCGTACACAGAGTGGTGCTCGAAAGCGCCGTAGGTCTTCTTCTGTTGATCGTACCGGAAATGGAGCGTTTCGAGAGACGCCGGTGACGCTGCGATACCGTACGGAAGGTCAAAGGTTGCTCCGGAAAGCGAATTTACGGCGAAATTTTGATTTGCAGAAAAGTTGCGGACGTATGTGGGCAGTGGTGGCATCTGCAGAGTGCCGTTGAAGAAGATGAATCGCGACGGAAAGAACTGGACATAATTCTCTGGGTCGATCTCAACCCGGTTGCCCACCACAAACGGCGCGCTCCCGTTGAGATCGGCGAGCGAAAATGCATCGCCCGGCATCTCGCGCCCTTTTTCGGGCGTCGCGTAGTCGTCGTTGAGAAACGTCCAGCGATCGGGCACGCCATCTAAAGGAATGAAATACGATCGCCGAAACGCCAGAAACTCAGCAAACGCGGCGCCATGATATTGACCCGACGCCGTCGTTAACGTGACGTGCCCCGCGATGACGAAGCGGCGTAAGCTTAGGTTGACGATTGCCGAATCACCGCGAAGCTGAACTCCATTAGAGAGCTTCACGAGCACGTTGCCTTTCGCACCAACCATTTGTAAATCGGTATAATAAGCGACCCGAGTGGCGCTTACGTCGAGTCTAAGGCTAGCAGGTTGCGCCGCTTCAGCAGCATACACGGGCGTGCTGCTCGCCACGACGAACATAAACGGCAGTAACGCTCTAACGATCAGTCGCCTGACGTCGTCCACCACGGTGCTGTCCTACGGCAACGGCAGAGCTTGCCGCTGGGGAATGTCTATCTGCGGATGATCTGGCCTTGGCTCTACGCCACTCTCGAGCCTGACCGTGCGATCTTGCACGGAAGCGGTGCCAGCGCCGAGCATGAGCCATGCGAGTGCCGCTACTTTGGGGAAGAAGAACAGATCGTCAACGACTTGATGAAGCAAGAGGCTGCCAACGGCGAGGAATGCGGGCAGAGCGAGCGCCGATTGATAGCGCCGGCGCCAGGTCATTCGTAGCGCGACGATGGCGAATACAAGAAGGCCCGCCAGCCCTACGAGCCCCTGCTCGGCGAGCGTTTGCAACCAAAGGCTCCCGGCGTGCGTCTGAACGCCGGCCAAGCCAACGCTCCGCAGCAAAAATTCGAAGTTTCCAGCGCCCACGCCGGTCAACGGGTGTCGCCTGAACAGCTCAATGGCGGCGGGCCACAGCTGCGCGCGACTACCGACACCGCCAGTGGATTGAGGTATGGAAAACAGAAATAGCCTTTCGACGTCGCGCCAACCGGCATGAGCCCAAAAGATAAACCACGCCGTTACAATGGCAAAGCCGCCCACGGCACCGACGATAACAGGCATCAACGTTGCGTTTCCGCGCACGCGATCAACAACACGATAAACCAGATAGCCCACCGCGGTGACGAACACTCCCGCTCGAGACTGGGTCAGTATGAGAGCCGCGACGCACGCCGCGACCGTGTAGATCCACGCCGGCTTCATCCACGCCGTCAGGATTGGGGCAACCCATAACAACGGAAGCACAGCTTCTAAGTAGCCGGCGAGCTGATTAGGACCTTCCAGCGTTCCAGCAACCCGCGGCACTGGGTGACCATTGACCCAGATGCCCGACGGGGCACCGCCAAATAACGCCTGAGACGCCGCTAACGTCGCGACGATCAACGCTGAGGCACCCACCGCCAACGGAAACGTGCGCTGTGACGCGGGCGATCGTTCCATAAGTGTGATAGCACACCAAAAAAGCACTAAAAATTCGGCCTGCTTGAAAAACTCGCGCGCGACGGGGACATAGTAGGTGGCGTGCGCGATTGAAACGATGATCGAGAACAACAGACCGCAAGCAGCTAGGAGGACGAGGCGACCTGCACGTGAGACCGGCACGATTGGCACCCCGCTCAAAATCAGGCCGACCGCGGTCCCAAGCACGAGGCATTTCTCTAAGGTCACCGTGGTGTTGGCGACGTC
>DATGJX010000011.1:0-3478 GCA_035294905.1 Vulcanimicrobiaceae bacterium | reverse complement strand
CTGGTTGTAATCGATGAGTACGTGATTGCGCGGGCGTGTCTGGACTTTGTACGCCGCCGTCAAGATATCACCGTGCGCTTTCGCAAGTTCGACCGCGACGCGCTTGGCGAATGCCCACACCTCGTGCTGCTTCGGGCCATGCTTTATCGCAACGTACAGGTGCATGCCTTTGCTGCCGGTGGTTTTCGGGTAGACCGTCATGCCGAGCGTCTTGAGCGCGTCGTTCACGATGAGCGCCGCTTCGCGCACCATCCCGAACGGCGCGTCGAACGGATCCAAATCGAAATGCAGATACTCGGGTTGATCCGGCGTTTCGCATCGGCCATACCACGGATTGAGGTCGATGCAACCCAGATTGATGAGCCAAAGCAGCGACGACGTATCTTGCGCGACGGGAAAATTGATGACGTTTCCGGAGCCATGCTCGATCGCGCACGTTTGGATCCAATCCGGACGCGGCGACGGTGCGCGCTTCATGAAGAAGAACTGCCCCGAAATGCCGTTCGGGTAGCGCTTCATCACCATGGCTTTTCCGCGGATATGCGGCAGCAGAACCGGAGCGACGTCAGCGTAGTATTGAAGCAGATCGCGCTTGGTCAGGCCCAGATTCGGCCAAAACACTTTGTTCAGATTCGTGAGCGCGATCTTACGTCCGTCGACCTCGATGGTCGCCGAATCAACGCTGCTCGGAATCTTCACGCGGGCGCGGGACTGAGATAGCGTACGAACCAACGTACGGCAAGTTCCGCAACCCGCTCGAGCGTTCCCGGCTCTTCGAAGAGGTGCGTGGCGCCGGGCACGATCGCGATCTCGAAGTGCGTGCGCAGTTGCGCGGCCGCGGTGCGGTTCATTTCGAGCACTTTCGGATCGCGTTCGCCGACGATGAGCAGCGTCGGGGCTTCGACGTCGCCCAACGCATCGCCGGCGAGATCGGGCCGCCCGCCACGTGAAACGACGGCGTCGACGTCGTCACGCGTCGACGCCGCGAGCAGCGCCGCGCCGGCGCCGGTGCTTGCGCCGAAATACCCGATGCGAAGGGCTTGCAACTCCGGCTGCATCTTGCACCAGTCGGTCGCGAGGTCGACGCGCCGTGCCAGCAGGGCGATGTCGAAGCGCAGCGCGGCGGTCCGGCGATCGATGTCATCTTCGTCTATCGTAAGCAGATCGAGCAGCAGCGTCGCAATACCGCTCGCGTTCAGCGTTTGCGCGACGAAGATATTTCGCGGGCTGTGCCTGCCGCTGCCGCTGCCGTGCGCGAAGATGACGATGCCGCGCGGACTTGGCGGCAGGCTGAGCGTCGCACCCAGTTGGTTGTCGTCCAATTCGAGGACGACCTCGCGCTGCGTCGTCACGCCGGTCCGACCGGAAATCGCGAATCGCGCAGGAGCGTGCGAACTTCCTCATCGGAGATTTGCGAAAAATCCCCGTACCACGCGCCCACGCCGCGGAACGGATGCGGCGTTGCCAGAACGACGAGGTCGTCGACGTACGGCTCCAGCATCAGGCACGTATCCGCGGGCGCGACGGGCACTGCAACGACGATACGCTTCGGCGCGCGTTTGCGCAGCGCGAGAACTGCTGCATGCATGCTCGCTCCCGTTGCTAATCCGTCGTCGACGAGGATCACCGTGTGGTCTTTCACGTCGGGTGCCGGTAAACCGCCGCGGTAGGCATCTTCGCGGCGCTTGACCTCCAGCAGTTCGCGTTGCGTGATTGCGTCGACGACGGCCGGCTCGACACCGAGCGCTGCAATCGTTTCGTCATGCAGCACACGCAGGCCGCCGGATGCAATGGCGCCGATGGCCAGTTCCTCGCGTCCCGGCGCGCCGATCTTGCGCACAACGAAAACATCGAGCGGTGCATGGAGTGCCCGCGCCACTTCGTACCCGACAGGAACGCCCCCGCGCGGAAGCGCCAGGACGCGCGCGCCGCTTGCGGCATATGCCGACAGCTTGGCTGCCAACTGCCGCCCGGCGTCGCTGCGGTTGTCGAAGATCACTTGCTTACCGTTTCCCCAGCAAGCGGGCCGGGGAAACGGCTGGACGCCGTTCTCGACGCCCATCCCGTTGGGTACGTAGTGCGATGACACCACCGTAACTATGAAGGGATTTGGCATGAACGAGCGGCCCGGCTTGGGCGAATCGCTTCACAAACTCGGCGAAGATCTCGGCGACCTCATTCGCGCGGAACTCGCACAGTTCAAGCGCGAGGCGGCAACGCAGATGCGCAAGTTCGCCGTCGCCGGAATTTGGATTGCCGGTGCGGCGGTCATTGGGCTTGCGGCGCTCGGCGCATTCACGGCGTTCGCCATCATCGTCTTGACGCTGGTCTTCCGGCCGTGGGTGGCAGCCCTCATCATCACCGTCGTATGGGGCTTTGCCGCGCTATCCATGCTCGCCGTTGCAAAGATGAAACTCGATTCAGCGCTGCCGATTGAATTCGAAACGGCGCGTAGCGTGAAGGAGGACATAGAATGGATCAAGAGCGGGATCAAGTCCGCGAAGTAGAAGATGCGCGCCGGCGCGTCGCGGAAGACGTTCGCAACGTCGCGGAAAACGCGAACGTCGTCGATCGCGCAAAAGAAACCGTAGACGACCGGATGCAGCAGATGCGCGAAAACCCGATCGGTATGCTCATCGCGGGCGCGGCGGTAGGCGTCCTCATCGGGTTGGTGCTGCCCGTTTCGCGCTCCGAATCCAAGCGAATGGGCCCGATTACGCGCGAGGCAGGTTCAGAAGTCGTTCGGCGCGGCGGCGAAGTGATTAAGGAAACCATCTCCGCCACAAAAGTGAGCGGCGCCGGTTAGGCGCCGCTTTCATTTGCGAAGACGTTGTTTGCGGTGTTGCGTATGAACCAGTAACAGCTGCAGACCATGTGTTCCAAACGCTCGCGCTCGAGAATCTGCAAACGCCCGTGCTGAGAGCGCACGAGGCCTTCGCGCTGGAATTGCGAGAGCGCGAGCGATACCGACGGACGCCGGATGGCCGCTATTTCGGCTATCTGCTGGTGCGTAATCGCGAATTCGACGCGTCCGCACTCGTCGGACACCCAAAGCAGCCAGCGCGCCAAGCGCTGATCGATATTGTGTTCCGCGTTGCAGGCCAGACGGCTCGCGCAGTTGAGCAGCGATGCATTTGCGAATCGCAGCAGCATGCGGCGCAGCGGTGAATTCAGCGTCGGCTGCGATTGCTCAAATGTTTCTACGGGCAAGCGCCATGCTGCTCCCGGCGATATGATCGTCGCGCAAGTCATCCCGTGGTCGCTTGCGAGGACGCGGTTCCATTCGACGACGCCACGCTGGCCGACGGTCAGCACGGAGGTCGGGCGCTGCGTATCGGTGCTTTCCGTCCACGACCACGCGAAAGCGTCAATCGGAAAATGGAGAAAGGCGATCAGCTCCCCCGGTCGTACTACGACTTGATCGCGCTGCAAAAACACGCGCCGAAGTGCGGGGGCCAAGCGCTCGGCCTCCTTCGGC
>DATGJX010000010.1:0-6455 GCA_035294905.1 Vulcanimicrobiaceae bacterium | reverse complement strand
AACGCTCTATCTGATGGTTGGTGGACGCAAAGAAACATTTGAACGAGTCAAACCGCTTCTGGAGAAGATGAGCGCGTCGCTGCGCTACATCGGAGAAGCCGGCAAAGCGGCAAAAGTCAAAGCGCTCGTCAACATGGTGATGAACATCAACACGGCGGGACTGGCCGAAGGGCTAGGTCTTGCCGACGCGCTTGGACTCGACCTCGACATGGTGCGTGAAGTTTTCAGCCAAACCGGTGCGAATTCGCGCGTGCTGGAAACGGACGGCGCGGATATGCAGAACCGCGACCACGACTGCTATTTCTCCGCGGAGCACGCGGCAAAAGACTCGGGCATCGCGCGCGAGCTCGCGCGTGAAAGCGATTTGCGCCTCCCGCTGAACGATGCGACCGTCGAACAATACGAGCGCATGAAGGCCCTGGGCTTAGGCGCTCTCGACAAATCGGGCGTTTCCGAACTCACATTCAAATCGAGACATGCAGCAGATCACTTAGCGCGCGCGTAAGACGCGCGAGGAGAAGAAGCAACTATGACGACCACTGGCTCGACCACCGGTTCAACAGGTACTCGCGAAAAGATCGTTCCGCTCGTTACTTCCGACACCGCCGGGCCGCTCGGCGCGATCCATTTGCCGCGCTTATGGGCGAAACTGAGTCTCGCTGCCGCGAATCTCTTGCCTGAAGGTTACGACGAATGCGGGCCTGGTTTCGATCAAATGACCTTGACTGCGATGAATCTCGATCGACAAAAGACGATCGACTACGTGCGCACCAATCGGCCGACGTACGTGCAGTTCGAGCGTTGGGTAGTCGAGCAGAACGGCGGAACAATCGATCCTGAACGCATCCGCAAGCATAACGAGGCCGTGCGCGGCTACAACCATGCCGACGCGCTGGCGGCGGACATGCGCACGTCGTGCGGTTTGACCGACCGGATGGTGACGGACGCCGTCACGCTCAACAAGCTCGAGGATTTGGACGAACTCCACAATCAGCTGGCTGGAAAGTAGGAAGCGCTGCTGGGGCTGCGCGTGAAGTGCAGCCCTAGTCGCAGTTGCACGCGGCGTGCCGAGGCCGTTCCATTCGCAATTTGCGCAATGCGGCCATCAGCACGCCTTTCCGGCTTTCGACCGGCGCAGATGCAAACGACTCGTACGCGTCCCCCAACAGCAGGCGCAGACCGCTTTCCGTCAGTTCCGTTACGTCATCGGAGGGTATCTGCGCGCTGCGGGCGACCGGTCGCAACCGGTGATCGATGGTTCCGTGCTCCAGCAGCTGGAGAAGCGTGGTCTCGCACGCCGGACGCACGTAGGCGTTTTGCGTCGCGCCTCCGCCTTTGCGAAGCCGCCGGATGAACGACATCTTCTCGAGGTTGTTCAGCGCCGCGAATACGACCGTGTCGCTGTATAATCCCATGTCTTCCCGGATCTGCCGGATTGTCGGGCGGCTGATTCCGTCTGGAACGCCCAGCATGGCGATGTACGTATACACGGCTAAGTCCCGTGTCGTCATCAATTGAAAAATGAAGCCGGACCACCATGCCGGCATGTACACGAACGGTTCGCAGTCGCACGCGTCGACCCGTGTCTCGATGGAATCCATTAACTGCTACACGTTCCTTTGTGCCCGGGGGACCAATCACCGCGGCGCCGGTCGTCGCTCACATACCATGTTCTACCCCGGCGTTAGGAATTCTAAGGTCCGCAACGCTTCTTTGCTGGGCAAGGAATCTTGACGTTGCTAGCGCATCGCATGAAACGAGCGCCGGCCTGACGTATACGTCGGTCGTGGTGCACACCGAAGAACGAATCATCCTCGACGACGGCGCGCAAACGACGCTCGAGCGCTGGGGAGAGCGCGGCCCCGTCATGCTGTGCATACACGGCATGACGAGTTCGCGCAAGTCGTGGGAGCGGCTCGCATTGCACTATGCGGACCGCTTTCGCGTTTATGCATACGATCAGCGGGGCCACGGTGATTCGGCCGCAGTTCAAGGACCCATGACGTTGCACCGAGCGCTGCTCGATCTCTACGCCGTCATGGAGGCGATTCCGGATCCGGTCGAGGTGCTCGCGGGTCACTCCTGGGGTGGAGCGGTAGCGATTCTCGGCGGCCGCCGGTTCGACGTGCAGCGCGTCGTTGCGGTCGATCCGATGATCCGTCAGGCGGACGCGCCATGGTATGACGAGTTTCTCGCCGACCTTCACGAGTTGTTCGCGCTCAAAGGCGCAGCGCGCGATGCGAGGGTCGAAGAAGAGTATCGTCAGCTCGGTTGGGGCGAGGTCGACGTTGAACGCAAGAAGCATGCCGTGCGCGACATGACGGTCGCGCCCATCGAACGGCTGCGCGACGAGAATCCGCCGGAAGCGTGGGATTTACGCGGCGACTTGGAGTCGTATCCGAAACCGTTGCTGCTCGTCATGGCGGGACCGCAAGACAGCATCGTGCCGCTCGACGACCTGAAGTTCGTCCGAGATCGCGGCGGCCCGAATATCGCGATTCGCGTGTTCGAAGATCAGGGACACAACCTGCACCGCACGGCATTCGATCGATTCATTCAAGAAGTCGATCGCTTTTTGGAACGCAGAAAAAGCCCGGCGTAACCGCCGGGCTCGGGCAAGGTCAAAGCGCTCGTCTATCTGCAGATCTTCGTGCGCACTCCGCGCTCCATTACATAACGGCAGCGCTGCATCATACGGTGCGGACGAGATGTGGTTCCAAGATAGTTGTTCTGCATCACGTTCGGACGATTGTACTTCGCAAGCCAATCCGGCCCGTTCGGATTACCGGTGAGCGCATTCATCTGCGGCTGCTGCACCGGCCCGTTCTGCATTGCGGGTGATGCGGGCGCCGGCTGCATGTTCGGGCACGTCGAGGTCGTCGTCGTCGAAGATCCGTTCGTGCTGGTTTGCGTGTTTGGCGTGCTCGAATTCGGATTCGTCGTAGTGGTCTGTTTAGGGCAGTTCGTCGTGTTCTTGCTGTTGGTCGTCGTTGGAGTCGTCGTTGCCGGTTGGGTCATGGGTGTCGTTGGAGTGGTGGGTGTCGTGGGTGGGGTCGTCTGCGCGATGGCAGGGACGGCCAGACTAACGAGGAGTCCTGCGGCGGAAGCAAAGCCGAGAATAGCACGTGAACTCATGCGTCTGGACTCTCCTTTCCAGCTTAGGCAAGGCCAGATTTTGAATACCCAATCGAATTGCGATTTATGAAGAGGGGGCGCACGGTTGCGCGCAGCAACCTGCGCGAATGCACGACGTAGCCGTGTGGGCGATTTCCGGCGCCACGATACTCGGGGTCGTGCTGCGTCCGTTTCGTTTTCCGGAATGGATATGGCCTGTAGCAGGCGCGGCTATCGTGGTTGCAGCGGGCCTGCTTTCCGGACGCCAGGCTGCCGTTGCAGCAGCAGACGGAGCGCAGGTTTACGCATTTCTCATCGGCATGCTGACGCTCGCCGAGCTGGCGCGCGTTCATGGAATCATCGATTCGGCCGTACATGCGCTGAGCAGACGCATGCGCCCCGATTCGACGCGACTTTTTATGGGATTCTTCTGCATCGCGGTCGTGGTGACCGCGCTGCTTTCCAATGACGGAACGATCGTGCTGCTGACGCCGGCGGCGATTGCACTCGCAACCGCATCGAAATTGCGGCCGCTGCCGCTGGCGTTCACGGTGGCCTTCGTCGCAAACGCGGCGAGCTTCGTTTTGCCGATCAGCAATCCGGCGAATCTGCTCGTGTTTTCCCAGCTGCCGCAGCTTGGACCGTGGCTCGCGGTGTTCATTGCGCCGTCCGCGGCGGCGGTACTATGCACGTACGGAATTTTGCGGTTGGCGTACGCGCGCGATTTACGCCAAGATTACGATACTTCGCGTACCGGAACGACGCTCTCGGTCGATCAGCGGGTTATTGCAGTCATCGTGGGCGTATCGCTCGCGCTGATCATCGTTGCTGCCGGATTCGGCTGGCCGGTCGGATATGCGTCTCTTGTCGTTGCCGCGATCGCCATCGCGATTTGTGGCCTGCGCGATCGCGCCGCGGCGGCGGCGGTTGCGCGAGAAGCACCTTGGAGCGTCGTTCCGCTGGTCGCCGGATTGTTCGTGCTCGTACGCGCGCTCGACAGCACCGGAGCGCTCGAATCCGCTCGCATCCTGCTGCGTAACGCGTCGGCGATGCAGCCGTTGCTCGGGCGGCTCTATGCCGGCGGAGTTACGACGCTCGCAGACGCGTTCATCAATAATCTGCCCGCGGGCGTGATCGCGCGATACGCCGTGCACGGGCATGGAATCTCGGCGAACATCGCGCACGCGGTGCTGGTCGGTATCGACCTCGGCCCGAATCTCTCCGTGACGGGTTCGCTCGCCACCCTCTTGTGGCTCATGCTGCTGCGGCGTGACGGTATCGAAGTGAGCGGCTGGCACTTCCTTGGGTTAGGCGCGCTGGCCACGATTCCGTCAATTGCCGCGGCGCTGCTCGTACTGCGCTAGCGGCTGCGGCGGCGCCTCCGACCGTGCGCGACGTTCTATCCCGGCAGCTTGAACCGCACGACCTTCTCGAGATCGATGCCGCGAATGATGCCGGCGGAGTGATACGCCAATCCCCACGAGTCGATCGACGACATGTCGGGAAAGACGCATGCTTCCAGCACCTGGTCGATGGAGTTTTTCTTGTACCATCCGCCGCCGGCGGCCGTCGTTCCGCCGAACTGATCCGAGCCGCCGAGCAGCGTGCAATAACACGACGCCGGATTTCCCTGGCATGTCCCCATCTTCGGCGCGCCTATGTATGCGAGCACTGCCAGTGTGGGTTGCGTCGCATACAGCGATGAAAGCAGGATGTGGATGCGCGACGTGTCCTTGGCGGTGTATTGGCAGAAAGCGCGGAAGCTCGCCAGCGGAAGCGGTGTGGGACCGTTGGTTCCGTACACGGCGCGGCGAATTTCGACCAACCCCCCGGTTTGCTGGCAATACAGCGCCGCCGGAATATCCGAAGGTTCGACTTGGTTTGGTACCTGAATTGCTGCGGCCGCCGATGCGGCGATATGTGTCGCAGCGAATTCATGAATTGCGGTCGCCGCCGGAGCAGTCTGTGCCGTCAGCGCCGTTTGCGTTGCTTGAACGCCTGAAGCTGAGCCGCACCCTGAAAGCAGCGCGGCCAAAACGGCCGCTGCCGCGAGGAAACGATGTCTCATCTGAAACCTCCAAACGCGTGTACCATCGTTGCGTGCGTTTTGCTCGCAAACCTGTTTGAAGGCATGGGTCTTTTGTCCGTCAGGCCGGTCGCAGCAGCATGAGGGAGCACCGCGGCGATCGGGCGCGTCGCCCGCGCAGATCGTCGCCATGCTGCAGCAATCAGCTCTTGCAATTCTGCAGGCATAAGGAAGCACGTAGAACGGTCATTCCGGTAGGACGTCGAAGTTGCCGAACCTTGCGCTCATAATAACTGACACCGGACCGCTTTGCCGCTTGGCGTTATTGGAGACTTCTCCCAGCATCACTTTCATGTTGTAGCGAGCGGCGAAGTCTGAAGGAACGTACAGCTCGACATCGCCTGCACTCCCGTGCATCCGGATCTCTCGCCCGCGCCAGTTCTTCGCGAGCTTCGCGGTGACGTCGCCGTTGCCGTTCGACAGGTTGATGTCCGTCGTGGCGCCGGTGATCGTCACGTCGCCGTTGCCGTTCGTTATCGAAACGCTGCCGGCCGGGGACTGTACGTCGATGTCGCCGTTTTGACTTTGGAGTGTCAGCGCGAGCGCACGCGGATAATGAACCTCGAGCTCGATGTCGCAGTCGGCGAAGGTCCAAAAGAACAGGCGCCGCTGCGAGGGGCACACGTCTTGCACGCGCACGGCGTTTCCTTGCCTCGAAACGCCGACGTCCAGCGCGTTGACGGCATCCGTCGAGCGCCCCTTGAGCACCGCACGGACCCTGACGGTGTCGCCGCCGTCCGCGACCAGGCTGACGTCTCCGTTATAGCCGGTCACGTCGAGGGCCGTCGCTCCCGAAGCGGGCGCCGAACGATCGAGCGTCCGGTGGTAGGCGTACTCGTCGGCACGAGCGGGCAAGGCTGTGCACGTTAGGATGGCCAGGGTAGTAAGGGCGACCAGCGCGTTCTTCATCAAAAGCCTCCTGAACGGTATACGGCGGCCCCGAAGGCCTGTTTCGCGCTTGAACGCGAACCCGTCTAGAGGTATACTGTTCGTCTGTGCCCCGCTCCGGCGGCGGGCCAGCGGCGACGGTGGGCCCCCTTACGACAACGTGAGTTGCGTGTGCCCTGCGTAAGCCGCGGTTCCGAGTGCACTCCTTCACAAGGTGAAGAGACAACTTGAACCTCATTGACGTCAACAACTTCGATGCGATGCGCATCGGATTGGCTTCGCCCGAACAGATCCGCGCATGGTCGTTCGGCGAAGTTCGTAAACCAGAGACGATCAACTATCGTACGCTCAAGCCGGAACGCGACGG
>DATGJX010000009.1:0-10706 GCA_035294905.1 Vulcanimicrobiaceae bacterium | reverse complement strand
CGAAGCCGCCGACGTGGACTACAAGTCAACGAAGAATGGCGTCATGCATGCTTGCGGACACGACGCGCACATCGCAATTCTGCTTTCTGCTGCGAAAGAACTCGCCCGCCGGCGCGCGGAAGTGCCGGGCACGCTCGTTTTCTGTTTCCAACCGGGTGAAGAAGGCTACGCCGGCAACAAGTTGATGATCGAGGACGGCGCCCTCGAAAACCCGCACGTCGACCGTTGCTTCGCGCTGCACGTGTTTAGCGGTTTGGAAGTCGGAAAAATCGGCGTTCGAGACGGTCCGTTCTTCGCGTCGTCAGACGAATTCCATCTGCATTTGCGCGGGAAGGGCGGTCACGGCGCGATGCCGGAACGCGCGATCGACCCTATCGTCGCAGGCGCGCATTTCATTACGATGCTGCAGACGATCGTCAGCCGTGAGATCGCGCCGAAAGATCCAGCGGTTTTTACGGTCGGAAAATTTCATGCGGGTTCGACGTTCAACGTTATTCCGAACGAAGCGGAGATGGAAGGCACCGTACGCAGTTTCGACCGGGACGTGCGCAAATCGATGCCCGAGCGTATGGAGCGCATTCTGCGCGGCCTTTCCGAAGCGATGCGCGTCGAGTACGATATGAAGTATCGCTACGGCTACCCGCCGACGGTGAACGATCCGGCGATGAACGAGATCGTGCGCGAAGTCGGCGCACAGATGCTCGGAGCGGAAAACGTGGTGTATCCGCACGACATCGTCATGTGGGCCGAAGACATGTCCTACATGCTCGAGGAACGGCCCGGCGCATACTTCATCGTTGGGGCGCGCGGTCCGGAACGCGGCGTCTTTCCGCAGCACAGCGCAAACTACGACATCGACGAGGGCGCGCTCGAAGTCGGCTTCAAGATGATGGTAGGTCTCGGTTTACGCGGCTAGGGGCGCGAGTCGATGTCGCGCTGAATCGCTTCTTTGGCCTTCTCGGCGGCTTCACGCAGTTTTCGTGCGCCGACGCGCAGCAGTCCGCCCACTTGTGCGGCTGTTTTTGAAGCCGCGTCTTCGGTTTGGGTCTGCGTTTGCTTGAGCGCCGCTTTGATGCGTTCCTTGGTTTTTTCGTCGATGTAGTCGTTCACTTTTCCGTCACCGTGAGTACCCAGCGTATCGCTCGCGCGTACTGGTCGAGTTCCTTGACCGTGCGCGTCAGCCAGGCCGACGAGGCACCGTTCTTTCCCTGACTACCGCTCGGAGGGGCCAACTGTTTCGCGTAGGCGCAGGCGGCATCCAATTGTTCTTCGATTCGCGGCCAGACGCCGCGCAGCGTGGCTTCCGAGGCGTCCGGCAACTTGTCGATGACCGGCGGCGCGGGCGCCTGCGGATGCGACATTGCATACTCGAGCCGCGCAAGCGAATAGTCCGCCCCCACGCGAATAAACGACGCCAATAATTGGACCAGCCGAACCTCCACGGGGAGCGCTCTTCAGTAGCGGCGAAATGCGGGCCTGTTTGCTGCGCTGCGTCGTAGGAGAGAACAAGCGTGGATTCGAGCGTAGGTGATTTCCGCCGCTACGTGATCGTCGGCAACGGTTTTGCCGGAACGACGTGTGCCGAGCAGCTGCGCAAACACGATCCGTCGTGCTCGATAACGCTCTTCACCGACGAGCCGTACTGCCTGTATAATCGCATTGCCTTGCCGCCGCTGCTCCGCAAACAGGTGACGAAGGAAAAAGTGATCATGCGCGACCTCGCATGGCACGAAAAACACAACATCGACCTCCACCTGGAGACGCGAGTCGAGCGCATCACTCCGCAGGAGCGCGTGGCGCTTGCGAACGGTAAGTCCTATCCTTACGATGCGTTGCTGGTAGCGACCGGCGGCCGGCCGAATCTTCATCCGGCTGCGGGCGCCGACGGCGCCAACGTGTACAACTTTCAGTACATGAGCGACACGCTCGCGATTTCGCAAGAACTCGAAACCGCGAAAGCCGGTGTTTCCATCGGCGGTTCGTTCATCGCATACGAACTTGCCGAGGCGTTCATTTCACGCAAAGTTGAAACGCATTGGATTATGCGCGGGCCGCGCGTCCTGCACCGCATGCTGGACGAAATTGCCGGCGAAATGATCGACGAAGCCGCAAAGAACGACGGCGTGCATATGCACTACGGTGATGAAATCGCGGAGTTCGTTCGCGACAACGGCGTCGTGAGAAAAGTGCGGCTCAAGAGCGGGACCGAAATCGAGGCGCAATGTTACGGCGTGGGTCTGGGTCTTACGATGAACACTGAATTGCTCGAAGGCGCGGGCGTAGAGACCAGCAAGAACGGCATCCTGTGCGACGACCGCTTGGAAACGAACGTGCGAGGCATCTTCGCCGCGGGCGACATCGCGGATTTTTACGATCCGATCCTCGAGATGCGCTACCGCATGGGAACGTGGAACAATGCGGGCGCGCACGGCAAAGTCGCCGCGCAAAACATGATGGGCAACAATATGCCGTACGACGACGTTCCGGAGTATTCGAGCCTGCTCTTCAAAGGGCAAACGATTACGCAATTCGGCCTTTCGCCCGAATATCGCCCGGATATCGAAACCGTATTCACCGTCGATCGTGAGAAGAAGTGGTATCGCGCTCTGTATTTCTGGGATCTGCGCCTGGTCGGCGGCTGCTTCATGGGCAAGGGCAATCGCAGCGGCAAGCGCAAGTACCTCGAAGCGATCAAAGGCAAGCAGCGCTATCCGAAAGACGAGTGGAAGGCGATGCTGGAATGGACGCACGACTGACATGTCGATGTGGGAACCGTTTACTAATGCAGGGCGCCGCGCGATAATAACGGCCCAAGAAGTCGCCCAGCGATATGGTTGTAAGTTCATCGACCATAACCACATCTTCATCGGCTTGGCCGACACGCAAACGATTTCGGATCTGCTCAAGTCTTTTGGACTCGGACCCAGCGAGGTGGCAGCGGCCTCGGAGCGTGTATTCGGCCAAAAAGGTTCTTCAGGCGCCGGCGAAATGGTCTTTACGCCACAAGCCAAACGCGTAATCGAGCTGGCATTCGTAAACGCTCGCGACCTGGATACGCGGTATATCGACGCCGAACATCTCATGCTCGGCTATCTCAGCCTCCCCGAATCCGAGAAGATCATGATCGGCGAGTTAGGTCTCGACGAAGGAAAACTGCGGCAACGGCTTATCGAAAGTTTACGCGAAAGGCAAAACGCCCCGCCGGCGGCCCAACCCACCAAAACCGGCACGGTAGATTTTCCTCAGATGTACGATCGCATTTCGCAATTCGCACGGCCTAGTTCGGGCACCGATCTTTGGACCGGACTCCGATTTGCCGCAGAGCAAAGCGATCCCGCCGCCGTGCTCATCTATGCGTTATCGATAGCCTCTCACGAGGGCTCGTCGGCAGAGGAGATTCTCCGCCGCCTCGACTTACGGTTGCAGGAACTCTCAGGCGACTAGTGCGTGGAGCGCTGGTTCCCGATCGAAACCGAACGGCTGTTGTTACGAGAATTCGTGCGAACCGATGAATCTGATCTGCACGAGTTCGCCGCTGATCCGGTTGTGTCGCGCTACGACGTTTGGGGACCGAACACGCGCGAAGTTTCGCACGGTGTAGTTCAGCGCCGATTGCTCGAGCAGAAGTCTTGGCCGCGCGACGACGTCACGCTAGCTGCCGAACTGCGTCACGAATCGAAACTGATCGGCAGCGTTCGACTCTGGAAGATCGATCAAGAAAATCGGACGGTGGAAATCGGCTATAGTTTCAACTCGCGGTACTGGAATATGGGCTATGGAACCGAATCTGCGTCGGCGCTTCTCGATGCGGCATTTCGCGTTTTGGAAATGCATCGCGTCATCGCCACCTGTGATACGCGAAATGTGGGTTCGTGGCGCGTGATGGAGAAAGTCGGGATGCGCCGTGAGGGGCATTTCGTAAAAGATAAATTTCAGAAAGGCGAATGGCGCGACAGTTTCCGCTACGCTATCCTTGCCGACGAATGGCGCTTACGAATCCGCTAGCGTATCCAAGACGCGTGCAAGGTCGTGTACCCCGCGCCGTATTTGCGCGGGTGTAATGGCTGCGAAACCCAACTGAATGCCGTCGCGGCTCAATGGGGCAATCGCAAACTTGCTCAGTGCCGTCACGTGCAAGCCTTGCGCGCGGGATCGCTGCTCGACGACGTTCGCGTCCACATTCGGGCTTAGCCACGCAACGGTTTGCAGTCCCGCTTCGATGTCCGGTACTTCCAAAACGCCCGCAAGGTGTTCACGGACCGCCTTGAGCAACGCCGCGAGCCGCTCGGCATAGATTTCGCGCATGCGCCGCAGGTGCCGGGCAAAATGGCCGCCCGCGATAAAATCACAAAGCACCGCTTGATCGAACAGCTGCGCATGGCGGCTCGTGATCGATTTCACCGCTTCGAATCGCGCGATGAGGTCGGCCGGCGCGACGACGTAGCCCAATCGCAGCGAGGGAAACAGCACTTTGTTGAAACTTCCGGCGAATACCACGTTGCCGTTGCGATCCATCCCTTGCAAGGCCGGCATAGGGCGGCTCGAGTAGCGGTACTCGCTGTCGTAGTCGTCTTCAAAGATCAGCGCTTCGTTGCGTTGTGCCCATTCCAGTAGCGCAAGCCGCCGCCGCAAACTCATCGTTACGCCCAACGGCGATTGATGCCCCGGCGTTACGAAGACGAGCCGAGCGCCGCGCATGCGCCGGTCGTCGACGCCAATTCCTTCGGCATCCACCGGAACGGGAATAACCTTAGCGCCGGCTGCTTCGAACACCATGCGCGCAGCCGGATAACCGGGATCTTCAACGCAGACGCGATCTCGCGCATCCAAAACGACGCGCGCTACAATGTCTATTGCCTCCTGTACGCCGGAGACGATGAGAATCTGTTCGGGAGAGCATTTTACACCCCGCCACGCGTTGAGATAATCGGCGACCGCTTCGCGCAGCGGCGGATAACCGATTGGGTCGCAACCGATAAGCAGATCGCTCGAAGTGCGCATTCGGCGCGAGGCCAGCGTCGACCACAATTTCATAGGAAAGAGATCGATCGCCGGCAGATTGGCCCGAAACGCGCGCATCGGCTGCGCCTCAAAATTGGACTCGTATTGCACGCGCCGCCCGTAGGCCGCAAGATGCCGGCGCGGCAGCGACCTTTGCGTGTGGGCGCCGCTCTTCGGCTTGACCTTGAGCAGCTCGTCGGGAAGCACATCGCTGACGAACGTGCCGGAGCCGGTGCTGCCGCGCAAGTACCCTTCCGATTTGAGCAGCTCGAACGCATTGACGATTGTGCCGCGCGAGAGGCGGTAACGTTTTGCCAAATCTCGGCTCGACGGCAGGCGGGTCCCGCCACGCAAACGGCCTTCCAGTATCTCGGTGCGCAGCACCTGATAAAGCCACTCGTATGTTGCCGTGTCGCTTGCTTGGGGTGGAAGGGTCAGCTCGAACGCCGCGGACTGCTTAGCCATAAAAGTGGTATACTGTTGAATCTCTTAGTGGACCTTTGTAGTGGTCCACTTTCGCGATAAGCTGACGGCATGAGATTCACCGTGGCGCTCGTCTATGCGCTGATGTGCCTCATCTGGGGAACGACGTGGCTTGCCATCAAGGTCGGACTGCACAGCATGGGTCCGTTGACGGGTGTTGGCCTGCGCTTTTCGATCGCGGGCGCGCTGCTTTTCGCGGTCGCCGCGCTGCGTCGCGAGATTCGTCCGCTTCGGCAATTGCCGTGGAGATTGATCGGCGTTTTTGCCGTTTTCACGTTCGCATGCGACTACACATTACTGTACGTTGCGGAAACGCACATCGACTCAGGGCTTACTTCGGTACTGTTCGGGACGCTGCCGTTCTTCACGTTCGGCTTCGCGCGCCTGTTGGCGAACGAGCGCATAACGCCGCGAATCGTCGTCGGTTCGGTCGCGGCATTCAGCGGTGTTGCGGCAATTTCTCTGGGCGGCGGCGTACACGGCTCGCCGGTCTATGCGTTTGCCGCAATCGGCGCCGCTGTCGCGGCCTCGTTCGCAACCGCCTACGCGAAGCGCGTGCCGCCCGTTTCGCCGCTCGCAACGCTCCCGCCGGCGATGACAATCGCAGGGACAGCGATTTTGACGGCGGGTTTGCTTTTTGAGCGCACCGACTGGCAGCACGCGCTCACGGGAAGCTCGCTGACGGCATTGCTGTACCTGGCAATCGCGGGAAGCGGCATCGCATTCTTCTGCATGCTGTGGCTCTTGGAACGGTTGCCGGCCGGCGCCATCGGCATGGCTTCCTTGACGTTTCCGGCGATCGCCATTACGGCCGGCGTATGTTTCGGCGGCGAACACTTCGGCGGCCGGGATGTAATCGGCGCCGCCTTAGTGCTCTGCGGAATGGCTATCGCACTCATACCAACGAGCGCCTTCCGTCATACGTTGACTGTAGTTCCGCGAGCTGCGACGTTGCCGGCCCAATTGTACTTCGAACGAACCAGATCGCATAGCGACTGAGCCGAAACCGGATCGCCGTGCACGGCGTAAAAATTGGGCTTGGTGGGACAGGTGTTGAACCACTGCTGAATCTCGTCGCGGTCGGCGTGAGCGCTGTATCCTGAAATCAGGCCGATCGCTGCGTGAACGGGCAGCATGTCGCCGAAGATGCGAATCGTTTCCGCCCCGTGCGTCAAGAAAAATCCGAGCGTGCCCGCGGATTGAAAGCCGACGAAGAGCAGCGTTGCGTGCGGATCGGAGACGTGGTTGTAGATGTGGTGCAGCACGCGCCCGCCGGCGGCCATACCGCTTGCCGAAACGATGATGTGCGGACCTTTCATCCCGTTGATGGCTTTGCTTTGTTCCGTCGACACGGCGACGGTGAGGTTTTGGCAGCCGAAGGGCGTGCCGTTCGAATCGAATTCAATCGGCTTGTGCGCGTTGGGAAACTTCTCGAAGATCTCGTCTACGTGCGCAGCCATCGGGCTGTCCAAGAAGACGGGAACCTTCGCGAGCTGCGGGTCGCGCCGCTGCAGTTGGCCGATCGAAAACAGCAACTCTTGCGAACGTTCGACGGCGAATGCAGGAATGACGATTGCCCCGCCGCGCGCGATGCCTTTTGCGAGTGTTTGGGCGAGCATACCGAGCGCATCCGGCGGATGCACACGATCGCCGTAGGTCGATTCGCAGATGAGTGTGTCGGCGGCGCCGATGGGCGTCGGATCGTAAAGCAGCGCCCGGTTGTAGCGGCCGATGTCGCCCGAGAAGACGATGCAATGATCGTGTAGGTGTAACTCGACGAACGCCGAGCCGATGATGTGCGCGGCGTTCTTGTACGTCGCCGTCATGCCGGCGACGTCGAACGGCGTCTCCAGCGCAACGGTCTTCGTCATTTGAATCGCGCGCTGCACGTCAGCCTCGTTGTAGAACGGCGGCGGCGCATAGTGTTCGTGATGCATACCGCGTTGGTGCAGATGAGACTGCAGATTCACGGCGTCTTCCAGCACGACGTTCATCAGTGCTCGCGTCGGCGGAGTGGCGTAGACTGTTCCGCAAAAGCCGTCGTGCACGAGCTTCGGCAGATAGCCGACGTGATCGATGTGTCCGTGCGTGATGACCACTGCTTCGACGTCTTGGGGATGGACCGGCAGCGGCACGCTGTTGAGTGCCGTGATGTCGGCTGTTCCTTGAAATAGGCCGCAGTCGATGAAGATGTGCCGTCCGTTGTTTGTCAGCAAATGTTTGCTGCCGGTGACGGTTCCGGCAGCGCCGACGAACGTTAATTCAGCCACGTGTCTCCTGCGTGATGCGGTCATTGCGGGGGCGAAGCGGCGGCAGCGAAGGTCCGCTCACCTGTCGATCGAACGCTTTCGCGCTCGGCATCGCCGATGTGTTGTACGTCTCGAGGCAGCGATCGACCAACTTCTCCGGATTGGCGTCGGAAATGATTACCGAGCCTGTATTCTTCTGAACGAGCTTGGCGATGCGTGCGAAATCATTGGAGATTCCGCCGGAGTCGAGCAAGATGCCGATAAGTTTGCCTTCGTCGTACGCGATGCAGAACTCGCCGAGCGTTCCGCTTCGGCCGCCGACGAAAAGCACGAAGTCGGAGCTGTGGATGTTGTGAGTCTCGCGGCCCATGAGCCCCGAACCCGTAAACACCATTGTCGTGTACGGCTGCAGCGGTGAACCGTACACGTTCACGTGCTCTTCCGGAGAGAGCGCCGGCGAGACGCCCAAACTGAATCCGCCCACTTCGTTCGCGCCGAGGACGGCCGCATGCGGCAAACCTGGGCACGCGCCCGTGACGATCGTGCAATCGAGCTCGGCAATGCGCCGCCCGAGGCGCTTGGCTAGCGCAAGCTCTTCGTCGGTGATGGCACCGCCGGCCGAACCCATCACGCCCACCTGTATCTTCATGCCTTAACTTCCTTAGCGGCAAGCACGCAGAAGCGCGCGCAGTCCTGAGGTATCGAAGGAGCGCCTACGTACACGCCGCATACGTTCGTGTGCATACTTACGTCGACCTACACGCGCGTTGGAAGGCCTTGCGAGCTTCTCAGCAGATCGCAGTGCGAGAAGTGGCGTGCATCGGCGCGGCGCGTACGCTCTTGTGCGCCGACTTCGGCGAGACGCATGCGGGCGCGGTCGCCGTTGTCGCGGGCGTGCACGGTGACGAGCCGGCGCCGCCGTGGTCGCTGCTCGAACTCGTGGAGCGTCGCGAACTCGACGCGAACTACGGATATCGCGTGTGGCCGTGTACTAATCCCACCGGATACGAATCCGGTACTCGAGAAAGCGCGGACGGCGTCGACGTCAACCGCAGCTTCGGTCGCGGCGGACAAACACCCGAAGCACGCGCAATCATCACCGCGAATCGCGATCGCAAGTTTGCACTGTCGCTCGATCTGCACGAAGACTGCGATGCGGAAGGTTTCTATTGTTACGAGTACGGCGAGGGCGACGTCGGCCGCAGCGTCGTCGAAGCCGTTGCTGCAGCGGGCTTCCCAATTCAAGACCTCGAGCGTTGCGATTTGGGCGGCCCGGTCTTGCAGTATACGCTGGACAACGGTATTGTGCGCCCGCCCGCCTCGCTCGAGATCGAAGCCATCGGCGGCCTGTCATACACGCTGTCCATCGTGCGTCACTCGGCGCGACGGGCACTCACCTTCGAAACGCCCATCGGCCTGCCGTGGGAGCAGCGCGTTGCGATTCACAGGATTGCTGTAAAGGCAGCCATTGCCGCCCTTCCGAACCCCAATCTCCATGGCTGAACGCGATTCCCTTGAAGTAGACGTCCTGTTCGTCGGCGCGGGTCCTGCAAGTCTGGCCGGCGCAATCCGCTTGATGCAGCTCGCAAAAGCTGCGGGCAAAGTGCTGGAAGTGCTCGTCATCGACAAAGCGGGTGAGATCGGCAATCACGGTCTTTCCGGCGCGGTGATGGATCCGAAAGCGCTCGACGAACTGCTGCCCAACTGGCGCAACGAAGCGCCGGTTGAATCGCCCGTCACCGGCGATCAGCTGTGGGTGCTTACCGAAAGCGGACGTATCAAAGCGCCGATCGTTCCTCCGATGATGAACAATCACGGCAAGTACGTCGCATCGCTGCAAAAGATTGTGAAATGGCTCGCTGAAAAAGCGGAAGAAGCCGGCGCGCAAGTTTTTGGCGAGTTTCCCGGTCAAGAACTGCTGTGGGACGGCGAGCGCGTCACCGGCGTGCGTACCGGTGACAAGGGCCTCGACAAGGACGGCAACCCGAAGCCGAACTTCGAACCCGGTGCGGACATTCTCGCGAAGATCGTCGTGCTCGGCGAAGGGCCGCGCGGTACGCTTACAAAGCAGGCGATTCCGCGGCTGAATCTCGACGAAGGGCGAGAGCCGCAAGTTTATGCGTGCGGCGTGAAAGAGTTGTGGCAATGCGCGCCCGGAAGCGTTCAAGCCGGAAGCGTCATCCATACGATGGGGTATCCGCTTCCGAACGACACGTTCGGCGGCGGCTTCATCTACGGCATGGCGAACGACGTGTTGGACATTGGGTTTGTCGTCGGTCTAGATTACAAAGATCCGACGACCGATCCGCACAATGTATTCCAACTGTTCAAGGCACAGCCGATCGTTCGCAAGATGCTGGAAGGCGCAAAGCTCTTGCGCTACGGCGCGAAAGCCATTCCTGAAGGCGGACTCTACGCGATGCCGCGCTTCTACGGCGACGGGCTGATGATCGCCGGCGATTCCGCGGGCTTCTTGAACGGCATGCGGCTCAAGGGCGTGCACCTTGCGATGAAGTCCGGAATGCTTGCGGCGGAGTCGGCATTCGAGGCGCTGCAAGCCGGTAAATTCGATAGCGAGCAGCTTTCGTCGTATGAAACGAAGTTCAAAGCGTCGTGGGCCTACCAAGAGCTGCACACGGCGCGCAATTTCCATCAAGGGTTCAAGAACGGCCTGGTCAACGGCGTGCTCAACACGGGCCTGGGGATGTTCACCGGCGGCCGGGGATTCGGCATTTCGGATCGCCTGCGCGGCGAGCCGGGCTTCGAAGTCATGGAGAAACGCGGCTACAAACCGAAGGAGTCGCGCCGCGCAAACATCGACAACGTCATCACGTTCGACAAATTGACCGACGTCTTCAACAGCGGGACGATGCACGAAGAAGACCAGCCGTGTCATTTGAAGGTTGCCGACACGAACATCTGCCGCGACCGGTGCACCGTCGAGTACGGCAACCCGTGCGCGTATTTCTGCCC
>DATGJX010000008.1:0-2111 GCA_035294905.1 Vulcanimicrobiaceae bacterium | reverse complement strand
CCGTGCTATCGATATAGCCGATTTTTTCGAGCTCGGCGCGATACGCCGGATCTTCCATCCTGGCCGGCAAGTCGTCCTGGATGTAGAGCAGCGCCGATTGCAGTGCCGGGGAGCCGAAGTCACGCTCGAGCGAGAGTAATGCTTCGAGTTGATTGCCGGCGCGCATGTGCCGGAGCTGAATCAGCGCCGCGACGGCGCTGGCGCCGATTACGACAAGCGTTCCGAGAGCGGCCCACGCGCTAATCACTTCCGCGCTCATGCGGAAGCAGTTTAGCGGTTACCGCCGCAACCCTTCCCCGCGCTAGTGCGCGAGTTCCGGCCGATCGCGCGTCAGGCGCGCAGCGTACGCCGGCGATGCGCTCTCGAGGATCGCGCCGACCGAATCGGGCGGCATTATCGCAAAAATACGAGCGACGTAGTCATCCGGCAGCCGTTGAACGACTTTCGCGGCGGCGTCCGCATCCATCGCGGCCCAAACCGACGCAGTGCGCCGCATGTCCGGCGAGGCTTGCGCGGAAAGATCCGTTCCGCCTTGCGCGGGCGCAGCGGCTGCTGCCACAGTGCGTACCAAACGCGGAGCGCGATTTGCTGCCGCCTTCGCAACCGCGGCGTCCTGCTGCGCGGCATTGAGCTGCGTTTGCAAATCGGATATTTGCTTGTCCCGGTTCCCTATTTGACCGCGCGCGTCGGCGAGCTGCGTACGCAACGAAGCAATCTCTGCATTTTGCGCCGAGATCGTCCGCATCTGACCGGCCATGTCGAACGGGCGCGCCAGCGGAGCGGTAACCGGCGACATCGCATGCCAAACCGGAGCGGCCGGTCCATTCGCGATCCAGTTGCGGGACGGCGCCCAGCTGAGGATCGCAGCCAAAACCGCCGCAACGGCGGCCGGCACGAGGACGCGTTTCCAGGGAAACGGTTTGCGGCGGCGGCGAGTGACGATCATGCGGTGCTCCTATAGCGGCGGGCGTTATTCTCGTCCAACTCCTTTTGCTCGAATGCCGCTTCCATGGCTTGATGTTGTTCCAGACGTTTATCTTTGAGTTTCTCGATGACTTTGCGGTCCTTACTCGCGTCGACGAGTTCTGCGCGCGCGCGATCGACCGCGCTTTTGTATCCCGTTATCACGGCATGCTGCATGACCATGCAGCGATCCAAAAACTCCAAGTGCGCGTAGTGTGCGCGCAGCTGATGGCTCGTCAACGTTTTGTGGCCGTCGCGCAGCGAGTTCGAGTAGCGTTTGAATTCGCGATTCAAGCGCCCCAGCTCGTTCTGCGCGGCAGTCAACTCGGCAACGCGCGCCGCCAGCACCTGCTGCTTCTCTTCCTCGATGCGCTCGCGATGCTCCAGCACGGGAGCCAGCGTGAACTTGAATTTTTTCATATGATACGGCGCCGGCATTGCTTTTGCATTAGGCTACGCTCATTAGTTGCTGCACGGTCTGTTCCAGCCCGGCAGTCTCGTAGATGCCCTGTTTCAAGAAATGCCGAATCGCTTCGATCTTCGAAAGGGCGAGATCGACGCGCGGATTGCTTCCGGCAACGTACGCCCCGATATTAATCAGATCTTCCGCGTCGCGGTACGTCGCCAAAACGTCTCGTACGCCGGATGCCGCGGAATAATGATTGCGATCCACGACGTCCGGCATGACGCGGCTTACGCTGGAGAGCACGTCGATTGCCGGATAGTGATTTGCCGCCGCCAATTGACGCGAGAGCACGATATGGCCGTCCAAAATCGAGCGAACGGCGTCGGCGACCGGTTCGTTCATATCGTCGCCGTCCACCAGCACCGAATACAAGCCGGTAATCGTGCCCACCGCAGAGGTTCCCGCCCTCTCGAGCAGCTTCGGCAGCAGAGCAAAAACGGACGGCGTATACCCGCGCGTCGTGGTTGGTTCGCCGATGGCCAGGCCGACTTCGCGCTGCGCCATCGCAAACCGCGTCACACTGTCCATCATGAACGTCACGTCGAGGCCTTGATCGCGGAAGAATTCGGCGACTGTTGTCGCGACGAACGCGGCTTTGATTCGCACGAGCGCGGGCTGATCGCTGGTAGAAACCACAACCACGCTGCGCCGGAGCCCTTCTTCACCCAAATCGCGCTCGATG
>DATGJX010000007.1:0-7416 GCA_035294905.1 Vulcanimicrobiaceae bacterium | reverse complement strand
GCCTCCGCAGCCGTCGACCCAGGAAGCTTGCCACTCCGCAAACGTCTCGGCTCGACCGGATGCAAACGAACGCGCCAGCGGCGCTCCTGTTTCCGGTTCGGCACCGTACACTTTAACCGACGGTTTCAGCGCGGCGATCGCAGAGCCGATGCCGCACGACAAACCGCCGCCGCCATAGGGCGCGATGATACAATCGACCTCCGTCAAATCTTCTAGTATTTCCAGGGCGACCGTCCCATTGCCGGCGATGACGTCATCGTCGTCGAACGGATGCACGAAGTACCCCTCGATGCCGGGATAGCTCCGCTGTTGGAGCGCTGTCCAGAACTCGTCGTAAGATGCTTCAACGAGCTGCGCACCAAGCCCGCGAATCGCATCCTTTTTTGCCGCCGGCGCGGTGTCAACGATCAGCACCGTGCAGCGGGCGCCACATTTTTTCGCGGCTAACGCGACGCCTTGCGCGGCGTTTCCCGCACTCGCCGTCCAAACGCCTTGCGCGAGTTGCGCATCGCCGAGTTTCCTTACGGCGTTGTACGTGCCTCGTATTTTGAACGAGCCGATGGGCTGCAGATTCTCCAATTTGAGATAGATGTCGCCATGCTGAACGTCCGTGTTCAGGCGCACCAACGGCGTCCGAAGAGCTGCTTCATAGACATGTTGCTCGGCTTCGCGGATCCCATTCAACGTAATAGTGCGCGCGGTCGTAATGCCCATGGGGTGTATTCCTCACTGGTAGGCGCCGGAGACTAAGCAGCCGAACGGTCGGTATCCCATTTGCTACTTTTCGGGGGTGAACTTGAAACGTCTGGTACTTCTAGGAGTCTTCGCACTTTCTGCATGCGGCAGCAGCGGCGGCGGTGGGGGCTCGGCAGCGCCGCCTGCGCCCACGCCCACGCCAATAGCCAATACGTCTTCGCCGCATTATCTGCCCCTTGCCAACGGGAATTCCTGGACGTTCGCGTCGGGAGGCAAGATGGTAGACATGGGCAGCTCGACGCTCTCATGCGGTTGTCCGGGCAACGGCGATACGATGGAGCGAATCGCGCTGTATCCTCCGGGCTCGTCCACCATCAGCTCCTCGTTCTTCTTTACGAAAACCCCGCCGAGCGGACAGTACGGCGAACTGAGCAACATCGTCGGGGTTGAAAACGACAGCGGTACGAGCAACGTCACCGTTATCAGCAACGTTCAATTTCCAAACGGTGTGCCCGTCATGGATGACAGCCCGTCAGCGAACGAGTTTTGGAATGACGGTGCAGGCGACCAATCCACGATAACAAGTGTCGGCGGAACGCTTATGCTGCCCAGCGGAAGCGAAGTGATCGACGTAGCGGAGGATCAAATCACCGGAAGCTTCAGTTCAATCACGTGGGACTTCGCAAGAGGTGTGGGTTTTACGCAGATCGGGGTGGGAGGACAAAGTACGACGCTCACGTCATTTTCGGTCAACGCCGCATCGTCGATGGTAAGAACGTCGGCCTCGCACGTGCGCGGCGAACCGGGAACGATAGACTTCGAACATTCCCTAGCCGCATTGTTTAAATAGAAGAAAAGGCCCCGGTGCTCTCGCGCCGGGGTCTTTGCCTACCGCTTCAATCGACGCGTTCGAGTTATTGGACTACCGTGATGGTACCATGCATGCCGCTATTGTAGTGATAGACGCAGAAATACTCGTAGGTTCCCGGAGTAACGAACTGCAGACTGAACGACTGCGGAAGACCGAACTTCGCAAGGCCCATGAGGCTTCCGGAATTCACGATTTGCGTGCCGTCATAAACGGGAACTCCGCTCTTGTTCACGCGGGGAATGATCGGCGGATCCGGAGGGATGTTCGGCACTTTGTGCTGACCCGCCATCGGGAACGTTATGGTATGCGGCTCGTTGCTCGTCTCATTGGTCCACGTGAGCACGGTGCCGACTTTGATCGTAATGTTTCCGGAACTATCGGCAAGCCGGCTGTAGGCGCTGTCGTCGATGAAACGCAGGATCCCTGAGTCCGGAGGCACAGGATTGACCAAGCCGGGATCGATGCCGGCAGCCATGTGCGTCCCGCCATTCTTGAAGGGGAACAACGCGAGCGATTGGACCGCGGCGGCGGTGCCTTGTGCCTGATCTGCCTGACCCGCCTGGTCGTAGTATTGCTGCGTGTGCGGGTATGGCGCACCGGCCGCGTGCACGACGACGGTACTCTCCATCGCCGGTTCGTGGAACAAGCAGAGAATTCGATACGTCCCGGCTTTCGGAAATGCTAACGTATAGCTTTGCCCGCCAACGAGAATTCCGGAATTGACGAACGTCGTGCCGTCCACGGAATTCGGTCCCGCGGGGACAACGTCATTCGGATCGAGCGGTGACGGAATCGGCATGCCTTTCGGGACAAACGCGACCGTGTGAGCGTCGCCGCCGAAGTTGCCGTCGACTTTATAGGTGACCGAATCGCCGGCGTCAATGGTTATCGTGTCCGCAAAAAAATCGAGATTCTGGACTGCCGTGTCATCGAAAACGCCGCCTACCCGAACGTACCAAGTTGTCGCAGCTGCGGATACCGGTGTTTTCAAATCAGTGGAGCGGCTCGACGTCGTCGGGCCCGCGGGCATTATCGGCGCAGATTGCAAACCACCGCCGCTGCCGCCCGCGCATGCGGTAATTGCAAGTAACGCCAAAAGAGAAACAGCTTTTCGCACGAAGCTCTCCTTTTACGCGCTAGATGAGAATTAAATCGTCCAGCGGCGGAGAGCTGCGTTCAAGTGCCAAAAGAATCACGCGGTCCTCACAAGGCAACCTCTTGCCTGGTTATGCAGGCATGAACGCAAGATCAACCGGTCGAGGTCGCATCGCGATAGCTGCGGTACAACATAGCGACGGGCCGCCGATTGCGCAGCTGCCAATCGAACCGACGGGAGATCCGTTTCCAATTGACAATCCAACTCCCGGCGTTGCTCCGACGAGCGCACCAATCGTTGCAGCGCCGACGCCGAAACCGGCATGCAGCGCACCGGATGTTCCCGCGAAAACGCTTACCATAGAGCCGCCTGCGGTTAGCGACGAAGATCGTGACGGCTTTACGGAAACGGCAAAGGTGAAAGTCGACGTAGATGCCGCGGGCAAGGTTGTCGGTGCGAGTATCTATGAATCGACCGGCTCCGTGCCGCTCGATCAAGCGGCGGTGGCCGCCGCGGTCGAGCCGTTACGCACCGGAAGAGGTCGATTGTAAAGATGTCGGAAGCTCCTACCTCTTCACAATCGATTTTCAGTAGAATTACGGTACGAGGTGAATGCATGTACGGTGAAGACCCGCGCGACCTCGGTTTGGGGCCGCAATGGGTGGACGAGCCGCGCGATGCTCGTGCGAAGAGCGACGAGGAAGATGCGACGGATACCAATCGCCCACGTACCACGCTATATAACGAAGGCTTGAACGAGGAGTAGTCCCTTGCAACAAGCAACCCGAGCATAAAACGGGAAAGCCGCCGCACTTTTGCAGGCGGCTTCCGCGTTTAATAGAGGCGCGCGCCTTCGGCTACGCGTTCGTCCGGACGCACGAGCACCACGTCGCCATGCGCGTCGGGCACGCCGAGCACAAGCACTTCACTTGAAAAGCCGGCGATGTTGCGCGGCGGAAAGTTGACCACCGCCAAGACTTGTTTTCCGATTAATTCTTTCGCTGTGTAATGGACGGTGATTTGCGCACTCGAGCGCTTGCGTCCGATCTCGCTGCCGAAGTCCACGGTGAGCTTGTAGGCGGGTTTGCGTGCCTGCGGAAACGGCTCCGCTGCGAGGATTGTCCCCGTACGGATATCGACTGCAGCGAAGGCATCGAGCGTATTGATGTCGTTCACGCTGCCGCAGTTGGAGCGACAAGGGGAGAAGGCCTGCGCAGCGAACCCAAGGCGGTCGCCTATGCCAAGGTAGCTCAGTTGGTAGAGCACGCGCCTGAAAAGTGCGGTGTCGGGAGTTCGATTCTCCCCCTTGGCAGATTTTCAAGCCGCTATTTCAAATGGCGGCTTTTTTGTGCCAAGGCCCTGCCTGGCATAAGATGCCGCTATTGTGGTCTTTATGAAGCGACAACCTATCTGTCCGCGATGCGACATCCCAAAGAAGTTATTGCGAAGCGGTATTCTTAGATGTACCAACTGCACTCGCGTGTGAGCTATCTACTGCGCCATCAAACGTCCTAAACGCAGCCGTTGCCGGTCGTCGTCAATACGTAGCCGTCGTCGACGTTTACGGTCAACGGGTTGGTGAGTGACCGCCCTTCGATGTCGCTGTACGTGTGGTTCGATGGTAACGCGTATGCTTGCGCGGCGGTGCCGTTGTTGACGACGACCAGACCGTTCGAGAAGCGCCTTGCGTACATGTCGGTGCCGACCGTCGTGTATTCGCTGCACGGCGTTCCGAGATGCGTTTGATATTCGGGATGGTACGAGTAGATGTCGCCCGTCGACGGCGAGATGTACAGCCCTGAAGCGCCCTCGTTGGCCAGCTGATGCGCGGCCATTGCAAATTCGAGTTGCGAGGGCGTAACGCTCGTTTCACACGGCGTTCCGTTGTTCTGGCAGAAGTAATTGATGTCGATCATCGCCACGTGATTGGCTTGGCCATACTGCATGTACTGGATGATGTTGGGGAAGTTCGCGTGAAAGCGGTTCCAATTCGAGAAGCTCGCTTCGTACGACATCGCGTCCACGTGCGAGAAAATGGCCTGCTCGTTGGGGTCGCTCGTCAATCCCATCGGATGATTCACGATAAAATGCAATCGATACGGCGCAAGCGACGGATCGGAGTTCAGCATCGAGCGTACCGTTTCGACCCAGTTTACGATATCGGAGATAAATGCCGGATCGGGCTTGTCGTAGCCCAACGTGTAGCGCCTGACGAACGTACTGCCTTCCCAAATACCGCAGCCGTACCACCCGTCGGAACCGTAATTCTCACCGGGAACGCTTTGCCCGAGTAGCGAGTTCGGACCGCCCGTGTAGTTCGCGAATGTAATGTTGTCCGCGGCGAGCGCGTTGTATCCATTCGCAATCATGTAAGGCCCGACCGTTTGCATCTGATACTGAATGACCTGCGGATTGTGAATGTCGAGCAGAACGTTCGGGAAGCCGTCGTCGCGCGCGACGTCGTGCGTCGGGTTTCCGTTTTGATCGCACGCGTACAAAATCCAATCCGGATGGTTTTGCTCCCACCAAGCCAAGTCGTGGCCCGAAATGGAATAGTCGTCGTCGAACGGCATGAGATAGCGCGAAACGATCATGCCTGGATGATATGCATTCCAGGAACTCGGGCTGAAAGCGCCCCAGACGAGATCTTCGTATGGCGCTTCGCTTTGAATCTGCGAGGTGGTCATGCGCCGATCCAAGATTTGCACAGGCGCAAAGAGGCCGGTCGTGTTGCCTAAGATCGTCGAACCGTTCGGCGTGGGCGTCGGCACCGGCGTCGGCGCGCTTACCGGAGTATGGGTTGGTGCCGGCGTGGGCGCAGGCGAGTACGAAGACGATGGAGCCGGCGACGGAGCGCCGCCATTACCGCCGGGAGCTTGGGGCGGAACGGAGCCGGAACCGCCGCCTCCGCCGCAAGCAGTCAAGAGCGCCGCAAGCGCGGCGGCGAAGAAAAGTGTGCGGGCATACACATATTCCAACGTATACTGCCACCCTTAGCGGCAGAACCGGCTTTCGGCTACGGCGCCAGGGAAAATCGTCCGGGCTAGGCTGGTCTACCGGCCTGCTCGGACGGTAGTTCGCCGCGTTCACTTTTCGCGGGCATGTCGAATTCGCGTTGCGCCAGCATGACGATGGAAGCCGCTACCGCGCCGCCGATCGCGATCCAGCCGAACAGGGAACGCATTTTCGGGGCAATTCCCAGCGCGTGATCGAGTGAAAACGAGCCGTATCCCTGCGTCGCGAGCAGCAATGCGATCGCCAGATACATCGTGTTCATTTCGTAGCCGCCGCCGGATGCCCAATAGCCTTTCGGGCGGTGCACCGTTTCGATCGCTACGAGCATCACGGACGTGAGCATGGCTGGACCAACCGGTCCGAGCGCGCCGGTTGCGATCAACGTGCCGGCCGCCATCTCGGCGCCCGATGCCATCGCGGCGTAACGTTCGCCTGGGCGCATGCCAAGCGAATGCATCATTTGTGCGGCTTTTTCCGGACCCGGGCCGCCAAATGCGCCGAACTGTTTTTGTGCGCCGTGGGCCGCGATGGAGCCGCCGAGCGCAAGTCGCGCCGCTAATAGCGCAGCGTCACGAAGCGATCTATCGATATCCATGCGGGCATTGTTCCCGAAGACGGCGAGGGTTCTCGCCGTCTTCGAGAGGGAACACGGTTTGGCTTAGTAGTGTCGAGACTGCTGACGCACCGTGCGCAGCGTTACGCGTACGGCAGATCCCGAAGGAACGGTGACGTTTTCGCGATTATTCTTCGCGACCAAATAGCCGCCGGCCGCGCCCAGCAGACCGCCCATACTGGTATGGAAGATCGTTTTACCGATGATGTTGCCGACGATCATACCGGCAACCGCGCCGCCGGCTTCTTTGAGCGCGTTGCTCTTCGTTTGTGCTTGCATTCCGGTGACGACGCCGTCGATTGCGTACGTCGTGCCGCTCGATAGCACGAGCTTCGTAAACGTCATTTGCAGTGATGCGGTTTTCCCTTGTCCGGCTTTCACAACGCGTGTGACGGTGCCGTACATGCGCGCGCCTCTGACCGAACCGTCTTCAGACGTTACGTTGCTCAGCGTAACAGGCTGACCAACGTAGGCGCTACCCGAATTGACCGATGTCGTGATAGTACCGGCATATTGCGCTCCCGCGTATGGTGCCGCACTCGCTACTTGAGCGAGCAAGAGCACGGACGCCACTGCGGCGGCAGACATAAATAGATGACGCATAGTACGGCAAGCTTACCCGCTTGAGGTGTTTCCTATGCGGAAAGAAGCCGAGCGGCCGCCGATTGGCCGCTTGCAGCGCAGTCGGGAATGCCTACGCCGCGATATGCCGAGCCGGCGAGCGCCAGGCTGCCCAACGCAGCCGCGCGCCCTTCGATGTCCGTGACAGCCTGCACGTGTCCCACGCCGTATTCTGGGAGCAGGCGCATCCAACGCCGTGTGACGGCAAAGCGCGGCTCCGCTCGGATGCCGAGGAGATCGGCGAACTCTTCGCGTGCGACCGCCGCCAATTCCGCGTCGCTCAATTCGACGAGCTGCGGCGCAAGCGCGCCGCCGATGAACGCGCGCAACAGGACGCCGTCCCGCGGCGATCGCTGCGGATATTTTTGCGTCGAAATCGTTGCGGCGGTGATGCGCCGCCCTTCGACTGCCGGTACGACGAAGCCGGGCGTTCGCGGCAGTTCGAGTACTTCGGCTGCATCGTACGCGACGTTCACCGTTGCGATGGAATTGTAGCGGATGCGT
>DATGJX010000006.1:0-7079 GCA_035294905.1 Vulcanimicrobiaceae bacterium | reverse complement strand
GCCCGCTTTCGAGGCGGGTGCCTTCAACCACTCGACCACCTCTCCAAAATCGCTTTGCGATTTTGGAGTTGTTTGACAGGCACTCCGCCACTTCGTGGCTGAGCGCCTCCTACCGGCAAAGCCGGCATGGCACCCCTAATCGCGTTACGCGACCAGCAATTTATCGACGTTTTTTAAAAAACGCCTGCAACTGTGCGGCGGTTTCATCCGCCAAGACTCCGGCGGTGACCTCCATGCGATGGTTCAGCGAGGGATGGCGAACGATGTCAAGCACGCTGCCTGCGGCGCCGCCCTTGGGATCCGGGCAGCCGTAGACCAGCCGCTTGATCCGCGCTGCCACCATAGCGCCGGCGCACATCACGCACGGCTCCTTCGTGACGTACACCGTGGCGTCCGAAAGGCGCCACGCACCGATTTCCCGCGCCGCTCGCTGCAGCAGGATCATCTCGGCATGCGCAGTCGCATCAGCTCGGGCTTCCTTCTCATTCTTTGCCTCGGTGACGATTTCGCCGCTCACGAGAACGGCACCGATCGGCACGTCGCCCGCTTCTTCCGCTTGCGCCGCCAGCTCCATCGCTCGGCGGACGTAGTACTCGTCATCCATTTCCGTTTAAACGATGCCGCGTCCAGTTTGCGCGTTTCGCCGTTACGCGCCGGTGGCAGTTCGCGCATCGCACCTCGCACTTCGCAATCTCTGCCAATACGAGCTTCCAGTTGCGCGCGAGCAGGGTTGAGACGTCTTCCTCCTTATCGCTCAGGTGATCGAATTCCAAGACTACCGGATCGGGTTCGCCACAATCTACACAGGGGTGTTCCTGTACGAATCGATTCAGTCGCTCAGGATTCTCGAAACGAAGTCGCGCCTTTGCGGCGCAGTTTCGTGTAAGGTAGGTAGACGGTGGACAGTAGCCGCTTTTGTCGCGGTTCTTTCGAAATCTAATTCCGCATTTCGAACAGGTCATCACGGAGCAACTATACGGTTGCTCCATGACAACGCTATGGCACTTCACGCGCTCGGCGAGACTTGAACTCGCAAACCTCTTCCTTCGGAGGGAAGCGCTCTATCCAATTGAGCTACGAGCGCACGCGAGTTTAGTGCTGGCCCTCCGGAGAGTTGCCTGCGCTAGGAATGTGTTTGAACAGATCGAGTTTGTGATCGATCAGTCCGCGGTAGAACTTGCGAACGCAATCGGGGTGGCCGAAGAAATACGTTCTGGCATAAGCCAGATCGTCGCCGGAGCTGTCAGGCACATAATGGGAGATTTCGATCTCTTCCATTTGATTGCGGTCGACGGGATGGGGACAAAAATCGCACGGGATTGTTGACATTGTTATTGTAGGCCTGGAACAGCCCGAAGCGCGTAACGCGCGCTCCGGACTGCGAAAATCTGACTCGGGTAGGATTTGAACCTACGACCTAGGGCTTATGAGTCCCCCGCTCTACCGCTGAGCTACCGAGCCGGAGGGTGATGGCGCGGTCGGAGGGACTCGAACCCCCAACCTACAAGTTCGTAGCCTGTTGCTCTATCCAATTGAGCTACGACCGCACACAGCCGCGATTGCTACGTCGCGGTTTTTCGTTTCCCCTCTCGTGTTTGGACACGTGGCGGAGAGGGAGGGATTCGAACCCTCGGACGGTTTTTGACCGTCGGTCATTTAGCAAACGACTGGTTTCAGCCACTCACCCACCTCTCCAGGCGGACCGGACCACTATACCACACGCGCGCAAGCCGAGCCTCTAGGTAGGCGCGGCCGGCGGCGGCTCGTCGACCATCTCGGGGATCAAGATATCTTTACGAACCGGCGGCCGCCGTCCGAGCATTGCATCTACTCCGGCGATGCGTCCGGCCGGTACGGCCAACATCATGAACGAAAGCATGAATGCAGCAGCGTCGAGCGTTCCGATCGTCGTCCAGCTCGTGAATTCGTTGTTTATCGCCATGTAGTTGAGCGCGAGAAAACAGCCTACGAGGCCGCCGAAGCGCGTGAAGAACCCGAGCAGCAAACTGCAGCCGACGAGCACTTCGCCGAAACGTACGAGATTTGCGAACAACGTAATGTTCGGCGTGACGGTGTTCACCAAAAAGTCATGGTACAATCCCGTTTGCGCCGTGATGCTCTTCTGCACTGCCTGCGGTAGAAAGCCTGACGGCGGCATGAACATCGCCGAATTGAGAAATTTCGGAATGCCGTGAGAGAGCCAGAACACGCCGGCGTACAGGCGTAACACCGTGAACCACGTCGCGTACGTCCAGTGCGATGCCATCCTCATGCGATCTCTTCTCCTTGTGCCGCTCCGCCTGCGAGCGCGCGGATTACGGCTGCAATCTCTAGGGCGGCCTGCGGTTTGCCGATCTGCGCCATTGCCGCGCGCATCGTATCGCGTTTTTCCCCCGAAACCAGCAGCGATTCAACCGTACGCGTCAAGTCCGAGGCCCCCTTCGCGCGCAGCGCCGCCCGCCGCTGAACCAGATACCTCGTGTTGCGTTCTTCCTGCCCGGGCAGCGGTTTGAAGAGCACGAGCGGCACCTGCGCCGCGAGCGCTTCCGCCGTCGTCAAGCCGCCGGGCTTGGTGAGAAGCACGTCGCTCGCGTGCATGTACTCGTGCACGTTGTTCACAAAACGCACGACGCGCACGGGATAACCGACGCGATGCGCGTGCTCCAGCACCCGCTGCTCGCTGCGCGCGCTTCGTCCGACGATCGCGACGGCGCATAGCGGCGCCCTCACGCGATCCAGCGCGTGCATCATCGTTTCGAGCGGACCGATTCCGAGTCCGCCGCCCATCAGCAGCACCGTGCTGCGATCCAGCGGAAGTCCGAGCCGCGCGCGAAGCTCGGCGCGATCCGTCTGCGGCCGGCCGAATTCCGCGCGCACGGGAATACCGGAAACCAAGATACGATCCGCGGGAACGCCGCGCGCGATGAGCGTCGACCGCATCTCCGGCGTCGCGACCGCGTACGCTTCAATGTTGTTGTGGATCCAGAACGCGTGCACGACAAAGTCGGTAACCACGCCGACGACCGGCGGCGCGTCCGCGAATTGTTTCTTGTACTCCGCCATCACGCCGCACGGGAACGCGTGCGTGCAGATCACGACGTCGGGACGCAGTTCCTGCAGCAGCGGTCGAATGTTGGCGGCGGTGAACTGATGCACCCATGCGCGAAAAGGGCCGACTTCCGTTGCGCGTTCGGCGCGGTTGTACAAGAAGCGATACATCTGCGGAATGGTCTTGACCATGCGCAGGTAGCCGTGTGAGACGACGCGTGAAACCACGGATGCGGCATACTTGTACGAGTCGACGATCGTTGCTTCGAAGGGCGGCTGCTCCTCCGCGAGCGCGCTGCGCAGCGCATTTGCCGCCGAAGTATGCCCAACGCCGACGTTCGCCGACAGAAACAACGCGCGAATTACTCGGCGCCCCCCTCCCCGCCGGACTCCTCCGCAAGCACGAAAAAGTCGTCGAGAATCTCTTGCGCGAGATCGTCGTCTTCGAGCAGATTGCCCTTCTCGTCCGTGACGACGAACTCGTCTTCTTGCTCGCAATACAGCACCGCGTATGCGTGATTTTCTTCGTCTTCAACCAGGCCTACGACTTCGAATTCGAGTTGTTTCTCATCTGTGGTTTGAATGACCAGCACGTCGCGCAGTTCGAGCGATGGTGCTTTGCCGGCGTCGCCGTTGGTTGACATGGGAACTCCTACTTCAAGTACTTGGCGATGTTCGCGTTTTGCTCGGCAAGCGTCCGGGCGAACGCGTGGTGGCCGTTACCCTTGTACACGTAATACAAATAGTCCGACGGTCGGGGATTGAATGCAGCCTGCAGCGAGGCTTCTCCGGGGTTTGCGATGGGCGTGGGCGGCAGACCTCGGTGCAGGTAACTATTGTAGGGTGACCGGACGTTCAGGTCGCGGTACGTGATGACGTCGTGATGTTCAGGAAGAGCGTACTCTATCGTGGCGTCCACTTCCAGGGGCATCCCCAGCCGCAGCCGGTTATAATACACCCCGGCCATCAGCGCGCGTTCGTCGTCGGCCTTGGCTTCCCGCTCGATGAGCGAAGCCAGCGTGACGACCTGCGGGACCGTCAAGCCGTGCGCGCGCGCCTTTTGCACGGCATCGGGCGGCAGTTCTTTGCGGAATTGCGCCGTGAGAATGTCTTCGACGGTTTTCGGCGATGCGCCGTTCGGAATCAAATAGGTGCTCGGAAAGAGAAAGCCCTCGAGATTCTTCGTGCGCGTACCGTCCACCGTCATGGAATCGCGCAAGAACGCTTGCTCGTAGGGACGCGCGTCTCCGAAACCTTCATCTTGCAAACGCTGCGCGATCTGCGCAGCGGTAAACCCTTCGGGAATCGTCATCCACTTCGCGATCTGCGCGCCGCCGTTTTCGAGTTGCGTCAGCACGCCGGCCGCCGTCTGGTGCGGCGCGAAACGATATTCGCCGGCATGCGCCGTGGTATCAGCGCGCAGCAGTTTCGCGTAGAGGCGAAATGCCGTCGCATTGCCGACGATTCCCGCCTGCGAGAGTTGTGCGGCAATGTCGTGAAAACTGGAGCCGCGCGGCACGATAATCTGCTGCGCCGTCTGCGGATGCGATCGATCGCCCCAAATCGCGTACGCGAACCAGCCGCAGGCCGCGAGAATCGCGATGACGAGCAGCGTGATGACGAGCTTAACGGCGCGCAAGAAAACTTTCCAAAATCAGGGCCGCGGCCATCTTGTCGACGACCGTTTTACGCTTCGCGCGGCTCACGTCGGCGCCGATGAGGACCTTGGTCGCTTGCGCGGTCGTCAGCCGCTCGTCGACGCGATGGATGTTTCCGCCGAAAACGTTCCCAAGGTGTTCGATGAACCGGTCCGTCTTATCGGCGGCAGGTCCGCGAGCACCGGCGAGCGTCATCGGATAGCCGACGACCATTTCGTCGACTTGATACTCGGTGACGAGCTGCGAGATACGCGCAAGGTCCGCTTTCAGATTGGTACGTTCGATTACGGTCAGGGGGAGCGCGAATGTTCCGGTCGGATCGGCAACGGCGACGCCGATGCGCTTGCTTCCGACGTCGAGGGCCAAAATAGGCATCAAACCTGCCTTACGAACTCCAATGCGTGCACTCCCGCTTTCGGCCGCCGCCCGAGGTGATGATTCACCAGGGTCTCGATCGCTTGCGCAACCGTGCGAGTCGCATTAAGCGTGGGCGCAACGCTGCCTCCGGGTGACGCGGCGACTGCTTGTAAATTCCGAACGTCGTCGCGATCGAGCGCGAGCATGTCGCGCCACGTCGAGCGGCAACTCTTGCACACGAAACCGCCTTGCTCCGCATCGAGCCATGCCTCGCCGCCGGCAAAGGTTCGTCCGCATTGCACGCACGCGTCGACGGGAGGCGCAAGTCCGAGCGCATCGAGCAGCCGCAATGAAAAGCGCGGCAGCAGCGCAAGCGGAGCGTCACTTTGCCCGATGGCGTTCAGCGCCGCGGTGAGCAAACGGTAGATCGCGGGCTGAGCAAGGTCCGGTTCGCAAAACGCATCGATCAGCTCGACGACGATGCTCGCCGCAGCAAACCGCTCCGGCTGCACGAGCCGCTGCCAATGAGCGTCGATGATGTCGGCCGAAACGACGACGTCCAAGTTGCGTCCGCGATGCATGCCAAGCTGCACCTCGTTGCCGAATTCCAGGCGTCCCGCGAGGTGGCTTTTCGTGCGGCGCGCGCCCTTCGCGATTGCGTCGACCTTTCCGCGCTCGCTGGTGAACAGCGTCAGAATGCGATCGGCTTCACCATACGTACGCCCTCGCAAGATCACGGCGTCGGTTTTGTAGGAGCGCGCGGGAGCGCTCATATCAGGTTTTTGGGGCCGAATGCATCCGGCAGCAATTGATCCAGCGTCGTTACCGTTACCCCTGACGGCGTCGTATACGCAACGGTCAGCTGCGAGTTGAATTCGTTGAGGAATTGCCGGCAAGCGCCGCATGGTGCCGTCACCGCGGCCTCCGGACCCGCGACGGCGATTGCGCGCAGATTCCGATGCCCGGCGCTCACCGCGCTCACCACAGCGCTTCGCTCCGCGCAAATCGCAAGCCCGTAGCTCGCGTTTTCGACATTCACGCCCTCGAAGATGGAACCGTCTTCCGTAACGGCTGCCGCACCAACGGCGAACTTGGAATACGGCGCGTACGCGCGTTCACGCGCACGGCGCGCGCGCTCCATAGCGTGCTCCAGGAGATCCGGTCGCGTCTCAGACTTCATCTTCTTCCGGCGGGTGAGCGCCGTTTTGCGCGCCGAGTTTCCCGTTGCTGAAGATGCGTACTGCTAAAATGCGCCGGCCGCGCATGCGATCGACTTTCAAGCGCGTATGCTCGTCCGCAGCGATCTCTTCACCTTCACTGGGCAAACGTCCAAAGAGGCCAACCGTGAAGCCGCCGATGGTTTCGAATTCCTCGTGCGGCAAATGCGTGCCGAGCTTCGCGTTCACGTCCTCGATGTTCACGCCCGAATCGACGACGGCTTCCTGCTCGCCTAAAAGACGTACCGGCTCTTCTTCGCCTTCGTCGTGCTCGTCGCGAATTTCGCCGACGATTTCTTCGAGCAAGTCTTCCATCGTGACGAGACCTGCCGTGCCGCCGTACTCGTCGACGACGATCGCCATGGAGAACTTGTCGCGCTGCATCTCCCGCAGCAACTCGGCAATCTTCTTGTTCTCCGGCACGTGGGTGACGGGACGCATCAGCGAGCGCATCGGCGATGAACTCAGCGAGCCGTTCGCCAGACTGATCAGCAATTCGCGATCGTGCACGACGCCGACGATGTCGTCCTTCGACTCGTGGTAGACCGGAAGCTTCGAGTACCCTTCCGCGATCACCATGTCGAGCGCTTTGCGCGGCGAATCGTCGATGGACACGGCAACGACGTTCGGACGCGGCGTCATCACTTCGCGCACGATCGTATCGCCGAACTCGATCACGGAATGGATCATCTCGCGCTCTTGCTCTTCGAGCACTTTTTGCTCCGCGCCGACGTTCACGATCGCGCGAATATCTTCTTCCGTCACGAAAATCGGATGCGTCGATTTCATCCCGAACGGT
>DATGJX010000005.1:0-10911 GCA_035294905.1 Vulcanimicrobiaceae bacterium | reverse complement strand
CGTGATTACGCCGACTACGCCGACGCGCGCCGCTCTTTTGCGCACTACCTCGATCTCACGTACAACCATCGGCGCCTCCATTCGAGCCTCGGCTATCGGCCGCCGGCAGAGTTCGAGGCACTCAACCACGAATCAACCCTCCCTACTATTTCAGCTTAACTTGTTGTATCGAAAACGGGTCGCATCACCGTCCTTGTACTTAGGATCGTCTCGCCAGGCACGCTGCATCAGAACGAGCGGCATCTATGCGACCGATTCTAGACCTTTCTTGTCGACCAACGTCAGCATCTTTAGCGACGGCCCCTGGGGGTGTTTTTCGCCGCGTTCCCACTGGCTCACCAAATTCGGCGTCACGTTGAGATAGCGCGCAAAGACCGCTTGGCTGGCGCCCTCCCGCAATCGAATCGAGCGTATCTCATCTGGCGTAAGCTCACGCACAGTCGTTAAACACGAGTCGTCAAACCGGCGCATGGTATGCTTCTCCACGACGCCCGCCTTGTAGAGATCCTCGATTCCCTCGTGGATCGCTGCATGGATCGGACTGAGATATTCCATCGCAGGCCGCTTGCGCGCGCGACTACTCGTCTTCCGCACCGTCTGCTTCTTCGTCATTTTCTTCTTCGCCATATTCCACTTCTCTCAATGCTCCGATTCGTAGGGCTTCTTCGACCTGGTCATCGGTCAGAGCGAGATACACCTCAGCGGCATCTTTCAGGCTCGCAAGCTGCGAGGACGAAATATTATCCATGGCGCTTTTTGCGAAGCCGAAGATAAACACTGTACGCGTGCCCGAGCGAAACGCCAGCAACGTGCGGTATCCGCCGGACTTACCACTACCGGCGCGCGCGATTCTTTTCTTCAGTACGCCCCCGCCGAGGTCCGCATCAATTAGGCCCTGCTCGATCTCCTCAACTGCACTGGTCAAGGTGCCATCCGAAATCGCGGCCTTCCGGCAGAATCGCCCAAACGTCTTGGTCGTGAAGATCCTCGAGCCAACCCCGCGATTTCCGTATACCCCAAGCGCCCCAAAGTATAACACTCTGTGCTATATTTCGTCAAATGGCATGGGCTCCGGGCGGTCCCACTGAATGGGGTCAGTCCATGCCTAAAACCGACAAGCGGGTGTTCGATGCCCGCGCGAAGCTCCGAGGCGAGGATCGCTGGCTCGTCCTTGCGATTAGTGCGGACGCGACCTTGGCCGACCTTCACCTTGCGCTATTGGGCGCTTTTGGATGGTCCGGAAGGTACACGGATATTGAAAAAGCGTACCGCTTCGAACTCGGCTCCACCCGTTTCGAAGCTGGAAGAGGCTCGCGCACTGCACTGCGCAAGTTGTTGGATGAACGAGTTGAGTTTGCGTACAAGTGTGACCCGGCCGGTATTACCGCCGATTGCAGTGTAGTCGGATCGTACGAGGTTTCCAGTCGTCGCCACTATCCCAAAGTCATAGAAGCGCACCAAAGCATCTGGACCCAAAGTGCGACATGGAAAGCTCAGATTGCGGCACGCCGCGAGTACCGCGACTACGAGCGCCGTGAGCGACGCGTAGTCTCACGGAGGACAATCACGCCCTCGCGTGCCGCAAACTCAGCGTACGCTCACGGATTCTTCTCGGCACTCGTCGCCGGCCCGATGGCTATGCCGACGAGATGGTTGCAGCGCTTTCTTAACGCTGAGCATGACTCAATCGACGACCTCAACGCGAGCACGCGCGCCGTTATGACTGCATATAATAAGGTCGCAGATCACCTTCTCGCGCAAAGGGAACAGTTCGGCAACGAAACGCTAGCGATCGCAAGGGAAGACGCCGACGGGACCGCGCTCGTCGATTGGCACCGAGGCTTCCTAGATGCGATGGACCTCAGTCCCGACGAATGGACAAAGTTCCTCTCGCGCTTCGAACGCAAAGATATTTTGTCGCCACTCGCATTGATTTCTCAATGTTCGGAAGACCTTAGCAAACGTGAGTGGTTAGCCGACCGGAGCCTCCGCGAAAATATCGGAAGATCGCTTGGCGTCATGACGGCGCGCTTATGGGAGGCCTATCGAGGCGAACCGATGGTGGAACTCGAGTTCCAGGAGGCGGCGCCATGTCGAGTGGAGGCGAAGGTGGGACGAAACGAACCCTGCCCGTGCGGTAGCGGCAAGAAATACAAGCGCTGTTGCGGCTCGATGTTGCGCGCGGTCTGACGATCGGATTTAGCTTCCGCACCAGCAGTCTCGGGCAGCACCGTGTATGTCAATCAGGCGGGCAGTTCGCAACAGGTGTCCGCGTTGAATTCGTCCGGAACGCAGTTGTGGACGGCAAGGGTTCGATGTTATGGCAAGCGTCAACCGGCGGAAGAGGTTTCGGCGCCCCGCCCATGATCATGAACGGCGTTTCGTACTCGCAATGCTGGGTCGTATGCGCCTACGGTCTCCCCGCGGCGGCGAAACGAACACTTTAGCAGATCAGCATCGCTTCCGAAACGGCCTGCTCTTCGTTCCAGCCGCTGCCCTCGCGCATGAGTTCCAGGACGCGATCATTGCCGAGTGTGTCGCGCAGCGCTAGAAGTATCTTGTCGTATTCTTGCTGTTCCGTGTATTCACGCGCTGATTCAAGCGA
The DNA here is from genome assembly GCA_035294905.1 of Vulcanimicrobiaceae bacterium. Taxonomy (GTDB): domain Bacteria; phylum Vulcanimicrobiota; class Vulcanimicrobiia; order Vulcanimicrobiales; family Vulcanimicrobiaceae; genus DATGJX01. The sequence continues at coordinate 8,306 of DATGJX010000005.1, read as the reverse complement.
ACTCAGACGTGCGTCGACGTAGCCGAGCAGACGAGCTGCACGCAAGCGATCGTTGCGCGCAATCTCCTCGTCGTCGTTCTGCCGTAGAGCGGCCACTGCAGCGATGTGCTGCACTGCATTCGCTAACAGGACTTGATATTGAAAATCGCGGCACAGCCCTAGCGCTTCGCGCGCACGTACGCGCGCTTCGCCGTAGCGGTTCAGCGCAACCAAATACGCGGCGCTATTGTTCAGCGTGACCGCCCGATCCATCGCATCCCGAACCGCTTGCGTATCGAGTGCTTCGTCGGCAAGCTGCAATGCAGTTTTCGCATCGCCGAATTGAAACTCCACTTCGCCGCGGTCGGTAGCGATCACGGCAGCCAGCCGAAGCGCGCCGGTGACCTGGGCCGTTGCCAACGCTTGCGCGTACAGCGAACGCGCACCGTCTGCATCGCCGCTGAGAAGCCGCGCAAACGCAAGATCTTTTAATACAGCCGCCACCCTTTTCGGTCCAACGCTGCCGGCAACGTCCAGCGTCGCTCGCAGGAGTGCCTCACCCTCCGCGACTCGATCGAGAAACAGCAGCGCCCGTCCCGCTTGCTGCTGCGCCAAGAATGATCCGCGCTCATTCCCAAGACGACGGTACCGCGAGAGCGCGTTTTCGGCTGCGGACAAACTCGCGCGATGCTGGCTGAGCGTTCCGTCGAGCCACGCTTCGGCGAGTTCGATGTCCGCCACGTCCGCCTCGTCGGTAGCTGCGTCGATGCTTTGCATCGCAAGGCGAACCCATCGACGTCCTTCCACTTCTGAAAAGCGGCCCCACACGCGCCGTAGAACGGCTGCGAGACGTCGCCCTACGGCCACGTCTCCGCGCGAGCCGAATGCCCACGTCAGCGCTGCGCGCCAGTTCTCGAGTTCCGGCTCCGCCTGCGCATCCCAAGCGCGATCGGGCGTCGCTTCCGATGCTTGCTCGAGTTCCCTGGCTCGCGCCTCAAACACGACGGCATGCGTTCGCGCCACAGCGTCTTGCTCGCCAGCATCGCACAGTTTCTCGCGCGCGTACTGTCGAGTCGACTCGAGCAGACGATAGCGTGTCCCGCTTTCCGACTCATCCGCTTGCACCAGCGACTTGTCGACGAGCGACGAGAGCAACTCGAGCGTCGCGAACTCGTCAATTGCATCGTCATTGCACACTGCAGCAGCGGCCTGCAGCGTAAATCCGCCCGCAAAAATCGAAAGTTTTCGGAACAGCCGGCGCTCGTCGTCGCTGAGCAGGTCGTAGCTCCAATCGATCAGCGCGCGCATCGTTTGATGACGCGGCAGCGCGTTCCGATCGCCGCCGACCAGCACGCGGAAGCGCTCGTCGAGCTTCTGCAAGAGTTGCTTGGGCGAAAGCAGCGTCACGCGCGCAGCAGCCAGCTCGATTGCGAGCGGAATCCCGTCAAGCCTGCGACAGATCTCTGCAACGTCCGCTGCATTCTCGTCCGTAAGCGAGAAGCGGCTTTCGGCTGAGATTGCTCGGTCGGCAAAAAGCAGTGGAGCGCCGAACGCGAGCACGTCCTGCGTCGACACTTTTTGGTTCGCCGAAGGCACTGAAAGCGAAGGCATTCGATAAACGCGTTCGCCCGCAATGTTCAATTGCTCGCGACTGGTTGCCAAAATGCACACGTCGGGGCAGCTTCGCAGAATCGCTGCGGCGACGCGACTCGCTTCGTCGATCAAATGCTCGCAGTTATCGATAATGAGGAGGAGTCTCTTGCGTTTGAGATATCCGAGCAACGTGTCGAGTATCGGCCTACTCGCCGACTCTTGCAGGTCGAGCGCACGCGCGATGACGCCGGCCACGAGCGAACCATCGGAGACGCCAGAGAGTTCCGCCAGCCATACGCCGTCGTCAAAACCGCCCAGCAATTCGGCACCGACTTGAATGGCGCAACGCGTCTTGCCTGCGCCGCCGGAGCCTACGAGCGTTACGAGCCGGTTGTGTTCCAGCAAGGATTTGACTTCAGCCATCACCTCGTCGCGTCCGACAAATGAGCTCAGCTGAGCGGGCAAGTTGTTCGTCAGGTGGTGCAGCGATTGCAGCGCCGGAAACGTTTCCGGCAAGTGGGGTGCGACGAGCTGATACACGTGCTCCGGGTGCGCCAGGTCTTTGAGCCGATGCGCTCCGAGGTCGCGTAAACTGCAGCGGTTTGGAATCCTTTCTTGTAAAAGCTCTCTACACACGCGGGAGACGAGCACCTGACCGCCGTGCCCGATTGCGAGCAGTCGTGCGACGCGGTTGACGGTTGGCCCGAAATAGTCTCCGTGGCGCTCTTCGCACCTCCCTGAATGCAGCGCCATCCGCACGCGAAGACCATCAACCGCTGAAAAATTTTCGGATGCCAGTGCGAGTTGAGCGTCGATAGCGGCGTCCAGTGCTTCGGAAGCCGTGGAAAAGGCAACGCAGAACGCATCGCCCATCGTTTTGAATACGTATCCGCCGCGCGCCTCAAAAGCGCGACGCATCAGGAGGTCATGACGCGCAAGTGCCTCTGCCATCGCGTCGCGATTCCGCTCCCAGCGAGCCGTGCTGCCCTCGATATCTGAAAACAGAAACGTCACGGTGCCCGTTGGGATCGAGAATGAGCGTCCCGGCTGCACGTGGCTAGCCATTGTCAGGACTTCGCGCCGAAAGCTCCTCTCTCCGGGTCTTGGGCGGCGCAAACCCTCCGCGCCGGCCCCCAAACCCGACGACTACGCGGCGTACGTCGCCAACGGGACCGTTTAGGAAGCCTGCGTCGATAGAGCGAAGACTCAACACATGAATCGCAGCAGCGTCGCAGCGTGGTATCGTTTCCGCTCGGCGGTGTTCGCGGGCATCTTTGCCGTGGGCTTCTTAGGCGGCTGGGGCATATCGGTTGCGATTAACGGGCGTTATCTGGCTGCATTTTCCGATCTCGGTTCGCGTTGGGGTCATCGCGGCGTTGCAATAGGAGCCGGGATTGCGCTTGCCGTCGCGATTGGCGCAATGGCACTCCGCGTGTGGGGCGCGAGTTATTTGAGCGCATCGACGGTTTGGGACGAGAACCCGCACGACCAAGTGCTCGTGCAATCCGGACCGTTCGCATTCGTTCGGCATCCGTTGTATCTGGGAAATCTTCTGCTCGCGCTTGGCCTTGGTGCTGCGGCACCGCTGGCCGGGTGGATATTCATTTTTGCGGCTAGCGTCATTTTCGTCAACGCACTCATTCGCTACGAAGAGGACGCTCTCAAAAAGCGCCACGGCGCTTCATACGATGCGTACCGCAGCAGCGTTCCAAGCCTAGTACCACGCATACCTGGCCTTCGCGCAAACCAAAGCATACAGCCGTCGCTCGTGCAAGGCTTGCGCTCCGAAGCGTTCACCGGCTTTTTAATTCTCGGTGTGGTTGGAATCTTCGTCGTGCCGCGATACGGAGCGTTAGCATTTGCGTTCTGCTATCTTCTCGGCGTTTTCGTACAGCGCCGCATCGAAAAGTAAGATTCAATGGGGTTGCTTGAGAGCCTGAAAAACCAGAACGGCGATCGGCGCAATCCACGGCAATATGGGTTCACTTCCGCTTCTCCATTTGATTGCCCGGCTACGGTTTGAACGTTTTGGGTGCAAAGATTTGCGAAAGCATGTCGGGGCGGCCCGGGATACGCTCCAGCGCCGGATAACGATCGCCGCCATAGTACGGGACTGAATACGTCCGATAAAACGAGCCGTTCGTAACGATCAAATTTATGGGCCGGCGGGTGCGCTTGGCATCAGCGAGCGCCGCGTGCATCTGGTCCGCCGAAAAGGCGCGTCCGTCGACGGCGACAATCGCCATGCGCGGCGCGATGCCGGCGTTATCGGCAGCCGAGCCCGGAACGATGTCGCCGATATCTCCTTTGGCGTCGAGCGTCAAACCGATGGAATACGCCAAGTTCAGATAGCCGTACTTGGCTTGCGTAATGGCGTCGAGCTGCGTCGGTTTATCGCGATACACTAAACGCCAACCCGCGCGTTCGAATCCGGCAAGCGGCGCCTGCGGCCGCACGGCGTAGATTTTTTGCTCGAAGAATCCGCGCCAATCGTACGGTACGACCTGATTGAGCAGCGCGACGATGTCGTCGAAATCGTACGGCTTTACCGTCGGCTCGCGGCTGCCGCCCGATGCGTAGAGGTGCAGAAAATCGTCGAGCGCCTTGCGTCCGTGCGTGAGCGAACGAATCGTCGTGTCGACGTCGAACCACACCAGCAGCCCTTCATCGTAGAAATCGCCTGCGCTGCGGCGCAAGTTGGTCCACGGGCCGCCAATCGTGTACAAATACGGCGCCGCGACCGCCGTATCGATCAGTGGGCGCCAATTCCGCCCGGTTCGATAGCTTTCAAGAGCCGCGATGTCCGCAAACTGCGCGCGTTCGTCCTCCGGCGTTGCCAGACGCGCGCGAACGGCCAGCAATTTTCCGAGGTACTCGTTCATGCCCTCATAGACCCAAATCAGGTCGTCTTTCATCGGCTGATTGTAGTTTGCGATGACCATGCCGATTGGGCGCCGGTATTTGCCGTTCCACGAATGCGAATACTCGTGCGACATCAGATCCGTTCCGGCACGGAACGAATCTTCATCGGTCAAATAATCCTCGCGGGAACGATCGTCGCTCGATTGATGATGTTCGAAGCCGCCGCCGCCGAGCGAATCGCTGAGCGAAAGCAGAAAATGATACGATTCATAATGGGGCGGTCCGTATAACGCCGGCGCCTCTCGAACGAGATGCTTCATGCCGGTCAGTTCCGCCGGCGAAATGTTCAACGCATCGGCGCTATCGGCAACGATGTCGAGATACGTGGGCGATTCTCCGCTCGAGAGCTGAATGGAGCGATGAAACGCCCCCATGTGGAACGGCGAATCGACCAGACGGTTGAGCATGACGCTTGAAAACACGATGCGATCGCCGCCTCGGCCGGTTTCGGCCAGTGCGCTCGCGCCGTCCCAGCCTTTGGGAAGGCGAAGCGTCGCGCTGACCGGTTGATCGTGGACGTCCTCGCCCGCCGGATACACGAGCACCGAACTCCACTGCAGGACCGCAACGTTGGCCGTTCCCATGAGCGTCGCGTTGTAGCCGTCCGCCGGCGTCGAACCGATGACGTCCATCGAGACGGTGACGGTGTCCGTATTGCCGGCATCGCATGTAAACTTGTACATGTCGACGGGATCGCGGTGCCACGTCACCTCGCGTCCGTTCGCCGTTACGCGCAGCGAAACGAGATTCTGGCTCGCACCCGCCGGCGTCTCCCACGCCGGAATCCATTCGGGATATGCAAACGCGCAGTGCCCGGGCGTGACCGGAATGGTGGCCACGGCGTGAAAAAGATTGCGGGATGCCTGCGAGGCATCGACCGCAAGCGTCATCGGGCGCAGGGCCGGCTGCGCGCCGGCCGCACCGGGTAGCATCAGAAATGCCGCGATAAACGCGGGCAACACGGCCGTCGTTCGTAGCTGCATAAGGGCGCAGTGTTAGACGTAATCGCGCAAAGTCAGCTGTACGCTGCGCGTGCTCCCCGTTTTGTCTGTGACGCCAAGCGTCAGAGCCGTGCCCGCCGCTTGCCGGAAGTATTCGCGCACGGCATCGAGCGTCATCGTCGCCGTCGGCGTGCCGTTGATGGACGTGATGACGTCGCCTTTGACAATCCCGGCCGCTGCTGCGGGCGTCCCGGGGCGCGCGTCGACGACCGTCATATTCCCGTGGAGATTCACCAGGAAGAGCCCGCTCCGCTCATACGTGTCGGCCTGCGCGAAGTTCGAATTGGGCTCGAGCGCCATCGTTTCGTGCTGGTAGTCGAACGTCACGTTGAATCGCCGCAGAAGATTTCCACCGAGGTTTGCCGCGGTGAACGGGTTGGCGAACGCACCTTGCGTCGAGTTGGAATAGGTCGCAATGAGATCGTTCAGCGTCAGTCCGCCAATCGTGAGGCTCTGCAAGCGTCCCAGCCGCCCGAGCGAGGCGCCGCCGACTCCAAAGCCGCTTACGCCAACAGCCGTCAAGTTTGCGGGCTGCACTTGCGGATACGCCGCGACGTATGGCGCGTAAAACGTCATGGTGTCACGCGCGCCGGTATCGATCGTGCATTCGGAAGCGATGCCGTCGATGCCGCACGGAACCTGCGGCTGCGTTCCGTTGAAAACGAACGGCACGACGCGCGCATCGGCAGGCGAGGCATCTGCGCCCGGCATCGTGAGAACGATTCGTTTGCCGGCATAGTCGAATGTTGTCACGTAGCGCGCAAGGACTTCCCAGCCGATCAGTCCGTCGGCGGCACGTCCCGCGGAAACACCGAAGCCCGCGCGCACCGTAGCGATAGAGAACAGCTGATCCCGAAGAACCGCATCGCCTACTCTCAATGTGTCGACTTTTGCGAAGCTGATGCTTTCGGTCTTTGCGCCGACACCCGTACCTTGCACGCTTCCCTTTCCGAGAGCGCCGATTTCTTGCGCGACGGCCGGATCGACGATGTTTGCCCCGCCTGTGTCGAAGATCATATGATACGGGCCTTTGCCGTTGAGCATTACGTCGACGTACACGTGGTTTTCGACCAAATCGAACGGCACGGTAGTGCCTCTCGCGCCGTTCAACATCGAAAAATCGTGAACGGTTGAAGCAGGACGCATCAGGCGCGCCTGGCCGCCGGGCGGATCGAACGCAATAGCGGTAATTGCGGAGTCGGTATTATTGCCGTTCGTATTGTCTACGTGCAGAACGTACGGAATCATTACGCCGCGAACGCGCCGGTAGCGCGAGAACGTCAGCGTATTCACGACGGGGCCCACCGCTTGGCGCTCGCGTGTGAGCATATGCGTCGCGCGATCGAACCACAGGTCCATCGGAAGTTTCGAGCCGGGCGCAATCACGCGAAGGACATCATACCCGCGGCCCGATTCCGTCTTCACGCCTTCATACGAAACGCTCGCGTTCGCGGCATCCGGTTGCCAGAGCCCGTACGCGGCCATGTACGCGTTGCTGATTTCCGTCGACCGTCCCGCGTCGCTTCCGTCGTTCCACACCAGGCCGGACTGATCGCGGTTCCAGGCCACGCGGCCGTCGTAGCCGTCATCTGCCTCGAGCGGCGGAAGCGTTGCAAATTCGGCAAGCTGCAGTGAGCGCACGCCGATCCATTGCGTCTGCGTACCTTCAAGTCCGGCAGCCTTGACATTCGCGTCAATGCGGATCACGCGGAGGTTTTGCAGCGCGCCGATTCCCATCGCCGCAGCCGACTCACGAATAACGCGCTGCGATTGCGAGTCGACGGAAGCGCACGCGAATTGATTGCATAGCCCGAAAGCGGCAACGGCGAATGCGGCGCCGAGCCATCTGCGCAAAGACGTTTTCATGACGAAGGTACGCGGGAGGACGAGCAATGTTTCGCCTCCCGCGCCCACGTTCGCCGATCTTTTTGCTTCGTTACTTCGTTACGTGAATCGGGAACGTGCCCTTCGGGCAATTCGGCACCAAAGAGCATTTGGTGCTAATCGTTTGCTTGTACCCCGTTCCCACGGGGACGGTTTTCGCGGCGTGGACGGTCTCCTTCGTTGGGTTTCCCGGATTCGGTTTGAACGATGCGGTCAAACCCACGTGGCTCGTCGTCGCCGTCCAATGAACCGACCCGCAATTGATGACATGGCCGTTCCTCGAACACGTGACTTTGATAGACATCGAAGCGCTGCCACCTTGAGCCACGCAGATCAGCGGGAACACGTTGCACGTGGGCTCAACAGACCTTCCGGTGTATTCAAAGTACGCTTGAACCGCCGATGTTTCGGCTGCGGCTGCACGAGTGGCAGACATTTGTTGAGCCGGCATAGCCTCTGGCACGACGCCGGAACCGCCGCTGTGAGATCCGCCGCCGCACGAAGCGAGGGCCGGAGCCAACAGTGCGGCGCATGCAGCGAGCTTCAGAAAACCGCCTCTAAAGGCAATTACACGCATGGAGAAACTCCCTCCGTCAGGGTTGCCCACCTTCGTAGAAACAGCGTGTTGCAATACGTAAATGGCGTCAAGATAAATAGGTCCCGACAGTGCTGTAAGGACCATGCGGTAAGCCATAGACCGCCCGCTTGGTACAACGAAAACGCGACGCATGAGGCGTCCGTAATTTCGGATTAGGACGATTGGGCAGCCGCGGCGGGGGTAAACCCGCACTCTGCCGGGGGTAAACTCGCACTCTACACCGGATCGATTTCGCGTTACGCTTTCACGCGATGAAGTATCTCGACAAAATAGAGAGTGCCCGGCAGCTTGTCGCCGACGCGATCGAGAAGTATCCGTCGATTTGCCTA
>DATGJX010000004.1:0-21079 GCA_035294905.1 Vulcanimicrobiaceae bacterium | reverse complement strand
AATCCGTGCGCACCGAGCGCCGGAATCAGTCTCCATGGCACGGCGTGATACACCGCAAACGTGAAGAGCGAGTAGACGGCCGTCACGAGCAGTACCGCGATAAGGACGCCGCGCGCGAGCGATCGGCGCGCATCGACCGCTTCGCCGCCGGTTTGGGTCGCCGTCGAAAGCCCCAAATACCCGTAAAACAAGAGCGGCAGCGCGGTAAAGACTGCCCCCGCGACATTCGCATGCTGCATGCTGCTCTGCGCAAGTAACGCATTCGGTGAAACGTGCAGCCGCGATGCAAGCGCGGCACTGAAGTGTTCGGGCGTCGTCGCGAATCCGTACACCGTGATCGTCACGGCGACGGCGATGACAAAGCACATCGCGGCAACGGTGAGCACGGCGGCAAGTCGCACGCCGCGCACGTGGATGAGCCAGACGCCCCACAGCAGCGCAAGACCGCACGCGAGCGTACCCGGCGTCGAAACGAGTACGGCGGCAGCGTGCGTCCAGCCCATCGAACTGCATGCGTTGGCGAGAAAGCGCGGAGCGACGTATGCGAGCGTTCCGATGGAACCGGTAACGCCGAACCACGCGAGCAGTGTTGCGAGAAATCCAAAGCGTGCCCCGAGCGTCCCGCGGAGAATGACGTACTCGCCGCCTGCGCCGACTAGTCCCGAAGCGAAGAAGTAGCGGTACGCTACGACGGTGAGCAGCGTGATGGCGCCGCCGGCCAGCATGAGCCACGGCACCATGCTGCCGACACCGGGCACCGTTTGTTGAATCTGCGTCGATACAAAGAACAGCCCCGCAGCAATTTCGTTGGTGACGCCGAATGCAACGACCGCCCAAGTCCCCAAAACGCGTCGAAGCGGCGGAGCCTGCACGAGTTACACCGTTCGCAATGGCGCAACGAAAGACTTGCGCACGGCCGCGGGCGAGCACCAGGTCGCTGCAGTAGGAGCACGACCCTCGCGCTGCAAACGCTTGGCGGACGCGCTTCGGAGGTGCCCATGAAGAAGTTTGCCGTGCTTGCGCTCCTGGGATGTATGTGTGCCTGCTCGTCGCACTCCGCTAGCAGCTCGCAAAGCGCCGCTTCACCGGCGGCTGCCTCACCCGCCGCCGCTTCATCGAGTGCCGGCATGCACGCCGCGGCCCTGCGCCCCAGCACGATGTCCTTCAAAGAAGCAGGGGCTGCATGCGCGGGCGCGCTCGGAAGCATTACGTTCGCCATGGGCCACACGCGAGCTCACGCCGCGTCCGGGGTCGATCTGAACGAGCAGCCCGAATCGAGCGCCGGTATCGGCACGATGACCTTCACCGACAAATCAACCGGGAAAACGGCAACCGTTTCCGTCAATGCCCACAATCGTTCGGTGAACGGCAAGAACGTGACGATGAAGATGCATCAATCGGTCGCGTGCATCGGCGCCGAATAGCCCCTCTCGGTTTAATCGCCGTTTGAAGTCATCCGCAAATGCGGAGCGAAAGACTTGCGTATGCTGCGCCGTGAACCGCTGCAACTAAATTTTGGAAAGCGCTGGTTGCCGCATGGTGCTTTGCAATACCGGGCGAACTCCTTTCACAGGAAATCATTCCGGCCTCGCCGCTATGGATCTGGCTCGTTGCAGGAATAGCCCTTGCGTTCATGGGCGCGTACAGCATGCATCGAAAAGCGCGCTATGACGCGAGCGCGCAGTGGGAAATGAACGTTGCGCACTTCGACGGTCGACGCATACGCCGCCGAACGTGGGTCCGGCGCTTCCGCCACGTCGTTGACTTTGACGTAGTCGCACACCGCCGCGTAGTGTTGCACACAGCGAGTTTTCACGTGCCTTCAATCGCATCGGCAGACATCCATTCGAACACTTCGACAACTGTGCCATCCGCGGCGCGCATGATGATCGGCGTGCATTCTAGAGCAATTTCATCGCGCGCTTCGCGTCGGTGATCGTTTCAATCGCCACTTCGCGCGCGCGCTGCGTACCTTCGCTGAGGATGCGCTCGACCTGCGCGATGTCGGCCGCGTACATTGCGCGGCGCTCGCGCAGCGGCTTCAGATACGCGTTGAGCGCTTCGGCGAGATCACCTTTGTCCTGCACGCAGCCGAGCGCACCCGAGCGGCAGTCGCGATCGACGATCGGTACATGCTGCGGCTTGACCAGCTTCCAGAGCGCGAAGATTGCGCAAATATCGGGATTGCCGGGGTCGTTGCGGCGGATTTTCTGCGGATCGGTGATATATCTGCGAACTTTTTCCGTGGTCGTTTTTTCGTCGTCCGCGAGCAGGATGACGTTGTTGTAGGACTTGCTCATCTTGCGGCCGTCGATGCCCGGCACTTCTGCCGCGCCTTCGACGAGCACCGCTTTCGGTTCGACGAGAATACGTTCACCCTCGCCGTACAGATAGTTGAAGCGCCGCACGACTTCGCGCCCAAATTCCAAATGCGCGACCTGGTCTCGGCCGACCGGCACGTCTTCTCCGCGAAAGATTGCGACGTCGCATAGCTGCAGCAGCGGATATCCCAAGAAACCGTACGTGGCGATCTCCTGACCGAGCTGCTCGATTTGCCCCTTGTACGTCGGCACGCGCTCGAGCCATGAGACCGGTGTGATCATGCTCAAAAGCAGTAGCAGTTCCGAGATTTCCGGAATGCCGGACTGCAGGTAAAACGTCGATCGCTCGGGATCGACGCCCGCCGCAAGCCAGTCGATGACCATCTCGTTGCGCGCATCGCGAATCGCTTGCGGATTCGCAAAGCCGGTCGTGAATGCGTGCAGATCCGCGACTTCGAAGAAGGCATCCGCCGTCTGGCAGTACTTCACCCACTGGGTGAGCACGCCGAAGTAGTGGCCGATATGCAGCTGGCCGGTCGGGCGCATACCCGACATTACGCGCGGACGTTTCGCCGTCATCACCGTCATGAACGCGCGATATTCTCGCGGACGTAGGCGCGAGCCCCCTTCACCGCGTCGACTAGTCCGCGGCCGAGTGCCAATTCGCACGTAAGCGCCATTGCAAGCGTGCATCCCGTGCCGCGCATCTTCTGCGGCAAGCGCGTGTCCGCGAATGTCTGAACTGCGCCGTCGTCCGTTACCAGCACGTCGACCGGATCGCCGGACAGATGACCGCCGGTAATCAAGGCAATTTTTGCGCGATTGCGGATAAGCGCCTTGCCCGCTTCGACCATGTCGCCAACCGTCCGTATGCGGACGCCGCTCAAAATTTGAGCTTCCTCGATGTTCGGGGTGAGCACGATCGGCACGCGCTGCATCACAACGCGCACCGCTTCGAGCGCGTCGTCCGCGTACAACGAACCGCCGGCGCTTGCATGCATGACGGGATCGAAGACGATTGGTGCTTGCGCGTGCTCCAAGAAATGGGCGACTGTGGCGGCGTTCTCGACGCTCCCCAGCGCACCGATCCGCACCGCCTGCACCGTCTGGAAATTCATCGCGCCGAGTTGCTCGCGCACGATGGCGGGCGGAAGCGCGAAGATTTCGTGAACCCCGCGTTCATCTTGCGCACTGACGGCTGCGACGGCCATCACGTGCGCAACGCCCCAGTCGGCTGCAACGCGGGCATCGCGGCCGAGGCCTGCGAGGTTACGCGGGTGCGTCGTACCGACCGATGCAACGGTTGTGCTCATGGTGAACTCCAAGCGCCGACAAGCGCTCGCGTCGCCGCTTGCGGATCGCTCGCGTTCGCGATTGCGGAGATCACGGCGGCCATTGCCACCCCGCTCCCGCGCACCTCACGCAGATGCGCGAGCGTAATGCCGCCGATCGCGGCGACTGGTAAATCCGCAGCAGCGGCTATGCGGGTCAATCCCTCGATGCCGATCGGATCGCCGGCATCGGCTTTGGAATTCGTTGCGTACACCGAACCCACGCCGATGTAATCCGCGTCGCCGGCACCGGCCATTTGCGCTTCCTCCGGTGTACCGCATGAAATGCCGATGAGCCGATCCGTCAACGCGGCGCGCATCGGTCCTAGTTCGTCGGGCTGCGCGTCTTCCGGCCCGATGTGCACGCCGTCGGCGTCGTAGGCTTGTACTGCGCGCCAGTCGTCGTTGACGATCAGGAGCGCCTCGTGCGCACGCGTCAAATCGCGCAACGTTCGGAGATGCTCGGCCACGATGCCGCGTTTTGCGCGATACTGCACGATGCGCGCGCCGCCGTCCAAAATCGCGCGCGTCAATTCCACGGGATTGGGAGATGCGGTTTCGTTGACGATTGCGTAGATGCCGTGCAGCTTCGCCGCGCGCTGCGCGCGCGTCACGGCTTGCCCGATTTGCGAAAACGCAGGAAGAGCCAGGCGTTGATCGTGACGTATGCCGAGAACACGCAGATGACGATCGCGGCGACTTGATACTGATGGCGGTGCAGCGCAATGTTCAGAATGAATACGAGCAGCCCCGCGGCCATCACGAGCGTGAAAACGCGCTGAATCGAAACGAAATTCACTGTTCCAGGAGTAAATCGGCGATGCGCATGAGATCGGTCTCATCCGCGTATCGGATTTCGATGCTGCCGCCGCGCGTCGCGCGCTTGAGCTGCACCGCGGCGCTGAGTTTGGTACGCAGCCGCGCTTCGAACTCGCGGTCGTCCGGAGAGACGGCCGGGCGCGGCCTTGCCGGAGCGGGCGGTTGATTCATGGCGGCGACGACCCGTTCCAGCGCGCGCACGGACAGGCCTAGCTGCGCTGCCCGCCGAGCCAAATCCACGCGCTGCGCCTCGGGGGCGGCGAGGAGCACTCGCGCATGGGCCGCGCTGAGCGTTCCCTCTGCGATGAGCGCCTTGATCGCTTCGGGCAACCCGAGCAGCCGCAGAGCATTGGTCACCGCCGGCCGACTCTTGCCCAGTCGTTGAGCAACCTGCTCCTGCGTGAAGTCGTGAGAGTCGATCAGTTCGGCGATGCCGGCCGCTTCTTCGAGCGCGTTGAGGTTCTCGCGCTGCAAATTCTCGATGATCGCGACCTCGAGCGACTCGCGGTCGTCGCTGACGCGGACGATGGCCGGAATCGTCGCTCTGAGCAGCGTCGCGCACGCGCGCCAGCGCCGCTCGCCCGCAATCAGTTCGTATCCCTCGCCGCGCTCGCGCACCAGAATCGGCACGAGCACGCCGTGCTCGGCAATCGACGCCTGCAGTTCTTCCTGCGCCTGGGAATCGAACGTTTTGCGCGGCTGCTGCGGATTCGGCCGGACGCGTTCGACCGGAATCTGGCGAATGGCGTCGACGACGGGCGACGACGGCGAGGTCGGTACGGGCGCGTCGCCGAGCAGGGCGCCCAGGCCGCGTCCCAAGCCGCGTTTGGGCGTGGTCACTGCGCGTAGGCCCGCGCCGGCGCCTGCGCTTCGAGCATCTCTTTGGCCAGCGCCATGTACGCCTGCGCACCGCGCGACTTCAGATCGAACAGGATCACCGGCTTGCCGAACGAGGGCGCCTCCGACAGCCGGACGTTGCGCGGAATCTGCGTCTTGAACATCTGCCGCGGAAAGTACGCGTTGAGTTCGTCGAGGACTTCCATCGCGAGTTTGGTGCGTCCGTCGAACATCGTGACGAGCACGCCGCTCACGTGCAAATGCGGATTGAGCGCGTCTTGCACGCGGCGCACGACGCTCGTGAGCTGCGAGAGTCCTTCGAGCGCGTAGTACTCCGCTTGCACCGGAATGATGATCTCGCGCGTCGCCGTCAGCGCGTTGATCGTCAGCAGGCCAAGCGACGGCGGGCAATCGATCAGCACGAAATCGTAGTTCTCGGCAATCGGTCCGAGCACGCCTTTCAAGCGATTTTCACGCGAAAGTGCCGACACCAGTTCGATTTCCGCGCCGGCCAGATTGATCGTCGCGGGAATGATGTCGAGCTTCTCGATTTCCGTCGAACGCAGCACTTCGTCGATCGCCGCATGATGCATGAGCAGATCGTAAACATCGCGTTTTAGCTCCGATTTGTTGACGCCGAGACCAGTTGAGGTGTTGCCTTGCGGATCGAGATCGACGACGAGCACGCGTTGTCCAAGCACGGCAAGTGCCGCACCCAGATTCACGGTAGTCGTGCTTTTGCCGACTCCGCCTTTTTGATTCACCAGCGCGATGATCCGCGAGATTGAACAAGCCCCCTAGGAGAATGTGCCGCGCTGCCGGTCTAGATACTGCTCGAGCAGCGCGCAGAGCGTGGCTGGCTCATTGCGCTCAGGCTGCTCCGTGACCTGCTCGAACAAGTACTGCAGCGCGTCACCGACGCGACGATCGCCGCGAAACCCGCGGTCTGTCAGCCCCATATGCACCATCGTGTCAATCACTACCGCGCCGTCGATGCGTAAATCTTTGACCGAGAACGCCGGCTTGCGCGCAACTTCGGCGTAGACGCGCGCCTGAAAGCGCTCGTTGGAATCGTCGCGTTTGGGCAGCCCGCTGCCCGCGATGTCGGCTGCCCGCAAAGCAAACTGGCGATCCAGATGACTCACGCCGATGCGGCGGATGAAGCGGCGAATTGCCGCATCGCTCAAATCAGGATCGGCAACGTACATGTGCTGGCGTACGAGGTGTTGCGCCGCTTCGACCACCTCGTTCGAAAAGCGCAGGCGCGCAAGCATCTCGCGCGTCATGTCCGCTCCGACCTGCTCGTGCCGGTAGAAATGCGGCCCTTCTTTCGTGCGAGATTTTCCGACGTCGTGCAGCAGCGCAGCCAAGCGCAGGAGCAGATCGCCCGGCGGCACCGCGTCGAGCGTCTCGAGATTGTGGCGATAGACGTCGTACGCGTGCCACTCGTTCTGCTCGACGCCGATGCCCTCGAGCAGCTCCGGCCACACGTACCGCAAAACCCCGGTTTCCCGCAATAATTCCAAGCCGATGGACGGCTGCGGCGCCTGTACCAGCAGCTTGTTGAATTCTTCGGCGATGCGCTCGGCGGAGACGCTTTGCACGAGCGCCGCCGACGCCGCCATCGCATCGCGCGTCGTATCGGTCAGCGTGTAGCCGAAACGCGCGGCAAATTGCGCGGCGCGCAGCATGCGCAGCGGATCTTCCTCGAACGTACGCGGGGTGAGAATGTCGATTCGGCGCGCACGTATGTCGGCGGCGCCGCCGTGCGGGTCGACCAGATCGCCGGACGGCAGTGCGCGCGCGATCATGTTCATGCGAAAATCGCGGCGCGCGAGATCGTCTTCCAGCGGAATTTTCGGGCCGCTCTCTACGGTGAAGTCGCGATGGCCGATCCCGACGGACACCTCGCGCCGCGGGAGCGCAACGTCTACGGTGCGGCCGTCGAAGGTAACCTTGAAGACGGCAAACGACGCGCCGACGAGATCCACGCGGCCAATCCCGCGCAGGCGCTGCTCCAGTTCGGCGGGCTCGACGCCGGTGACGACGTAGTCCAGGTCTTTGAGCGCAACGTGCGCGTCTTCGAATTGCCGTCGCAATTCATCGCGAACCCGGCCGCCGACGGCGAAAAGCGTGCCGGAGGGCACGGCGTCGGCCAGAGCGCGGTCGGCGGGAAGCAGCTCGTACATCGTCTGCATGGCGCGGTTCGCCCGCGGCAGCGGCGCCGCCTCGCGTTTAGGAGTGTCCAGCAAAACTACTTTGCGGGTTACTTGAAGGCGGCGAGTGCGATTACGGTGATCAGAACGCCGAGCATTGCGGCGGAAAACAGGAGGTGGCGAATGGTCTCGGTCATGGGTTTTCTTGCCAAGATCGTAATACGGCGGCGGGGCTAACGCTACGACTTTTTGGGGCATTATATACTTGACTCACACGCCCGCTTGAGTTAGTATAGGGGTATGGAAAAGCCCGTTCGCTTTCCGACCACGCTCCTGGAAGCCGTTCGGTACTTCGGGGACCTGGACGTAGCCCACAAGTTCGCCACCATGATTCGGTGGCCGAACGGTGTTGCGTGCCCTCGGATGGGGTGCGGATCGGCTGACGTGCATTATATCTCCACGCGCCGCATGTGGCGCTGTAACGACTGCAAACGGCAGTTTTCGACCAAGGTCGGGACTATCTTTGAGGATTCCCCGATTGGCTACGACAAGTGGCTTCCCGCAATGTGGATGCTCGCAAGCGACCGTAACGGTATCTCGTCCTGTGAACTGGCCCGCGCTCTTGGCGTAACGCAAAAGACCGCGTGGTTCATGCTGCACCGGATTCGCCACGCGATGAAAAGCGGGACATTTCAGAAGCTGCATGGCGAGGTAGAAGCGGACGAAACCTACATCGGCGCACGGCTGTTTCGCGCAAACAACGCCGCAAAACGGCGGTTAGAAGCGCGCAATATCGGAACGAATCCACGCGGCGGACAATCGCATTTGACGGCTGTTCTCGGGATGAAACAGCGCGGCGGTCCCGTGCGCGCAATGGTCGTGCCGAACACCCGCACCTTTGCGCTTAACCTGCGCCTTCGGGACCACGTAGAAAAGGGTTCAACGCT
Source organism: Vulcanimicrobiaceae bacterium (assembly GCA_035294905.1). Classification (GTDB taxonomy): domain Bacteria; phylum Vulcanimicrobiota; class Vulcanimicrobiia; order Vulcanimicrobiales; family Vulcanimicrobiaceae; genus DATGJX01. Next base: position 12,668 of record DATGJX010000004.1, on the reverse strand, counting down.
GTATACGGACGCCTGGAATGCGTACGAAGCGGCACGTTTTCGCTTTGTCCACAAAGTAGTGAATCATTCGGTGGAATACGTGAGCGGCGAGATTCACACGAACTCCATCGAATCGTTCTGGTCCGTACTGAAACGCACGATTAAAGGCACGTATATTTGCCCGCGTCCGAAGCATCTAGACCGCTATTTGGACGAGCAGGTTTGGCGCTTCAACAACCGCGAGGATACGGACGGTAAGCGCCTTACGAAGGTGCTGAAACAAGCCGATGGAGCGCGCCTAACGTACCAGGAACTAATTAACGAGTAGGATAGAGCGCACATTCAGCCCGTGTCCCCGATCCACGTTACATCGATAGTATTGCTATCCACAACGACGCGATATAAAACCGTATACGACGTGTTGGGTTCTAGCACGTAGGCGCGATATCGGTTTTCACCAAGATGCTTGCGGCTGCGGCCCTCAACCGCATTTGGATAGGGCGACAACGACATAGCGACCAGCTCAGCACGAAGCCTGCTAGACGTTATGTACAACAGCGCGTGTTCGGCCGGCGGCCTTAGGAAGATTTGAAACGCAGCCCAAACTCCTCGGCGCTAAAAAGTTTTCCTAGCCCCGGGTGTTCGTCGGCTTGCTTTTCCGCAAATTCAATCTCAGATCGTAGTTTTTCGTTAGTCTGCAAACGATCTTCAATGGCTCGGATTCGGCGCTTTTCACTAGTTAGCGCACGATCCACCGCCACCATGAAACGGACCTGAGCGTATATGTATGGCAGAAGATCGCCCTGATGCGTACGATACCAATGGTCGTACCACAAACGACGAAGCCATTCGCCCACGCTTTGCGGGGCCTTACGCTCAATGTTGGCACCCGGAACCCTATTGAACAATGCACGTAGACGCACTATCGCCGCCTGCGCGTCTCCTGGAATTTCGTACCATGACGTCTCAATCGCACGAGATAACGCAGTTAGATACGGAACTAAGGAGCGCCAAGAGGTTACGAAGTGATCCCACTGCGCCTCAATGCGAGCCTTGGCTACCTCGCGGGCCGCATCTTCCGCTTCCTGTACGCGCTGTGGCACCTCAGAAGGTGTAGGAATCTCGGCGCTATAGAGATCATCCGCGTCAAGTTCCAAAACGCGAGACGACGGCCCGCGGCGCGGGTCGCCTGTCGGCGGCGTCGGAATCTCTAGTGGATTTCGCATGTTAAGTCGCTAGAACGGCAGTCTGCGACTTTTATCATACCACCCTGTTCGGGTATTTGAGCCGACCTAAGTAGAAACTTAGCCATGCTCTAATTATAGCTGACGCGTCCCAGCGTCTAGCGAAATCTATAGCTTCGGCGCCTTCTCTGCCTCATTAGAAGGAGTAGCCCGAAGGCTGCCTGGAGGCACAGAGCTACGCCGCTTACGCGCGCGCTCTGTGCCTTGTACTCGTCGCAGATCAACGGCTGCATCCACCCTCGCCATATCCGCAGCGGTCCAGGCCAGTAAGATATCTAGCATCGTGCCTGCGGCATAGCCGTATTCGCCTGAGAGTCGTTCGACCTCGGCGTAAACCTCCTCGTCAACCTTCTGGGAAACGCGCCCCATGGCGCTTCAGTATAGCGCACCTTTCCTGAATGGAGAGAATTTTTCTCCGCTTGGAGAGGAAATGGCGTGGCCCACTTGAATTGCCTCGAACATACGGTCGCGAGGAGGTTGGACCGCCAATCTCTAAGACGCCGGACCCTTTCAAAAAGGGGAGACCCCAGGACGCTGTAACGCCTGAGGTCTCGGGGTCACTAACTTGCCAGGTTAGCGCGGGGCTTTTTTAGCCCCGTTTGCTTTTCCCGAGTGAATCGGATGCACGACGCCATTGGCGTCCGTGAAAAAACCGATCACCGGTCGGCGATCCACGCGTGGTTTTCGCACGGTGGACCTCCCCGTTCAGGCCACTACCCACTGTAGTGGGCTCCGCCCTTTCGGAGCGGTAGCGCCCCGCGCCGGACGGGACTCCGGCGTTGGATAGTAACTTTGGCCGTCGAAAGCCTGCGACCTTCCTCGGAATACAATAACAAGAACCCACTTTAAGTAAGTCTACAAGATGTTGTGGATTTCGGTGGATAATGCGCGTTTTGTTGTGGATAAGGGCTAGGATTTCTTTCGCGGCCGCCCCCGATGCTTGTCGCCCGCCTTCGCCTTCTCGCGTTCCTCGGCGGCCGCAACCTCGGCTAGCTCTTCTTTACTCACTTGCATGAGCGCCTTGCCGAACTGCTTAAACTCGTCCTCGGTCAACGGCTTTTTCTCGCCTTCGGGTGTCATTGAGAGGAGTCTATCACATATGCCACGGCCCTCGAAGAAGGTTCGGAAACCAAACACCTTTGCTGGCAGAACGATGTTCGGCCCGGAGATCATGCTGAACGAGCCGCTCATCTCTGGATATCTAGCTGCAGTTTCAAATGCGTGGGCCACGATCGAAGCCGTCGCGGCGGACATGATGGCTTACCTCATTTCCGAGCCGCATCTCACGTACAAAAACCTCAAGCTGGACCCGTTAGGGAAAGCCCTTTATGGGCAATTGCCGACGTTTCGTCAACGCTGGGCAGTATTGAATCGCATCATCGACACGCGATTCACGGAAGAAGAATTAAGGCAATTCGAGAAGCGCAGGAAAGCGCTAAACAAGACACTGCAAGATGCGTCCGACGTGCGGAATATGCTTGTGCATTCGATATGGGGCCAGCGCGAAGGCCAGGACGGGATACTCATTCGCAGCACGCCATACTTGCTGCTTGAGGAGTCAGCATGGGAGCCAGAAACTATTGACGCCGATCAGCTACGACAACATGTCCTCGACCTCCAAGACGCCCGCAAGGCGTTGGAGCAGTTCTTTTCGGACACGCGCAATCGCAAGCCGATGCCGCCGCACTAGTCCTCCCAATCCTTGATGAGGTCGGCTAGACGCGCTAACTGCTCCTCGGTCAGTTCGGGTCCCGGATCGCCGGCCTCCGGCGGATCGGCGGGTTGCTGCGGCCCTGTCACGGCTCTATGTTCTTCAAGAGGCATACGCTTGCTCCTGTGAGTGAAGTATATAATGCCCACTTTTTGAACTTCGGCACCGATGCGCATAGGGCTCAGTTTTCACGGCGGCGGCAATGCGTACGAGGCGTACCCGCAGGCTCTGCAGCGCCGCGCTGCGGCGCGTGGACTCGACCTGGAGACGGAATGGCTTGCCGGAACGGACCGCGCCGTGCGACTCGACGTACTGGAATCCCTCGACGGCGTCGTGTTTACCGGAGGCCCCGACGTGGAGCCGGCGCGGTACGGCTTTGACGATCCCGAAGGTGTGTGCACGGTCAGCCCCGCGCGCGACGCGGCGGAGTGGGAGATGCTGGAACGCCTCACGGCCGCACCGCGCCCGCTGCTCGCGATTTGCCGCGGTGCCCAGCTGCTGAACGTCTTTCACGGCGGATCGCTGGTCGCAGACCTCGGCGAGCGGAATGCCGTGCATCGCTCAGGTGACGATTACCGGCGTCGCGCGCACGGCGTAACACTCGAATCGGGAACGCTGCTTGCCGGCATTGTGGGCGGGGCGACGCTAGGTGCAGTTAACAGCTCGCACCATCAGGCCGTAGACCGCCTCGCGAGCGAATTCTGCGTCAGCGCCTTGAGCGAGGACGGAATTATTGAGGCGTTCGAGTTCAGAACGCCGCACGCGGCCCCGTTTTTATTGGCTGTTCAGTGGCATCCGGAAGCCATGGAAGCCGGCCTACCACTCGCGGACCGCGTGCTTGACGCGTTGCTTACGGCGGCCAGTTTTTAATGTTTCCCGGGGAACCATAACAATCGATGTTCCCCGACAAACATTAAGAAAAACAGAGTGGGCGCTTCTCCGGAATGCCGGTGCGTCGCGGGAAACGCTGGGGTGTCGGGGCCGTCTTCGTCGCGAGCAGCACGCGGCGTTCGCCCTCGAGTAAGACTTCTTCTTCCAGGACGGCACCCAGCATCGGCGCCGCATCCCGCACGGCCTCGCGCTCGCGAGCATCCATTTGCCCGCGCTGAAGCACCGCCACGCCGCCGACGCGCACGAACGGGACCGCGAGCTCGAGGACGGTCGGGGCGCTGGAGACGGCGCGCGCCGTCGCGGACGCGAACTGCTCGCGCAACGCCGGATCCCTGGCCGCAAGTTCGGCGCGCTGCGGAATGACCTGCCCCGCAACGCCAAGCGTACCGAGCACCGCTTCGAGAAACGCGGCTTTCTTCGTCGTGGACTCCACGAGGGTGACATGCACGCCCGTCGCGATGGCGAGCGGAATCGCCGGCAGGCCGCCGCCGGAGCCGACGTCGATCAAGGGGCCTTGCACGTACGGGACGATGCTCAGGCTATCCAGCAGGTGCGGCGCCAATTCTTCGGGCGTGTCGGCGCCGGTCAGATTGAAGCGGCGGTTCGTTTGGAGCAGTAAAGCCCCATAGTGCGCGAGCGACTCGATCAGCGATGGCGCGATCCGAGCCGCTGCCAGCAGGGCAGCGAGCGCGCTCTGCTCCTCCATCAGCCGGCTGCGGCTGCGGGACGCTGAACGTACAGGCTCAAAATTGCGATGTCGGACGGCGTCACGCCGGGAATCCGGCCGGCGGCGCCGAGGGTTCGGGGCTGCTGTGCCGTCAGCTTCTCTCGCGCCTCGCCAGACAGCGCCGTAATGTCCCCATAGGCAAAGCCCGGCGGGATCGGAACGCTTTCGGTCCGTGCGGCCTTCTCGATGGCCGTCTGCTGCCGGCGGACGTAACCGGCATACTTGATTTCAATGGCGATGCGATCGCCCGTTTGGGAATCCACGCCCGGAACGAATGGCGCGACGTCCTCGAACCGCAAGGTCGGACGCCGCAGCGCATCGGCAACGCTGGTGCCTCCCTCGAAGCACTCAGCGCCGATGTGCCGAACGCCGATACGCGTGGACTCGGCAACCCGAAAACCCTGCTTGAGACGCGCTTGGCGCTCCCGAAAAGCCTGCCAGTCCTCGTCGCGCACGAGCCCAACGGCTCGCCCGGCCGGCGTCAACCGCGTATCCGCATTATCGTGACGCAGGATCATGCGGTGTTCCGCGCGCGAGGTGAACATGCGATACGGTTCGTCGACGCCTTTGGTGACGAGATCGTCGATCAACACGCCGATGTACGCTTCACTGCGCGAAAGACGCAGGGGTTCTTTGCCGAGCGCCGCGCGCGCGGCGTTCACGCCCGCGATCAATCCTTGCGCCGCAGCTTCTTCATATCCCGACGTCCCGTTCAGCTGTCCGCAGTGATAGAGCCCGGCGATTCGATGTGTTTCGAGCGTGTCGCGCAATTGCGTCGGCGGCACCATGTCGTACTCCACCGCGTACCCGGCGCGCAGCATACGCACGTTCTCCAGCCCGGGCAACGTTTGCAGCATTTCGATCTGCACTTGCGCCGGAAGCGAGGTCGAGAAACCGCCGACATACCACGTGGGTTCGTGCCAACCTTCCGGTTCGATGAAGACCTGGTGCGACGGATTGTGCGCGAATTTGACGACTTTATCTTCGATCGACGGACAATAGCGCGGGCCGATGCCTTCGATCAAATCCAAGCCGTAGAGCGGCGAGCGGTGCAAGTTTTCGCGGACGAGTGCATGCGTGCGCGCGTTGGTTTCGGTGATATAGCACGGCAGCTGCGGTCCCGCAAATTCGGCGTCGCTGCGATAGGAAAACGGCAGCGGCATATCGCTGGGTGCTTGTATTTGCATCGAGTCGACATCGACGCTCGTGCGATCGATGCGCGGCGGCGTTCCGGTCTTCAGTCGTTGCGTCGGAAAGCCGAGCGCGCGCAGCGCGTGCGATAAGCCGATGGCCGGCGCCTCGCCGAAACGCCCTTCCGCTTGCACGACATCGCCGCGAAACGTTTTGCCTCCTAAGAACGTGCCGGTTGCAAGCACGACGCGCCGCGCATGGTAGCGTGAGCCGTCGGCGCACACCACGCCGCGCACTTCATTCGCGGAAACGATCAGCGATTCAACCAAACCGCGCACGATCTGCAAATGCTCTTGCGCGCGAAGCGTTTCGATCGCGACGCGCGCGTACGCCGGTTTATCCGCCTGGGCGCGTAGCGCTCGTACCGCCGGTCCTTTCGACTCGTTCAAGAAGCGCGAATGCACCGAACATTTGTCGATGATGCGCGCCATCTCGCCGCCCACTGCATCGATCTCGCGGACGAGCTGGCCTTTGGCACTGCCGCCGATGGACGGATTGCACGGCAGCGTGCAGATGCGGTCCGGGTCGCCGGTCACGAGCAGCGTGGGAACGCCAAGACGCGCCGAAGCCAGGGCGGCCTCAACGCCCGCGTGGCCGCCGCCGACGACGATGACGCCCGCGTCGTGCGGGCGAAGGGGTTCATTCACAACGCCTTATTCTAGCAGGTGTGAGCAAAGGGGCTATGCCGAAGAGCGCCTCATGAAATCGCGCCTCGCTCTCACCCTGCTTCCAACGCTCGCCCTGACCTTGCTCATCGGGCAGATCACCGACCGAACGACCGGACAACCGCTTGGTGGTGTCCGAGTCACCCTCGAGTCCGGCGGCCATCAGCTCCACGCCAAGACCGGCGCTGACGGCATGTTCCGCTTCGCCAACGTTGAGCCCGGAGTGCGCACCCTGCGCTACTCCTCGGCGGACGTCCCGCCGCAAAGCAGTACGGTGACGGTCCACGGCGCGCGCCAGCGTCTGGCACTTACCGCCTGCAGCACGACCCTGGATTATAGCTGCGGCGGCGACGGCGGCGGCTAGGCCACGCCGGCGGCTCGATTCCGCTGCAGATGGCCGCGCAGCCGCAGCGAAAGGCCGAGCAAGAAGATTCCGAACACGATGGCATAGGCGCCGATGATCCAAATCACGGCCAGTGCTCCCGCCGCGGGCCGCCAGAACAGATAGAGGCCGAACACGATGGAAAGCAGCCCGGCGAGCATCCACCACACCTCGCCTTCGATATGCTTGCGCAATTCGAACGCGGCGACCAGTTCGAAGACGCCCGTTACGACGGCCCACGCCGCAATCAGGTAAAGCAGCGCGAGCGCCGTTAAACCCGGAGCAAACCACGTGATGGCTGCAACGATGACCCCGAAAATGCCCATGACGAGCAGCTGACCCCAGCGCTCGTGCGCTTTAGCCGCGCGGACCGCGGCGATAATGGCAAAGATACCGTCGACCAGCGAGTATGCGCCGAAGAGGATGACCAGCGCCCAAAGCGCCGCGCCCGGAATGAAGAAGGCACAAAGCCCGAAGAGGATGGCGGCGACACCGCGGATGGCGATCGCCCACCAATTGCGCGCGAGTACGTCAATCATGCGCCCATCATAGCGCGTCGGGACCGTTATGGGATCGCCGAAGGCCCTTTTGCGATGATGTTCTGGATCTGGGTTTGCGTCAAAATGCCGTCGTAAAAAAAGACGTTCGCCGCAAGGCCGTCAAAAGGCTGATCGAAACTCGGATTGCGTCCGATATCGACGCCCGTTTTCACACTGCTCGTATCGAAGTTGTCGGCGCCGCGGATGATCTGCAATCCGGCCGCGTTGTGCACGTAAAAAGAGAACTTGCCCGGCAGCGTGGCTTGATTGAACGCCACCGCTGCGAAGACCCACTGACCCGTTTTCACGGCAACTTTTCCAACGACGGTACCGCCGACGAATGCCGACCAGTTAATGCCGCCGCCGGCATCACGGTTGTCGATGTCCAGCGAACGATCGAAGTCACCGTCGTCGTTCGAAACGATGCCGTATTCCGGCGTAGCAATGCTGAGCGCTTTAAACCATCCGCCGAACGTCACTTGCTTCAAATCTGCAACGCTGATATCCAGCGGCGCGGTAACGATGGCCTTGCCGCTGCCGTCAAATTTGATCGCATCGCCGCCGAACGGCGCTCCGGTCACGTACGTCGGCGTGCCGGAATCCTTGGCGTTCTTGCCGTTGCCGCTCGAGTCGTTCAGCGTTTTGTTGAAACTATACAGCGCCATGAGCTTGCCCGTCGCCGGGAACAGCAGGGCGCTTGCGTAAGGAACGAGCGGCAGCGCGGCAATCGAACGTCCCTTCGAAGTACCTGCTGCCCCGCCGCAAGCGACGATCAGCTGGGTCAGGGCGATTAGCGCGAGCGCGCGTGTAGAACGAATGTGCAGCATCGGTTCGTACCTCCGCTCCTGTTCGTCGTGGTTCTCTAGTGTACGGCGGGCGTCCACTCGACGCATTAAGCGCCGGAAAAGCCTCTGGTTATTTGCCGATGCAAAAGCGAGCGAAGATGCCGCCGATCAGTTCTTCGGTGGCCGTATCGCCGGTGAGTTGCCCCAGCGCAGCAAAGGCGCGCGCAAGTTCGGGAGCCGTCAGATCGACCGGGTCGCCGCACTGCAGCGTGCGCTGCGCTTGCGCGAGCGCGTCGATGGCTTCAGCCACCGCATTCAGCTCGACGAGCGACGCAAGATGCGGGCGTTCCAGGTCCGGAAGCTCGCCGCCCCACGCCGTCTGCGCAAGCGCATCACGAATCGCTTCGAGCGATGCGCGATCGTAGACACTGCCGCGAACGTGCGTAATACGGTCGAGTTCGCGCGCTCCGCACGTGCCGAGATCGGCTTTGTTCGCGAAGACGACGCGCGCTCGCGATGCCGTTTGCTGCAGCAGGGCACGCGCCTCGGCATCCAGCGGCTGCGATCCGTCGATGACCAGCAGTGCGACGCGCGAACTCGCAAGCGCGCGCTGCGTGCGCTCCATGCCGGCGGCCTCCAAGCGGTCCGCATGCTCGCGGATACCGGCGGTGTCGATGAGGCGCATTTGCACGCCGCGCACGGTGATTGATTCCTCGATGGTATCGCGAGTCGTGCCGGCGATCTCGGAAACGAGTGCGCGCTCTTCACCGAGCAGCGCATTGAGCAACGACGACTTACCGGCATTCGGCGGCCCGACAATCGCAACGGGCACGCCTTCCCGCACGAGCCGTCCGGCTTCACCATCGCGCTGCAGACGGCGCAACTCCTCGACGATCGCGTCCAGCTCCCGGTGGAGCATCGCGCGATCCGGATCGGGCACCTCGTCGGGAAAATCGATCGCGCCCGCAAGCTCTTCCAAAATGTGCGCAAGGCGCGCACGCAGTTCGCGCACGTCGTTCGCAAGGCCGCCGCCCAGATTCGCAAGAGCGGCTCGCGCCGCAGAGCGCGTCTCCGCATCGATGAGATCGGCGACCGCTGCGGCCGCATGCAGATCGAGTTTGCCGTTCAAAAACGCGCGCCGGGTAAATTCACCTGCCGTCGCGTACCGCGCGCCGCATGCGAGCAGCGATCGCACGACTTCGCGCGCGACAACGGGCGAACCGTGCACGTGAAACTCGACCGTGTCCTCACCCGTGTAGCTGCGCGGCGCAATCGAAAGAATCGCCAGGCCTTTGTCGATGGCCGCGCCGCGCTCGTCGACGACCGTTCCGTACGTCGCTACGCGCTCTTTGAGTTTGCCCTTTGATCGAAAGACTTTTTTCGCCAGATCGCGCGAGCACGGGCCGCTGACGCGAACGATAGCGATCGCGCCTTTGCCCGGCGGCGTCGCGACGGCAACGATGGTGTCGTCGAAAATTACTTCGGAAATATGACGACCCGACGCTCGGGCTCGACACCTTCGGATTCCGTGCGCACGTACTGGTTTTCGGCCAGCGCGAGATGCACGATCTTGCGCTCCGAGGGGAGCATCGGATCGAGCCGCTGCGGTTTTTTCTCGCGAATGCACCGCTCGAGCGTGACGAGCGCGAGGTTCTTGAGCTGATCGGCGCGGCGGGCGCGATAGCCTTCGGCGTCGATGGTGAAGTATTTGCGGTTGTTACGCACGCCTGCGTTCAGAATGTTGTTGAACACGAGATTCAGCGCTTCGAGCGTGTTGCCGTGGCGGCCGATGAGCATCGCCAGATCGGGCCCGGTGACTTCGAAATACTCGCCTTCAGGGCGCGGCACGTACTCGATCTCCACGTGCGGCACACCCATGCGCGTCAGAATCTCCTCGAGCAGATCGCGCGCGGGTTTGGCCGCTTCGGGCACTTCGAGTTTCACGCGCGGGCCGCGCGGCGCGTGGCCGCTCGTGCCGTTGGCGCCGGATCCGCGCTTCATGCCGCTGCCCGGACGCCGTCCGCCGGCCCCGCCGCGCGGGCGGCGTCCGCCGATCTCCCGGTCGCGAATGTCTGAGGGTTGATCTTCCAATTCGAAATCGTCTTCGAACATCTCTTAACGCCTTGCCCCTTTTTTCTTTTTTGCCGGCTTCGTCGTCCCAATTTGCCTGGGAGCGCCGTTGCCCGCAATTGCTTGCTTTTGCGCCTTGGCCGGCTGCGGCTGCGGCGCAATATCGGTGATTGCGTGTTCGTTGTCGAGCACGGAAAGCGGCTGATGGTACCGCTTGAGCAGATAGAACTGTTGTCCCATCGTGAAAATGTTGTACGAGAACCAGTAGAGCACCATCGCCGACGGCCATTTCCACTGAAAGCCGAAATAGCCGAGCATGATCGGTGAGAACCAGGCCATCAGTTTCTGCGTCTGCGCCTGCTGCGGATCCGTCGACGGCATCGTGGCGTAGCGCGAGAACAGATACATCGAAATCATGTAGAGCACGAGCAGAATGAGGTCGGGCGCGGCGAGGCTCGAGGCGAGCAGCGGCGCTTTCCATACCGGCAGCACGGGCATGTGCTGCGTGAACCACGCGCCGATCCAGAGCCAATGCTCGTTCGTGTACAGCTGCTTTTGCTGCAGCACCGCGTAGTACACGCTGATGATGAACGGATACTGCACCAGCATCGGCCAGCATCCGGCGAGCGGATTGGCGCCGTTCTTTTTGTACAGCTCCATCGTCTCTTGCTGATAGCGCTGCGGATCGCTCTTGCCGTATTTTTCTTGCAGCTTTTTGAGTTGCGGCGCGAGCTGCTGCATCTTGATCATGGCCATGAACTGCTTGGCGTTCAGCGGCCAAAAGATCAGCTTTAATCCGAGCGCGAAGAGCACGAGGCTCCAACCGCGGTTGTGCACCACCAGATTGATGCCGCCAACGACGTAATTGACGGCATACACGATGGGATCGAGCCACGACGTGGCGAGGATGACGTGCAAAATTTACCTTTCCGGGACGGGGTCGACGCCGCCGGGATGCAGCGGGTTACATTTCATCAGGCGTTTTGCGGCCATGGTACCGCCGCGTGCGAGCCCATGTTTCGCGATGGCCTGTGCCGCGTACTCCGAGCAGGTCGGATAGAAGCGGCAGGCCGGCGGAAGAAGCGGTGAGATGAGGCGCTTGTACGCGCGCAGCGCAAAGACGGCGGCCCAGCGCATCAGCCGAGGGCCCTTCGCACCTCGTCGCGCAGCACTGCAAACGGCAGCGTGGCGGCGGAGGGGCGTGCGATGACGAGCAGACGCATGCGCGCCTGCGGCGAGAGCAACTCTTGGAGCGAGGCCGCGAGCCTGCGCCGCAGCCGATTACGAACCACAGCGGTACCGACGCTTTTCGAAACGGTGATGCCGACGAGCGAACGTTCATCGCCCGGGGCGGCCTGCGCGCAAAACAGCGTGAGGTTGGCCGTCGCCCGGCGCCGCCCGCGCTGGCGCAGACGGGCAAAGTCCGCGGCTCGGCGCAAGCTGGCGAAATGGCGCATCAGGCCGTCAGGCGCTTGCGGCCTTTCTTGCGGCGGGCGTTGATGACACGCCGGCCGTTCTTGGTCGACATGCGCTCCAAAAAGCCGTGCACGCGTTTGCGACGGCGGTTGTGCGGCTGAAACGTCCGCTTCATGCTGCTGGTGTCTCCTAGCTAAAAGTTCGGCGCCGCACGGTGAGCGGGCACAGCCACTTAGTATAGGACCCCCCAAGCGGGAGCGTCAACCCTTGCCGTTGCCTCCGGGCGGCGCGCTGCGGCGAATTGCCGGAAAAGCGACCCCGCGACGCGCTCTCCACACGTGTGGACAACATTGTGGAAAGCGCGTCGCGCGCACTCTGCCCGATGGGGCAAAAACACCTCATTTCATGCGTAATTTCGCGCTTGTCAAGGGGGGAAATCGCATGCGGAACGTGTGCGAATTTCCTCGTAAAATCGATGGTTGTACACCTGTGGATAAGTGGATAAAAAAGTCGGTCCTTTTCGCAGGATAGGCGTCTGATTAAGCCAATTCCGGGCCTCCCACACTCGGCCTCGCGCCTGTCGACTTTTGTCGCCGGCGTGAATGACGAGTGGCTACTCACTCTGGTTAACGAGGACGGATTTCAGCATGGCGCTTGCGGTTGGCAACCCCGACATCTCGAGCGATCTCTGGCAATCGGCGCTGGACGCGCTCGAGCGCAAATTCTCGAAACCGATTTTCGAGATGTGGATCAAGCCGCTCCGTCTGGTCTCGCTCAGCGGCGACGAGCTGCGGCTGGCGGTGCAAAACAACTTCGCGCGCGACTGGGTCGAGAATCGCCTCAAAGGCCAAATTTACGAGGTGCTGGCGGAGATTTTCGGAACCGGCGTGCAACTGCAATTTACCGTTCTCGCCGAAACGGCGGAGGTTGCGCAAAGCAGCACGGCCTCGCTTGCGACCCCCGCGGTTCCGGGCCGTCCGCAAGGCGATTTTCGCCCCGGAAATCTGAACTCTCGCTACACGTTCGAAGAGTTCGTCATCGGTAATTCCAACCGGTTCGCGCATGCCG
>DATGJX010000003.1:0-19317 GCA_035294905.1 Vulcanimicrobiaceae bacterium | reverse complement strand
TCTTTGCCCCTCGACAGGCTCGGGGTCCTTCGATACCTCAGGATGACACGGTCCTTCGATACCTCAGGATGACACGGTCCTTCGATACCTCAGGATGACATGTAGTGCACAATGGAGCAGCTCTTTGCCCCTCGACAGGCTCGGGGTCCTTCGATACCTCAGGATGACACGGTCCTTCGATACCTCAGGATGACACGGTCCTTCGATACCTCAGGATGACACGTAGGGACGGCGCGTGTGGGTAAACCGAATATATGGCTAACACGGGAAGTAAAAAGCATATGGGGCGGAAGACTGTGAAATCGTCGAGCCGCATTCGCGCGCAACGCGCGGGGCAATCCGATAACGTCGTGCCGGGGCGCCGTGGCAAAGCGCAGGATTCGCCGATCAACGAACAAGATGAGGACGTGTACGGCGTCTTGCTCTCCGAGCGGCGGCGCAGCGGCGACAACACGCCCGGCCTTATCACTCGGAGGCGCACATGAGTGTTTACGGCGTTGAACGGTATGCATTTGCGCACGGTGAGATCGGTTTGCGCATCGATGCCGGCGAGGCGAATCGCTTGCTGCTTGCGCTCGAGCGTCTCGACCAAGAAGGCGGCCTCGAACCCTCTCTCGCGAATTTGCGCGAAACACTCAGAGCGGCGCTTGTCACCAAATCTTCGGGTGATACCGATAGCGCTCCCAGCACGGAATGAAGTGAAGGACTGGAGGTTACATGGCGACGACTCGTAAGAAAAGCACCAGCGGACGCAAGAAAAGCACCGGGCGCAAAAAATCGACCAGGCGAAAAAAGAGCACGAGCGGCCGCAAGAAGAGCACTGGGCGCAAAAAGAGCACCAGCAGGCGCAAGAAAAGCACGGGACGCAAGAAAAGCACTGGGCGCAAAAAGTACGGCAAGAAAGCCGGACGCAAAGTGGAGCGCGCCATGCACGAGATGAAGGAAGGCAAACTCAAATCCGGGCGCAGCGGAAAAAAGGTAACGAGCCGCAAACAAGCGATTGCGATCGGGCTCTCGGAAGCGCGCGAAAGCGGCGGAAAAGTCCCGCCGAATCCGAATCGGCGCACGTCATCGCGCCGCAAAAAAGGCTAAACCGGAACTGATGCTTGCGCAGCCGCCTCCTCGAGGCGGCTGCCGATTTCTTCGAGTTCGGCTTTATCGAAGAGATGATGCGCCATCTTGAACAGGGTGCTTTCTTCTTCGTCGACGTGACGCTGCACGAGATCCATCAGCACGCCGAGCTTTGCGCAATACTGCTCGCTGCCGGGATCGAGTTTCTCCAGCGATTCGATGCTGATCTTCACCAGCGCGTGCTCTTCATACGCCTCGGCCACCTCGAGGCGCTCCTCGCTTTTTTCCGCACGCCGCCTGAGCTCGGCATAAAAAATCCCTTCCTCGATAATCGAATGGATCCGCAGGTCGCGGTCGACTTGCCTGAAGATCCTCTGACGCTCGGCGGGCTCCGTTGCTGTCGTGGCTTTCCTGAAGAGCGCTTCTACATCGCGATGTTGTTTCTTGAGAATGTTCAGGGCGTCCACACTCTACCTCCGCTGCAAGGCCTATACCCTAAGTCCGTGCTTGACTAGGGGATATTCGTCCCGGTCCGTGCGCCTTAGGGAGTGGTCATCGGATAGGCCCCTAGCATCTAAGCTCCCGGGCAAGCCGGCGTTACGATGGTGGGAAAGGAAAGGGACGGTCCACCGATGCTTCACCGGAGCCACGCGAGGCCGGCTATTGGGCTCGCTTTTGCCGCACTCATGATTTCGCTCACTGCCTGCGGGGGAGGCGGTGGCGGCGGCGGCACAGTTACGCCTCCGACGACAAATCCCGGTGGATCGCCCACACCGACGCCGACACATTCCCCAAGTCCTTCGCCGAGTCACTCTCCGTCGCCATCGCCGAGTCACTCGCCGTCGCCATCGCCGAGCAACTCGCCAACTCCGAAGCCGAGTCACTCGCCGTCGCCGTCGCCATCACCGTCTCAATCGCCATCTCCGTCGCCCTCACCTACGGCTCCCGCGAACAACGCGATAACCGGCGATTACGGCGAGGCAAACGGGCTACTCACGTACGTCAATATCGGCACGAAGACCGTAGCGCCGGTTCCGGTTAGCGGCGGCTTCCAGCTTGATTCGGTAGCCTACGTGCCGGGATCGCTAACCGGCATGGCGGGTAACGGCGCATCGCAAAACCTGATTCCGTTCACCGTTAGCGGCAACACGATAAGCCCCGGTACGCCGATCGACATCTCTGGGCAATGCGTGCCGCAAACGCCGCCGGTTAACTGCGACGGTTCTGCTGTCGTAATGCCGGATCAAAACACGGCAATCGTTGCGCTGAATGCATTCGGTTCGAACTACTTGCTCGAGGCAAACCTCACGACATCACCACCGACGTTCAGTACCATTCCAATGACCATGGGCACGCCGGAAGACACGTCGGGACTGGCGATGTCTCCGGATGGCCAAGTGCTGGTATCTCGCGGTGCACACTTGAACGTGTTCAAGGAAACCGGCACCGATGCGTATAGCGAGACCGCTCAGGTAACGGTTTTGGACCCGGCCGATTCTTCCAACGGGCTGCGTGGACGCGAGGGCGTGGACGTGTTCAAGGCATCCAGCGGCGACTACCAAGCGCTGGTCGCGAACACCAGCACTTCTCCGCAGAACGGTACGCTGTGGCTCTTCGCCGGCCTTGGAACGTCTTCGCCGATGGGCGTAGCAAGTACGCGCATCGATCCATCATTGCACGGATACTCCGTAGCGACGGACGGCTACACCGCATTCGTCGGTACGGATGTCGGCATCGCAATCGTTGGCGGCGTGAACAAGGAAACTTTCCCGTCGGATATCAGGAGCGTTGCCACACCGGCGTCATGCGTGCTGGGTCAAACGCTCATGCAGGTGTCCAGTGTGGCCGTGATTCCGGGCAAACAAGCCTGGCTCGTGGCAATGGGATTGTCCGGCCCCGCAAGCGGCCCGGGCGGTGCGACCGGATGCATCGACGTGATGCCGATCATCTACACGGGCGGCATCCCCTCGCTGGGAGCGCCGGTGGAGAGCGAAACGGTAACGGCGCCGCCCAACGACCAACTGATCGTGTTCTAACTCCTAGCGTCTACTTCGAGCGGCTTGCGGGTATCAGCACTTAGCAGCCGCTCGAAGGAGGATGCGATGAGTGACGCCGTGCAGCGCGTGCGCGCGAATGAAATCGACAGTACGACCATGCCGATTCTCGATGCGCGCAGGCACCCGGGAAAACAGCAGATTCGCGGAGCGGTGCGCTACGACGAGCGCGCGCTCATCTCCGAAGAGCGACTAACGCTCCCGCTGCCGCACGAGGGGCGAATCGTCGTGTATGCGGATTCCGACGAAGAGGCCGAGCGCGTTGCGACGCGCCTGCGCGAACAGGGTTACACGCAAGCCGCCGTACTCGAGGGCGGCTTCGATGCGTACCGCGACGCCGGCTTACCGACCGAGGAGATTACGCAGGAGCAGCCCATTCCCGGCGAACCGGGCACCGGTATACATCTGGAGTAGAGTAATTGGCGTGCGCCTCGACTGCGCTCGCGGTCGTTCGATACCTCACGATGACATGGACAGCTGCTAGTCGCTCAAACGCGGCGGAGATATCTGCAATAGGTTGAGGACGTGCGATAGGCGCGTAGCATAGGTTTCCTGGCCGCTGCGCAGCAGTTCGTCACGCATCTGGCGCAGTTCGTCGACTGCGCGGCTCACGTTCGGACGATTCATTTCGCGAAACATTTCTCGCGCGCGATTGAAGCGCGTTTCTTCGTCGTCTTGCGGCGCGCGGCGTTCGAATGACGGCAGTTCCTCGGAATGTCCGAGCACGATGTCGCCGACGATTTCAATAATCGCATCGGCGTGGACGCGCGCGTTGGTCGCGGCAAGGTCGACGTAGCGTTCTTCGCGATCGCGTGCGGAGATGGCGACGAGGTTCGCCTCGACACAGAGCTCGATGAGCCCGCCGACCAAAGGAACCGCTTCGGAGGCCGCTTCGAGGTATGCCTCGTAGACCTCGTCCTCATCCTCGTCGGTAGCGTCCAGGTAGTCATTCCAAGCCCGGCGCGCGTCGAGAACGGCGCGATACACGTCATCTTCCATACGCATATCTTCGACGGGCGCGAGCCGCACTACTCGCGCGCCCGGAATACGAACGCACGATGCCGCGCACACAACGGGGAGGTTATTGGGCGCGGCATCGCACTAGGGTTTGCGTTTCCTTGCATAACCGCGAACGTCGATGCTCGCCATTATCGATTGTTCGTGATCGTGCGATTGCATGATACCCGTCGCTGATAATATCATGCGTCTCTGTATGTAACTGAACCGAGCTCGCTTACGGAAGGCCGCTCGGGTGGCGCAGCAGATAGCCGAGCAGGACGTCGCTGGTGGACACGAGCGGCGTCCGTTTATCGAGCAGCGCGAGAAAGCGCTGGACGATGATGAGCCCCGCCAGCAAAATATCGGCGCGCTGCGGATTCATTCCGGGAAGCGTTTTGCGCTGCTCGAGCGGCGTTGCCGCTAAACGCGCGACCCACGCGTCGATATCGTCCAGCGTCAGCTGCGCGTACGCGAACGTTTCGCGCTGCGCGCGCATCAGCGAAACCGCCGTCGTCGCCGTACCGCCGACGAGCACGATGCGGTCGGCGTTCTGCAACTCCAGGGCGGGACCGAGGGCTGCTTCTGCCTGCACGGCGGCAGCCTGTATGACGTCCTGTGCGACCGGGCCATTCCTTCCGGCAAGTACCGTAAAATGTTCAGTCAAGCGCACGGCACCGATTTCGCATGAAACGTTTTGCTCGGGCGCTCGCTTCGTTCCGACGGCGTATTCCGAACTTCCGCCGCCGACGTCGAGAACGCCGAACGTCTCCGATTGCCCGGCCTCGATTCCGCTCAGCGCACCCGTAAACGAACAGGCGGCTTCTTCTTCACCGGATATGACGTCTAGATGCGCGCCGGTGAGGTCGTGCACGCTGCGCGCGAATTGCGCTTCGTTGTCCGCTCGCCGTAAGGCGCTGGTTGCTATCACGCGTAAGTCGCGTGTCAGCTCACGCATGGCGTCCAGGTGCTCGCGCATCGCATCGAGCGTACGCAGCATCGCCGCTTCATCTAAATGCCCGTGTTCGCGCAAGCCTTCGCCGATGCGCGTTCCCGTGGAGCGCTGCAGTAAGGTTACGGGCGGTTCGCTATCGAGATCGGCGACCAGTGCCCGCGTCGAATTCGTGCCGACCGAAATGAGGCCGCGAATCAATGATCGGTTGCGTGCCGCGATTCAAAGAGTGCGGCGCGGCGTTTTTTGCGCAAAAAGTGCCGCTCGTGCGCGGGCGGCAGCTCGGGGTCTTCCCATTCTTGCGTCGATTTCAAATAGCCGGCAATCTGCGCTTCGAGATCGTCATCGCGCAGCTGCGGCGCCAGCAGCACTATCGGACGACGGCCTTCGCTCTGAAGGATGAATTCGAGCGATTTGCGCGTGAGAACGCCGCCGTCGTAATACGTGCGATGCTTCTCGACGTCCGGCGCGGGAGCGCTCGCAAGACGCCCGTCGCCCAGGCGTACCGTCGCGCCGTAGGCGTTGACGTTGATGACGACGCCGCGCAGCGTATCACTCATGCGGCGTCGGAGCCGGTTTCACGTAGATGATGGCTTCATTCGGGCGAACCAAATGCAGACGGTCGTGAATCTCCGGGATGGCCCCCTCGGGGTCGGTAAGCCGGCGCAGGTCGTGCTCCTCCTGACGCTTATGTTCCCGCAAAGCGGCTACGTCTTGCTGAATGGAAGAGAGCGAGCGGGCCATCGCAATGTTCTCGTTCACGATGCGCGCGAACTGGATGGAAACAAGGGTGAAGACGACGACGGCGACGGCTCCGAAGACGAGGCGGCTGAAGAGACGGACAACTCCGGATGCTCCTCTGCGCCGTTGTTTCATTTCTGTCCGAGTGTCCCCATGCGGCGGTACTTCAGATAACGTGCCTCTCGTAGACTGCCGGCAGGCAGAGAATCGAGCCCGTCCAACGCCAGCTCTATAGCTTTCAGCACCCGCGCGATCGTTCCCCCCGCGTCGCGATGCGCACCGCCGAGCGGTTCGGGCACGATTTCGTCGACGATTCCGAAGCCTTTGAGATCTTGCGCGGTCAGCTTCAAATGCGCCGCGGCTTCGTCGGCTTTGCCCGCATCGCTCCACAGAATCGCCGCGCAGCCCTCGGGGCTGGCAACGGAATAGTAGCTGTGCTCGAGCATGATGATGCGATCGGCGATGGAGAGCGCGAGCGCGCCGCCGCTGCCGCCTTCGCCGATAATGGTCGCGACGATGGGCACCGGCGCTATACTGAATTCATACAAACAGGTCGCGATGGCTTCGGATTGCGCGCGTTCTTCGGATCCGATTCCCGGGTCGGCACCTTTCGTGTCCACGAACGTGACGATCGGCAAGCCCATGCGTCCGGCAAGTTTTGCCAAGCGCTGCACTTTGCGATATCCCTCGGGCGAGGGCATGCCGAAGTTCCGCTTCAGATTTTCTTTCGTGTCGCGCCCGCGCTGCTCGCCGATGACCATCACGGCGCGTTGGTTCAGTTTCGCCAAACCGCCGATGATGGCGTGATCGTCGCGGAAGTGGCGATCGCCGTGCAGTTCGTCGAACGTGGCAAACTGCGAAATATAATCGGCTGCGGTCGGCCGATTGGGATGGCGCGCCATGTGGACTTTCTCCCACGGCGTCATCGAACCGAAAATTTCGCGTTGAATCTCGGCGTATTTCTCTTCGAGCGCGCGAATCTCGGATGACATATCGACGGGCTGCTGGGCATTGGCCTCGCGCAGCTCTTCGATGCGTTTCTCGAGTTCGAGCAGTCCTTTCTCGCGTTCGACGATCAAATTCATCGCCACGATTATGCCGATCGCTTTCCCTTCGCGGCATAATCGAGCAGACGCACCAGCGTCGCCTTCATGTTGTGGCGATCGACCACCATGTCGATGTGCCCCTTCTCCAGTAAGAACTCCGCCGTTTGGAATTGCTCGGGCAATTTTTGACGGATCGTTTGTTCGATGACGCGCCGTCCGGCAAAACCGATCATCGCTTTCGGCTCGGCAACGATGATGTCGGCTTGAAATGCGAAGGACGCCGAAACGCCGCCCGTCGTCGGATCCGTCAGCACCGTGATGAAGAGATTGCCTTCTTCCATAAAGTGCGCGACGGCGGACGTGGTCTTCGCCATCTGCATGAGCGCGAGCATGCCCTCTTCCATGCGGGCGCCGCCGCTCGCGGTGAAAATGATGCACGGAAACTTGCGCTCGCGCGCGCCTTCGAGCAACATCGTAATGCGTTCGCCGACCACCGTGCCCATCGTTCCGCCGCGGAAATGAAAATCCATGACGCCGAGCGCGGCGTCGTGCCCGCCGATCTTACCGAATCCGCACACGACGCCTTCGGTGAGCTGCGATTTCTCGCGATCGGCCGCCAGTTTTGCGGGATAACTCTTCCTATCGGTCCATTGAAGCGGATCGCCAGGCAAAACGTCGTTGCCAATCTCCGTGAAGTCGCTGTCGACCAGCGTGTTGATGCGGTCGAACGCCGACATGCGGAAATGGTGGCTGCATTTCGGGCACACCCACAGATTTGCAGCGAGGTCGCGGCGATACAGCACCTCGGAACACTTCGGGCATTTCGACCAGAGCGCAGCCTCTTCGGCTTCCTCCGGCTTGCTGCGGCGGTGACGCAGCCAATCGGGCATCGGCATCAGGAGCCTGCTCTCGCTTTGCTTTCCGCGTTGTTCGCTCTGGGAAAGATGCGCGCCGCATACAGCTTGCGCAGCTGCTTGAGATAGTTGAAGATCTCTTTTTGATTCATCTTCGACTGCCCGACGACGCGATCGGTGAAAACGTACGGAATCTCGATCGCTTTGCCATAGTGCGCTTTCGCGATCACTTCCAGACCAATCTTGAAGCCGATGGGATCGAGCTGCACACCTTCGAGCGCTTCACGCTTGACGAGGAGATAGCCGCTCGTGATGTCTTTGATGCGCGTGAGCGGCTGCGCGAGCATGCACGCGACTTTTGAGGTGATGATGCGCCGCTTCGGCCAATTCGTAATACCGCCGCCCTCGACGTAGCGGCTTCCGACGGCAAGGCCATAACCACTTTCGAGCGCGTGCACCATCTGCGGGAGAATGTTGACGTCGTGGCTGAAGTCCGCGTCCATCGCGCCCAGCGCTTGCGAATCGGCACGCGCAAATTTCCAGCCGTCGATGACGCCGCTGGAAAGCCCGAGTTTGCCCGGGCGATGCAAACAGCGTACCGGCAGTTCAGCGCCCAGCCGGTCCACGATCGCACCCGTGCCGTCGGGAGAATTGTCGTCCACGACGACGACTTCGCCGTCCAGCGAATGCTGGATGAACAGGTCGTTCAGCGAGCGCAGGAGGCGCTCGATGCCGCCGGCTTCATTATAGGTGGGGATGACGATCGAAAACTTCAGTCCCATGTCGATCCGAGCATATACGACAAGGGGATGCGGTGTTCCGGGTCCTAGTCGACCCGCTCGTGGCCGACGTCATCCTGGGGCCCACGCGTGACATCGGCGCTTGGTGGTCGGTTGCCGCTACCCCGCAAGCACGTAGCGCGATTGCGCGATGTCTTCGACCGCTTTCCCATCGACGATTCTCCCGCGTATCACGTGCGGCGTCACCTGTACGGCTGGCCATCGGAAACGGGCACATCTTCAAAGCGCACGATGACGCGGGGTTAAAGTTTGTGGAGCAGCGGGTTCGCCGATGGATTGAAGGCCGGGCGATCGTCGTACCACTCCGCGGGCTGGCGCAGGGTCACGCCGCGGTCGTCCACTTGCATCGCCTCATCGGAGGGCACGAGGGCTTCTTCGCCGCGCGCATTCCAATAGACGAGCAGAAACTCCGCAGTGCGCGCATCGCCCGACGCATAGACCGCGCGTATTTCCCCGATTTGCGATCCGTTGCTGTCAAGCACGGGCGTTCCGCGCTGCAGCTCTTCGAGCAACCTCGGCATCGCTAGCGCTTATACCCCCTTTCGGTAGGTTTTCCGCAGGTTATGCGCCTGGGCGTATGATGACGATTGCTTCACGCTGATCGTCGATCCACGCCGCTGCGCGAACGAGCGGACTGGTGAGGTATTCGAAGGCGCCACGTATCTGATCGCGCGTGCATCCGACCTGCGCTCCCTGGGCCGACAGCGCGCCGTCGACCAAGCCCAGCGCCACGTCGAGCGTAATTGCCGCCGCATCGGCCCGTTCGTTGGCGCGGGCGGACAGCATCTGCATCGCCCAGCCCGCGCTGCGCAAGAGATCGCAAATTACTTTCAACTGTTTGACGTCGCCGTGTTTGCGGTCCCAGAGCAGATCGCTCACGCGATCGGCCGCAAAGCCGGGCGCAAACAGGTCGCGCAGCTCGTACGCCGTCGCGCCTGCGGTGAGCATCTGCCGGAGATCGTCAACCGTCCACGCGCTGACGCCGTGCGTTTGCAGTTCGGACGCGAATTCGAGTTCGCCGCTGAATTCGGGACCGAGGATGGCGCAGTAATCGGCTCCGTACGCACCGCGATACTTGCTCGCTTCAAAGCAGTCCGGCTGGGTCACCTGAGCCCGTGCGGTTTTGCACTCGAGCATCACGCGGTACTGCATCGGTCCTAAGATTGCATCGGCGTAGCCGTCCGGTGCATCATTTCCACCGATGTGCGTGGCGGCGAAACCGAGCGCTTCGAACGCATCGCACACGGCTTGCTCGAATGCCGTCGGATCGTCGCCGCGCGAGGTTTGCTCGAGCCGCGCGCAGAGCGCATCGCCGCCGGGATCCGGCGGCAGCTGCGGTACGCTCGTATTCGGCCATGCATCGGGCGGTTCGTTGATGCGGAAGCGACGATCGGGATTCTGCACGATGAGCGGTTTGCGCTTACGACCCTGCGTGCGCGCAATGTACTCGATGAGTGCCGTGTAGACGTACTTGCGCGTCACGTCGCTCGAGAGCGTGCCGCGCTTCTGCGCTTCGGCCAGAATCTCGTCGGCGGTGCGCGCAACGCCGTCGCTGAGAACGTCGAGCACCGCGCCCAGCACGTGCCCGCGTTCGGGCTGCGTTGCGGGTGTCGCCATGATTTGCGCACGGTGCATGCCGCGCAACTGTTCGCCGAACACGTCACCCACTGCCGCGAATCGATTTGCGAAGGATTCGGCATTTACGCTTCCCGGCAGCACGCGATCGATTTCGTCCCAGTGGAGCGGAGCGCAGACGCTCAGGCGATCGTCGCCGCGCAATGAATACGGCAGCGCGCTAAAACGGCCCGGCGCATTCGAGGAGACGTGAACATGCACGCGTCCATCGCAGCGCACGAGCGGATCTGCCGTGAGGATGTCCGGGTGGCGGGCGATCGCCTCGTCCGCGACGTCGTGCAGTAAACCGCGCACGGCCGCGTATTGCGGTCCGTCATCAAACGGAATCCAAAGCGCTACTCCGCTTTCTCCGCTGAGAACGGGAATGGCGTGCAGTCCGCGGCTCGCTATCGCGTCGCGCAGCGCGTACGCGGCGGGCACGATTTTTTGCAGCGGCGCACCAGGTTCGAGCTCGAGGAGCACGCGGCCGAAACGCGCGCGCAGCGGATCTCCTGGTATTGGGGTCCAACTGTGAAACTCGATCGCGCCGCGATGGAGCAGCCACGTCAGCGCATTCTCGTGCGGGCCGAACCAGCGCGGCGGCGCCTGGGACCCGTCGGGAAAACTCGCAGCGACGATTGGAATACCGGCGAAGTGCCGCACGAGCAATGGTATAATGCTCTCGTAGTAACGCAGCACCCGCGATGCTACGCTGTCCGACAGAAGACTCATGATCGTTGCATTCGACAACGAGCGAGTGATGCCCGTTTGCGACTGTTCGCGGCCGCAGATTCACGATGTCAGGAAAGCGTCTATGACCGTGACGCATCAGTGTCAAGAAACGCCGGTTTCGAACCTAAATCCGACGTTTCGGTATCGCACACCTAACGCCCACATAGGATATAGCCCAGACGCGACCATCGGTGAGGCCGGTCACCGTTCCGACAGGTAATTCAAGATTGACAAGACTACCAGCGCAGCGGTTTCCGTGCGCAGGATGCGCGAGCCGAGCGAGATGAGCTGCGCGCCTGCGCACTCCGCCGCTTCGGCTTCGGCGTGAGAGAAGCCGCCCTCGGGGCCGATGAGGATCAGCATGTTTTTCGTAGCTGCGAGCAGTGCGGGAAGCCGTTCGCGCAGCGGAGCGCGATCCGCGAGTTCCCAAGGAAGCAGCACGAGATCGTAGTTTGCGAAAGTCTCGCACAGATCGGCAAAACGTTTTGGCTGCGTGATTTCTGGAATCGTGTCACGGCCGCACTGCTGCGCAGCCGTTTTCGCAAGACGGCGCCAGCGCTCGACTTTATTCGCGCTCACGTCCGTGACGACCGTGCGTTCCGATTCGAGCGGAACGATTCGCGCGGCGCCGAGTTCCGTGAGCTTTTCGACGACGAAGTCCATCTTCTGGCCTTTGGGAACACCTTGCGCAACGGTGATCGTGTGCCTCGCATTCGCTGCTGCTGGGAGGCGTTCGCCGAGGTTTGCGTGAACGCTGCGCCCGTCCATCGTTACCGTTGCGCTGAAGCGCTGCGCGGCGGAATCGATCACTTCGATCGCTTCGCCGTCGTGCATACGAAGAACGCTGACGATTTTGTGCGCGTCGCTTCCGCCCAGCGTAACGACGTCGCCGCTTTGGTGGATGCCCTGTACAAAAAACCTCGACACGGCTCGGTTGTCCTTCGACAGGCTCAGGATGACAGTATTCGGCTCAGGATGACATTATTCAGGTTTGAATGCGTCCTTCACTTTGTCGAAGAATGAGCGGTCGTCGAGGTGATCGCCGCCTTGACGCGCGTATTCTTCGAGCAGTTCGCGCTGGCGTTTGTTCACTTTCGTCGGCACGACGACGTGAACGGTGACGACGTGATCGCCGCGATGATTGCCGCGCACCGCCGGTATGCCGTGCCCGCGCATGCGGAACGTAGTTCCGGACTGCGTGCCCTCGCGCAAACCCAGTGAGAGTTCGCCCTCCAGTGAGGGCACCGTGATCTGCGCGCCGAGCGCCGCTTGCGGGAACGAGATCGGCACGTCGACGTAAGTGTCCAAACCGTCGCGTTTGAACAGCGCGTGCGGCGCGATACTCAAATAAACGTACAGATCGCCGGGCGGTCCGCCACGAATACCGGCTTCTCCGCTGCCGGTAATGCGAATGCGGCTGCCGTCGTCAACGCCTGCGGGCACTTTCACCGTCAAGCGCCGCTCGACTTCGCGCCGTCCGCGGCCCGAGCAGTCCGGACACGGGTGCTGGATAACTTGTCCGTCGCCATTGCATTTGGTGCACGTCGATTGCGTGACGAACTGTCCGAGCGGTGTTTGACGCACCATGCGCTGTACGCCGGTTCCGCCGCAGCGATCGCACGGAACGACGAGCGTGCCCGGAGCCGCGCCGCTGCCGTGACACGTCTCGCATTGCGCCAAATGATTGAATTGAATCTCACGCGTGGTTCCGCGGAACGCTTCTTCCAGCGTGATTTCGAGATCGTAGCGCAGATCCGACCCGCGCGACGGTCCGCTCCGGCGCGCTTGCGTTTGCTGGCCGCCCATGCGATCGCCGAAGAAAATATCGAAGATGTCGCCGAAGCCGCCCGCGCCGCCGAACCCTTGCCCGAATCCGAAATCGCCGAATCCGCTTGCTGCGCCGTTGCTAACCGTACCGTACCTGTCGTACTGGGCGCGCTTTTGCGGGTCGGAGAGCACTTCGTATGCTTCGTTGATCTCTTTGAAGCGATGTTCCGCTTCCGCTTTATTATCGGCGACGTCGGGATGGTGCTTGCGCGCAAGCGCGCGGTAGGCACGTTTGATATCGTCGGCGCTCGCGCTGCGGTTTATCCCGAGCACATCATAGAAGTCTTTGGTCGGCATTCGTTACGGGTTACTTGATCTCGACGTCCGACAATCGTTCGGAAAGTGTTTCAGCCGTACCCGAAGCCAGCGCCATCAAACGCCCGTACGGCATGCGGCGCGGCCCCAGGATGGAGAGCATGCCGATTGCGTGCTGTCCGAAACGGTATGGGACCGTTACGATACTGAAGTCGGTCATTTCCTCCACACCCAGTTCGTGGCCAATTTTGACCTCCGGCGATTCTGCGTTCATCGAATCCGCGACCAGGTCATAGAGCGTCTTCTGCTCTTCGACGATGCGCAAAATGGAACGCAGCTTGCGCAGATCGTGAAATTCGGGCTGGTCGAGTAGATTCTGCGCGCCCGAAGCGCTGAGCGTCGGCGAATCGTCGGCAGACGCCGTGTGAAGCGCATTGAGCACGGCGTTCTTCAAATCGTCGCCCAGCCCGAGTTCCTGCGTGCATGCGGCGACGTCGCGTTCGCGAATCTCGCGAAGCATTCGACTGCCCAAACGCGCGTTGAGCGCGTTCGAAAGGCGCGTCAAGTCGTCGGGGCTTGCATCGTTCGCGAGTTCAAAGAGCGACTGCGCCGAAACGCCGATGGTCGTCACGACGATTGCAACGCCCGTGCGAGCCGACAGCCAAATCAGCTGAATATGGCGGAACGTAGCCGAGTCTTGCGCGGGTTTTGTGACGAATGCCAAATTTTTCGAGAGCCGTCCGAGCAAACGCGTCGTGCCTTCGATGATTTCGTCGAGTTCGCGGCTCGCATCGCGCAGCTCGTCGCGAATACGTTTGCGATCGTCGGGAGCCATCTGCTCGTGGTGCATCAGCTGGTCGACGTACATGCGGTAGCCGGCGTCCGACGGGACGCGCCCGGCCGACGTATGCGGTTGCACCAGATAACCGCCCGCCTCGAGTTCGGCCATTTCGTTGCGCACGGTTGCGCTGCTTACGCCGAGATTGTACTTCTGCGTGAGCGCCTGCGAGGCGACGGGTTCGGCCGTGGCAATGTACTCGTACACCACCGTCGCCAGGATGTACGCCTTGCGCTTGTCCAAACCGCCCCCACCATCGCTGCTCATAGCCCTATCTTAGCAGTCTCGGCAACTGAGTGCCAAGTCCTTAGCCGCTGGGCGGCTGCTCGGCAGCCGTGCGATCGCGCATCGAGCGTTTGAATGGGGTACTGCAATACGAGCGGATCGGCCGTCACGAACTGCCCATAGGACGCGCGGGTATCGAGCAGCAGATCAACGAGGTATCGACTTTAAAGAGCCGCTCGATCTCCGGAGACGGGGCATCGAAACGTCGGGAATATCGAACATGCCGTCGTCGATTCGCAGTTTGCGTTTTCCTTTCGGCAAGTACGGCACCAACCGCGCCGCAGGGACTCTGCCGTGCGCGATAATTATCTCTTGTTCCCGGCCGCTTTGGAGCGCGCGTATCAATCGGAGAGGTGCGTCTTCGCCCGGTGAATCGTGACAGTCTTCACGGCGCTATTATGCCGTAAACTTATTCTGGCGTCTAACTACCCAGACTCGGCCAAGGACGTGCCGATCATCGCTCACAGGCTGCAAAAGTCCATCCGCAACGCCTGGACTGCGCTCGGCGCCGCTCGCCCTTCGATACCTCAGCGTGACAGCTCGCGGTCGTTCGATAACGCACGATGACACAGCGCGAGAAAGCGTTAGGCACCGGGCGAAGTCGACGGGCAGGTTCGCAAAGCCTGCAGCGGCCGCGCGAAACGAGCGCTCCGCGCTCGCCCTTCGACTAGCGCTCAGGGTGGTTCGATACCTCACCATGACAATGGATACCTCACCATGACAATGGATACCTCACCATGACCATGGATACGTCGCCATGACGATGTGAGATCTTGTGAGATTTGGTGAGATCACAGGTTGTGTGCGTTGTTCGCTTTTTGAGTAGTGCGAGCTTTCGCACTATTCATTACGGAGGTCTCTCATGCGAAGAACGTACCTCCGCCACGTCTGCACCGCATTTGCGCTGCTCGCGATGTTGCTCCAGGGAACATGGGTTCTGGCAGGAACGACGGGCAGCCTTAGCGGCGTAGTCATGACGACCAACGGTGCGCCGATTGCCGACGCACAAGTATCGGTCGTGTCGCCGTCGCAACGCGCGACTACACGTACAGACGCAAGCGGACATTTCACCTTTCTCTCGTTAGCACCGGACACTTACACGGTAAGTGCAGCAAAGGAAGGCTACGGCACGACGTCCATGCCGGGCGTCACCGTATTCGCCGATCAAACGCAGACACTGCAAGTGCAGCTGAGTCAAGCGCTGCGCACGATCGCGGTCGTACACACGGCCGCGCAAGGCAATCTGGTCAAAGCCGGCACGACGACGGACGTCTATCAAGTGAGCCCCGCGGCAGCAGGCGCGCTTGCGACGTCCGGCGGGGGCAACAATCTCAACAGCGCATACTCGGCGATTTACTCTATGCCGGGTGTCGTGGGATTGCCAGGAAACTTCGGCTTCGGCCAAGTTTTTTACATTCACGGATCCAGCTACAATCAAATCGGTTACGAATTCGACGGCGTTCCGGTGAATCGCGCATTCGACAACTACAACGCCAGTTCGCTTTCGAATCTCGGAGCCCAAACCACGGAAGTGTACACGGGCGGCGGCCCCGCAAGCGCGACGTCGCCGACGTTGGGCGGGTACATCAATCAAGTCATCAAGACCGGTACGTATCCCGGCTACGGTAATCTCACGTTCGGAATCGGCGCACCGGCGTTTTTTCACAAAGCCGACGCTGAAGCCGGCGGCGCGATCCCGGATCGAAACTTCTCGTGGTACGCCGCAGTTCGCGGCGACAACATGATTCCCAATCAGTTCACCGAGCAGAACGGCGGCGACCTGAATCCTGACGGCGACAACAAATTCGGCCAACAGGGTGCGTCGTTCAACACACTGCTCGAACCCGCGCAGCTGTTCGGCATCGCCGCAAGCGGCCGTGGGCCGTGGTCCGACTGCACCGGCGGCGGTGCGACCGCTCCGGCGAACGGATCGTACCTCTCGCCGATTCTCGCGGGTCTTTACGGCAGTTCAGGCATGATGAATGCGTGCAACGTGTATGGACCGATCGCCGGCACGAACACGATTGCACTACGCGGCAACGACCTGAGCGATCGTGAAGCGGTGATAAACCTGCATTTCGGCATCCCGCACAAATACGATTCGGGACGCGACGACGTGCAGATCCTCTTCAACAACTTCTACTACCAGACGACGGCGTGGGACAACATCTCCACGTTCGGCGGTTTGCCGTTCCTGCAGTCGATGTTCGTTCCGGCGGGAA
Organism: Vulcanimicrobiaceae bacterium; assembly: GCA_035294905.1. Taxonomy (GTDB): domain Bacteria; phylum Vulcanimicrobiota; class Vulcanimicrobiia; order Vulcanimicrobiales; family Vulcanimicrobiaceae; genus DATGJX01. The sequence goes on along the minus strand of DATGJX010000003.1, from coordinate 3,030 downwards.
CCAATCCCGACGGCACGGGCAACTACAACACGTTCCTGGCTAACGCGCTCGGCGCGCCTCCCGGAACGAATTTCCTCGGTCCCGCGGCCTCGCCGGCGTACGCCGGGCTGTGCGACTATTTCAATCTCTTCGCGCTGTTCGGCGCTTCGCCGCCATGTGCGGCGACGACGCCGAATACCTCACCGGTTCCGTACTTCGACGGCTTCCAAGTAGTCAACGCAGAGTTCGGACAATCGGCGCTCGGTCAGCCGAACATCGTTGCGCCGTACTACTTTCCGTCGACGAATCAGAACCGCACGTTCCAATCGGGGTTCTCACCGTACCAAGTCTCAAACACCGACAACAACGGATCGATCTTCAAAGTGCAGTATCAGAAGAACTTCAGCAGTAACGCGTACCTGCGCGTGTACGGCTATACGTTCTACTCCGATTGGCTGCAGACGGATCCGAACTTCGGCGTGGCGCCGTTCTTCATCGGCGGCGCGACGGCAGGCGACTACGAGTTGAATACGCACACGCGCGGAGCGTTCGCGCAGTTTGACGATCAACTGAGTCCGCAGCATTTGCTCAGCATAACCGGCAGCTACACGGCGTCGACGCCGCTTCGCTGGAACAACTCGCAGTTCGAGTTCACGCCGACGAGCACGCCGATTGCCACATTGCAAGCGCCGAACGGCAGCTGCTATGCGGCATACAACAACGCGCAAGGGCGCACGATCATCGACCCTGCGTATCCAACGACGTTGGCCGCCGGCACGCAGGTCTCGTGCCTGTCGGCGCTTGCGGGCGCACCGATCGGTGCCGTTCAGGCTGGTCAAAGCGGGTGCGGAGTTCCGCTCTCGTGTCTTGCACCAGTACCGGCGGGTGTTCCGGCGGGCACGTCGTGGCTGCTGACGCAGAATCTCGCATCGTTCGCGAACATCAACACCGTCAAGCCGAAGTTCTACGACGTTGCGCTGCAAGACGAGTTCCGGCCGAGCACGCGCTGGGACATCGACGCGGGCGTGCGGTTCGAAAGCTACGGCTACGGGCTGGGAGACTACTCGTCCGCTTCGCAGCAATTCTGGTTCAACCAGATCAATGCGACGGCGTGCGTCGAACCAAACGGATTGCTGCAAACACCATCGGTGAATATCAATCCGACGCCGCGCTTCCCCGGAACCAGCAGCTACGCCGGATTCGTCACGACGGCACCCGGCGCGCCGTGTCCGGCAGATGCCGTTACGGGACAGCAGGCGTATCATCCCGGCACGCACGGAATTCCGGCGATAACACTCGGCGGTTCCGGCACCATCACCGACAAGACGCTCTCACCGCGTTTCGGCTTCACCTACACGATGGGGCCGAACTCGGTGCTGCGCCTCTCGTACGGCCGCTATACGCAGCCTACGCCGACTGCATTCGAACAAGTGCTCACGTATCCGGACGGCTACCGGATGGCGACGAACTTGTTCGATTCGCAGTACTACAACATCGGCTTGCCGTCGGTCGTCCACAACAATCCGATCCAGTTCTCGAACAACGTCGATCTCTCGTTCGAGCAACGCATCCCGAACACCGATTGGAGCTTCAAACTCTCGCCGTTCTATCGCTACACGTCGAACCAATCGGTTGAAGTTGCGCTGCCGGGCGGACTCTCGGGTGCGTTCAACTCGGGCACGCAACGGACCGACGGCGTCGAGATGGCGATTGCCAAGGGAAATCCGGCGGAGAACGGCTGGTCTGGGCAGCTTGCATATACCTACACCAATGCGAAGCTGCGCTACAATCTGATCGACGGCGCGAACATCATCACCACGCTGACCAGATCGATTCAGCCGTTTCTATCGCTCGAAAAGATCAACGGCGGCGCGCCGTGTTATCTCTCGGGCACGCCGCAGACGACGTGCACCGCCGGAACGCCGGGCCTAGTTGCAAATCCGTACTACAACGACACCATCACGCAGGCGCAGATAAACGCGGAGTTCCCGGTCAACGGGTTCTACCCCACGTATGCCAACCTGTTCCCGTACGGATTGCTCTTGGGCGACGCGGCAACGGCGATTCCGCCGAACGAGTTCGCCGGCTTCCTCAACTGGAAGCACAACAAGCTGCAAGCAGCCTTGACGGCGAATCTGTGGGAGGGCTTCTCGTACGGTGCGCCCACCGACATTCCGGGTCTCGATCCGCGCACGTGTATTGCGAACCAAGGCGATATCGGCGTCGTGCCGGGATCGCTCAATGCGGATTATCAAACGTGCGCAACGAACATCGCGATTCCGAATCCCGCAACCGGTCAGTTCGATAAAATCGGACAATACCGCAATCCGTGGGAACTCAACGTGGGCATGCAGATCGGCTACGACATCACGCCGAACATCCGCGCATCCGTTCTGCTTGCGAACGTCTACAACCACTGCTTTGCGGGAAGCGCCGAACCGTGGACCAAGGCGTATGCGCCGAATCAGTTTATCTGCGAATACGTTCCGAACTCTACGTACGTCGGCGTGCAGCCCGGCGCGGGTTTCTTCTACGGAAACAGCCCGCACGATCCGGTAAACGGAACGACGGGATATCCGCTGGTTTTCGATCAAGCGTACGCGCCGAGTTCGAACCAGATTCCGACGCCGTTCCAGGCGTACTTCCAACTGCAGGTCCGCATCTAGGGAGCTGCGGGCGCGAGCGGGGCCGTCAGTACGTGCTGCACGGCCCCGTCCAGCTCGTGCCACGACAATTCGCCGACGGAAACGTAGGTGACGTTGCCTTGGGCGTCGAGGACGAGCGTGTCGGGCACCTCGGAGAGCGAGTATGCCTTGTAGATGTTGCTCTGCTGGTCGTTCACGACGGGCAGCGCAATGTCGTGGCTGCGCAGATATGCGCTGGCGATGCCCGGCTGCTCGTCCCAGTCGACAGTCACGATGGTGACTTTGTCGCCGTACGTCTGCGCGAGCCGCTCGAAGTACGGCAGCTCTGCGGTGCACGGTGGACACCACGACGCCCAAAAGTTGATGACGACGGGCTTGCCGTGCAGCGTGGAAAGACGCTCGCTTC
>DATGJX010000002.1:0-3025 GCA_035294905.1 Vulcanimicrobiaceae bacterium | reverse complement strand
AATGGTTCAAATGGCGATGCCTTCGAACGGCGCTTGCGCGGCCCTTTAAGGCAGGGTTAAATCGTTCTTAACCTATGCAGCTGGTGGACGAGCGCGATCCGGCGCTGCCAAGACGCTGTTCGTAGCGCAGCATGTAGACCGATGGCGGACCAAGCCGATCTTGGCTCGAGAGATACACGCGATCGGTGGCGTTATCCGCAGACAAAGACAAGCTCGCGTTAGCGCCGAGTTGCTCCGTCGCGCGGAAACCGACCAGCAAGGCCGAGTTCAGCGGTTCGGTGTTGAGGTCATCCGCGTAGGTCTGGCCCGCCAACGTGGCGTCGACGCCCCACTGGAAACGGCCGTTTGCATCGTCGACGCCGACGCTCGCATTGGTGTCCGGCACGAACGCTAGCTGTTTTCCGACGATCGTCGCCGGGCCGGCGATGACGCGGGCGCGTTGTTCCGTGTAGGCAGCTCGCAGCCGCGCGCATGGTCCTAAAGGCAGCGCGTATTGCCACGTCGATCCGTCGGTTGCGGTCTGCTCGATGTTCTGCCGCACTTGCAGGTTGGCGGATTTCGTCATGAAGCCGATCGCATCGTTGACCCGGTCGTGGGTGTAGTCGTACGAGAGCAAGCCGCGCCCGATGAAGAGCGACGTGCCGGCGGAAGTCATCGCGCTGCGCTCCGGCGTGAGATCCGGATTGGGAGCGAACTTGGTCGATCCGATCTGAAAACCGCGCACGAGTTCATTGAGGTAAGGCGCGCGAAAGCCACCGCCGATCGAAGCGCGCAGTGCGATGGTCGGTGATGCGTCCACGCGCACGCCAAATCTGGGAGACACTGCCCCATCCTGCTTTGCTGCAGGGTGACTGATGTTAGCAGCGGTGGGCCCGTTGCTCATGAACTCCCCGAAGGTGAACACCTGATCGGCGCGCATACCGGCCACAACGGAAACGTTGCCTCGCTCAACCATCTCTTGCAGTGCGACGCCTGACAACCACTGTGAACCGCCGCCTGCGTTTTGCAACTTGCCCGAGCTGCCGTATTGGTAGTTCGAACCAGCCACGCTGCGCGTATCCGCTAACAATTGGAAATCGTTGCTATTTGTCGCGATCCGCCACGAAACGCTGGCGCCATTTTCGACCGTTGGCACGTCCTGCGCGTATCGTAGCACCCCGGGAGCCGTTGGAAACTGATCGCTGACGTTGTGCACGAGTCCATCGCGCGCATAGAACGTCAGGCTCTCGCTCGACTGCGCTTGCGTGCGGTTGAACGCGGCGCTGTATTGCGATAGCGCACGCGATTCCCAATAGTTGGGCCGGCCCTCGTACTGGGTATCGTCAGCGACCATGCCGGTCAATCGCACCAACGTCGGGCCTTCGCTCAGCGTCAAAGCTGCGCTGGTAACGTTGTTGAGCGAGTCAGCCGCGGTGTCGATGGGGCTGCTAAAACTTGCCGGAAAGTCGTCATAGGTCTGATGCCAGCGGCTGCTGTACGCGGTGAAGCTCGCTCCTGGCCGTATCGCTAACTCGAGCAGTGCCTGCGCCATGTTCGTACCGCGAGTCCCAGCACCATAGGCGACCGATCCGGACGCACCGGCGGCCGGCGCGTCCGTCATCGCGGTGTACAGCTGCATGACGCCGCCGATTGCGTTGGCACCATACAAGGCCGATCCGCCGCCGCGCAGCAGTTCTGCACGCCGCAACATTCCCGGCGGATAGGCTACCCAGTCGATCTGGCCGCCGAATGCATCTTGCGCGGGCACGCCATCGACGAACACCGCTCCCCGATCCGTTCCAGCACCAGCGAACGAAACGCGCAGCTGGCCGTAGTTCGTGAAGGCCGCATTGCTCCGCGTGCGGTCAAAGCCCGGTAGTCCGCGTAGCAAAGCGTCAGTCGTCGTGTGCCCGGAGTTGCGAATCTGATTGCCGTCGAGCAATGATACCGCAAACGGCAATTGCAAGATACCGTGCGGGCTGAGCGTTGCGACCCGTACGACGCCCACGAGCTTAGGATCGCGCTGCAACACGATTAGCGTTGTTGCAGTCCGAACAGCCGCTGTTTGGTCTACGTAGCCGGGGGCATGCACGGTTGCAGCGATCGCTCGAAAATTCGCAGCGGCTCGTGCATGGCCATCACGGTCGGTACGCTCTTCGTCTTTGGCGCCTAGGCTGTCTGAAAATGTAACGCGTGCAGCGACGATTGCGGTGCCATCGTCGTTTTTCACGAGGACGGCGGCGTGTAAGATGCCGCTCGCCACGGACGCTGCGACCAAGACTTCCGGTAAGCGTATCAACGACACGCCGCGGTGGTTTGCGAGCGGCGGCGTCTATCCTGGGGTTAGTGTCAGCAAAAGCCGGCAGGCCGTTAGCTGCTATGTGGAAGGAACCGGAATTAGATCGCAGCTAAACGGGTCTAACTGAAGATTCGAGTCCAAAGCCTGCAGGGCCCGACTGGGATAGAGACGAGACGTATCGACTAGCACCAAAAGTTCGTTGTTGTACGGATCTCTGATCCAACGTAGAAGCTTGCGCTGGCTCTCCGGGGTTATTACTATCCAGTGGTTGATGAGCTGAACATCCCTGCGGCCTAGCTTTGCGTGCGTAAGTGCCCGAGGTGTGGCTGGGAGCAGCTCTTTGTAAAGATAACAACCGTCATACGGATTTTCTGAGCGCGGTACCGTCGATTTGGAGGCGATATGCACACAACCGGAAACCAAAAATAGTGTTACCACCATTGAGAGCGCTCGCTTAAAGCGATTCAAGAATGAGCCCCTTCCCAATGGAGATGCGATGTCGTGAGACCTGACCTTTAACGAAAAAATGTTAGTGGCTGGCAGGCTTCAAACTTTGTTTCCCTTGAATTTCAAGCGGCTCGTTTTGGGGGAGAAGTCTGGGGCTGGTGCCTCAGCCGGTCTTCAAAACCGCGTTGGTCTCCGCAAGGGGACTGGTAGGTTCGATTCCTATCTTCTCCCGCCACAACCAGTTGCGCCCCGTGCAAAGCTACAAACTGTAAGGTTTTCGCGTTTGTTTAAGTACATTGG
>DATGJX010000001.1:0-45320 GCA_035294905.1 Vulcanimicrobiaceae bacterium | reverse complement strand
GATTACCGGCACACGTCGCGCGGCGGCAAGGGCGTCAAGGCGTTCGCAAAGGAGCGCGAGGACATCGGCAAGGTGCTCGACCAGATTCTCGTCGCGCCCGAGGACGAAGTGCTGATGATCACCACGTCCAATCAAGTGATTCGCCTGCGGGTCGCGGACATTCGCAAAGCCGGGCGCTCCACGAAGGGCGTGCGCCTGCAGCGGCTCGGCGAGGGCGACGAGGTAATCGCCATCACCAACCTGGGCAAACAGGCAAAACAGATCACCGACATCACCGGAGAGCCGGTTGAAACCTAGACATAAGGGGACAGGTTAGGAGCAGCATGAGTGCATTAGCCGACGTAACGCAATCGAACTTTCAGACCGAGGTGCTGGGCGCGCCCCAGCCGGTGCTTGTGGATTTCTGGGCGCCGTGGTGCGGCCCGTGCAAAATGCTTGCGCCGGTAGTCGAGAAAGTCGCCGGCTCGCATGCCGGCCGCGCGAAGTTCGTGAAACTGAACACCGACGAGAATCCGAGCCTTGCGGGCGAGTATCAAGTCTCCGGCATCCCGTGTCTGATTCTGTTCAAGGGCGGCAAGGCCGTGGATCGCATCGTCGGCTACGTTTCAGAGCAGACGATTACGTCGATGCTTTCGAAACATTTGAACTAGCCGCATGTCATCGTGAGCCTGTCGAACGACCCCGAGCTTGTCGAGGGGAGCACGAATCAAACAGTGCGCGGGATTCCTCCCGTGCATCGTTTTTTATCCGAACCGCGCATTGAGGCGTATGAGGCGCTGCTCGGAAGAGAACTCGTAAAGCGCTGCATCGGCGAAACGCTCGGTCAAGCGCGCCTCGACTACGCTCGGCGTCCTTCGATACCTCAGGATGACAGTGGGCCGCCTCAGGATGACACGGCGCGAATCTTCGATTCGCTGTGTGGTGAAGTGCTTGAGAAACTCGAGCGTAGCGCGTTCGATTTGCTCGTGCCGGTCATCAATGGTACGGGAATTTTGCTGCATACCAACCTCGGCCGCGCGCCGCTTGCCGCTTCGGCATTTGAAGCGATGCACGCTGCCGGCAGCGGCTATTCAAATCTCGAGTACGACATTGCCGAAGGCCGGCGCGGTTCGCGCTACGCGCGCGCAACCTCACTGTTGCAGTCGCTGACGGGCGCGCAGGACGCGCTGATCGTCAACAACTGCGCGGCGGCCGTGCTGCTCATTCTCGACACCTTCGCACGGGACAGAGAGGTGGTTGTCTCGCGCAATCAGCTCATCGAGATCGGCGGGGGTTTCCGGCTGCCGGACGTGCTCAAACGCAGCGGCGCGCGTTTGGTCGAAGTCGGTGCGACGAACAAAGTCTATCTGAAAGACTACGAGCGCGCGCTCACGCCGGACACCGCGCTGCTGCTGCGTTCGCATCCGTCGAACTATCGCATCGTCGGCTTCACGCACGACGTCGAAGGACGGGAACTCGTGGGTCTGGGCAAGCGTGCCGGCATTCCCGTCGTCGAAGATTTGGGCAGCGGCGCGCTCGTCGATCTAGCGGAATATGCGTTGCCGCACGAGCGCACGGTGCAAGAGGCCGTTGCGGAAGGCATCGACCTGGTCGCGTTTTCCGCCGACAAGATGCTCGGTGGCCCGCAAGCCGGCATCATCGTGGGCTCAAGCGTGCTGATTGCACGTCTGCGGGCCAATCCGCTTCTGCGCGCGTTGCGTGTCGACAAACTCACGCTCGCAGCGCTCGCGCAAACGCTCCGGCTGTATATGACGCCGCAGACCCGCGCGCATATTCCGTTTTTTGCCATGCTCGGCGCGTCACTCGACGAGTTGCGGTCGCGCGCGCAGCGCTACGTCGGCGCGTTGCCGAGCGCCGCGATTGTGGACAGCAGCGCGTACGTCGGCGGCGGATCGCTGCCGGAGAGCGCGGTGCCGTCCATTGCGGTCGCAATCGAACCGCCTCGGGGTGCGGAGTCCGCTGCACAGGAATTGCGCCGCTCGCGCATGCCGATTATCGGACGCATCGACCAAGACCGTCTGCTGCTCGATCTGCGCACCGTCTTTCCGTCGCAAGACGACGAAGTGATGTCGGCGCTCCGAAGGATCTAGGCAGCTTCAATGGCGCTAGGGTCTACAGTACTAAACGGGTACGGGTAGCACGAATCGGGCCCCTTCATTGCGTAGCATTTGAAAAGGCGTTATGCAGTTAATGGCAACGCCGTTACACGCATTCGGTATCTTGATTCTGGTTCGTGAGTTCGCCGGCTTCTCGTGCGTTACGACCGTATACCGCAGCGCTAGTGCATGCGCGACAAGATAAGAATCCGATGCCTGTAAGAACGTACTCACCGCAGCCTGCTCGTACTGCGCCGAAGCTGCCCATGTGCTCACGGTGCCCAGTGCGCTTGCCAATGCAGCATCCGGCCTTAGAAAAAACTGGTCTCCGCGCAGCGCGGCCCAACGGGTTAGGTCGTCATTTCCCGCTCGGATGTCATCATGAACCTTCGCTATACTAAACACCACGCCAGCCTGGTTGCGGGTAATTAACCAGTCCCAAAAAGCTGGGCAGAAGTCGAACCCGTAGTGCAAGTTTTTTGCTTGCATGAAGACGTCCGAGTCGAGGAGGTACACTACGAGATACCCAGGTTACGTGCGAGTTCGTGGAAGGTATCCGCCTTGGAAATCGAGAGAAGGCGAAACGCATCGCGGTACAGTGTTTGGCCCTCAAGAGTAGAGGACACGAGCGCAAAGGCGAAGCGCCTTCCGACGCGCGATCGTTCAGTCGCATAGAAATTGCCGCCGCTTCCACTTTGCACGTCGCGCAAATGCTCGAGTTCATCGTCATATGCTTCCGCCAGGTTTCGCCGTGTGATGAATCCTGCGTCGTACATGCGACGAAGTATAACAAGCGTGCTAACTTTGAAGTGGCGCGCAATCCTGTCTAGCGACGCGCGAAGGTCCTCACCGGTACGATAGACGGCGCGAAACGCCGAAAGGGGCACAAGCAGCTCTGCCGCTACGCGATTGCTCCAACGCTCGATAATCGGGTGCGGAGCGGAAACGGCTTGGCTATTGGAAAGCGCCGTTTTTCCAAGCCAGATGTGTGCCAATTCGTGCGCAAGAGTAAACATCTGGGCTGCTTTGCTGTCCGACCCATTAATGAAGATAAGCGGTGCCAGCGGATCGGAAAGAGCGAATCCGCGGAATTCGCTTGTATCCAACACCCGGTGCGTGTTGTTTCCAACGACTCCGCTCACCATCACTAGTACACCCAGACTGTCTGTCTGTTCGATTAGGCGCCTCAAGGCTTCAGTCCAAGTGTGCGTGTCCCGGCGTTGTTCGACGGTGAAACCGAGCGCGTTTCGAATGATAGCGGCAGTTTCCGACACGTTATCCTCAACGGTTGCCGTACCTACGAACGGCAAAGGTGCAGAATTGTTTTCGCGCGCATAATCGCGATACCACTCCTGCCGCTGCTGACAGAGGTATATTGTGTCTAGCATGTCCGGACTTGGCCGCTCAACGTGCCTGTCGGCTATCGTACGCAAGTCGGGGATTGGAACAGTTTCCACTGGCGGTTCAGCCAAGAAGAAATAGCCAAACGGCGTATGCGTCGCCCGCGCAAAGTCTTCAAGCTGCTTGAACGTGGGTTTAGCGGTTTCGCTTTCCCAGTCGGAAAGGCGAGGGAATCGGCGGGCTAAGTCTGCGGGATCCAAACGGGCACGTTCCCAAGCCCACCTTAGCAGCTCGGGTTTCACGTCCACACGGACCGGAGCGGGCTGTGCCATTGGCGCATCAGTTGGCGTTCGGTTATAAATTTTCCGCCTAAAATAAACAGCCTCTGCGAACACAGGGTCTCTAAGTTCCTCTCGCGGAACCTTTGAATGAATGCATATCGTCGGAACGGCGGGTCACGTCGACCACGGCAAATCCTCACTCGTAAGCGCGCTCACCGGAACAAACCCGGATCGCTGGCTCGAAGAGCAACTGCGGGGCATGACGCTCGATCTCGGCTTTGCTCATCTGCGTTTCGACGACGGAATCGAAGCGGGGATCGTCGACGTTCCCGGTCACGAGCGCTTTCTGCACAACATGCTCGCGGGTGCGGCCGGCATGGAATTGTTGCTGCTGGTCATCGCCGCGACCGAAGGCGTGATGCCGCAAACCGTGGAGCACTTGCAGATTCTGCGTTATTTGAACGTGCGCGACGTCTTGGTCGTCGTCACGAAGATGGACCTCGTGCCGCCGGAGGAAGGCGGTGCAGTGTGCTCGCGCATTCACGAACAGTTGCGCGGAACGATCGCGCAAGACGCGGGAATCTTCGCCGTGTCGACGGCGACCGGCTATCAACTGGACGTCTTGCGTACGGCAATTCATGATTCACTTGCAAAACTATCCGCGCGCGATCCCGATGCTCCCGCGTATCTGCCGATCGATCGCGTCTTCGCGTTGCCGGGGCACGGCACTATCGTCACCGGCACGCTGATGCAAGGGCGCATCGCAGTAGGCGACTCGCTCAAACTCGAACCTTCGGGGAAACCGGTGCGCGTGCGCAGTTTGCAGAGCTTCGGACAGAAACGCGAGCGCGTCGAAGGCGGCGCGCGTGTTGCCGTCAACGTTCCGAACGTCGACGTGCACGAGATTGCGCGCGGCGACATGCTCGTTGCCCCGCAATTTGCTCCCGCGGACGCGTTCGCCGTCGCATTCACACCGCTGCCCGAAGCGCTCCCGATTTTGCGCCGGCGCAACGCGGTTCGCGCGTACGTCGGATCCGCGGAGATTCTCGGTACGCTCGTGCTGGACGACGTGCCGCACGAACCGGTCGAACTGCACGCACAGCTCTTTCTACGCCGTTCGACGGTTGCGCATCCGGGAACGGCATTCGTCGTGCGGCGTCTATCGCCGAAGAATCTGCTAGGCGGCGGACGCATCGAGGGACGCACCGGCGCGGCGAATGGCGCGGCGCACGCCGCGGAAACGTCGCGAAATCCGCACGAAGCGATGGCGCTCGAGGTCTTGCGCAAGGCCGGACTGCACCCGCTGAGCGCGGCGGAGATCGCGCGCGAAGCCAACGTGCGCGAAGATGCTTTGCAGCCTGCGCTCGGCGCCCTGGTCGAACAAGGAGAAGCGCTGCGCGTTGCGCGGCCCGTCGCATTCGTCGATGCACGCGCCGCACAGACGCTGCTGGATCGCGCACTCGACCACCTCGCACAGCAACATCGGAGCGAACCGTGGGCCATGGGCAGCACCTCACTCGCGCTCGCGCGCGCTTTTGAAATGGACGAGCCGCTCTTGCTGCGCGTTCTCGGTGCGTATGCGGAAGAGGGGCGCATCGCGCACCGCTCCGGCTACTTCGCGCTGACGGATCACACGCCGAAGCTCTCGTCCGAGCAGCAGGCGTTTTTCGAGCACTATGCTCCCGCCGATCCGGCCAGTCCGTTCGCTCCCACGCCGCTCGCGCAGGTCGTCGCGGCGGTGAAACAATCGCGCATCAACGGCATCGGCAAAGCGTTCGACACGCTGCTCGCAAAGGGGGCGCTCGTCAAAGTCGGCGACGACGTCTATCGCGGCGCGCAGATCGCGCAGATTCGCGCGCGCGTCGAGCAGTTTCTGCGCAGCAACAAGCAAATGACGATGGCGCAATTTCGCGACCAAATCGGCACATCGCGTAAATACGCCGTTCCGCTGCTGGAATGGTTCGATGCGCGCGGAATAACCGTTCGCAGCGGGGATTACAGAATGCTACGCAGTAAACCCGGCGCCCACGGGGAGACTTGATGAAGGCAGAAAGATTTAGGCGCCGTGACGCTGCGGGGGCCCCAACGAAGTTGGGGGGCACGCAGGCTAGGCCGGAGCGCCTTTTAAAATGATTCACGCGGGTGTACTGCCGAAGGCCGAACTGCACGTGCACATCGAGGGCACGTTCGAACCGGAGCAGATCTTCTCGTTCGCGGAGCGCAACGGCGTTTCGATCAGGTACCCGAATCTCGACGCGCTGCGCGCAGTGTACGAATTCACCGACCTGCAATCGTTTTTGAATCTGTATTATGAAGCGCTATCCGTCTTACGCACTGAGCGGGACTTTGAGGAACTGACGCTCGCGTATCTCCGCCGCGCGCAGGCGCAGAACGTCAAACACGCGGAGATCTTTTTCGATCCGCAGGCACATCTGGGTCGCGGCTTGCGATTCGAAACCGTGATCGACGGCCTGTGGTCGGCGCTCAGTCGCAGCGAGCGCGACTTCGGCATCACCACCAAATTGATCATGTGCTTCCTGCGCGATCATCCCGCATCGTCGGCAATGGAGACGCTCGATCTCGCACTGCGGTTTCAAGAGCGCATCGTCGGAGTCGGCCTGGATTCCGCCGAGGTCGGGAATCCGCCGTCGAAATTCGTGACGGCGTTCGAACGGGCGCGCGCGCTCGGATTCCTCGCGGTTGCGCATGCCGGCGAAGAAGGGCCGGCGTCATACGTTTGGGATGCGCTCGACAACTTGAAGGTTTCGCGCGTCGATCACGGTGTGCGGTGCATGGACGATCCCGACCTCGTCCAACGGCTTCGCCGAACGCGCATGCCGCTGACGGTGTGCCCGTTCTCGAACGTGCGTCTCCGCGTCGTGCCGTCGCTGGAACAGCACCCGCTGCGCCGCATGCTCGATGCCGGGTTGCTCGTCACCGTCAACTCCGACGATCCCGCGTACTTCGGCGGGTATGTGGGTGACAACTATACTGAGTGCGCCAAGGCCCTCAAGCTTTCGGATGCCGAACTGGTTCAACTGGCTTGCAACTCGTTCGAGGCGTCCTTCATCGACGACGAGACGCGGGCGCGGTACTATGATGCCGTGCAGACCGCTGTCACCAACCAAGCGGAACGGTCCGCAACTGACAGGCCGCACCTGTTGTCTGACAGGGTGAACCTATGAATGTCGATCGCATGACGGAGCGCGTTCAAGACGCGCTCAACGCCGCGTATACGCGCGCGCTCAGTGAACACAACACGCAAACGACCCCCGAGCATTTGCTTGCGGCGCTTCTCGATCAGGATCGCGGCATCGCGCCCGACATCGTCAAGCACGCCGGTGTCGACCCCAAGGTCCTCGCCGCCAAAGCGGACGAGGCAATCGGCCGGTTGCCGCGTCTGACGGGCTCCAGCGCCGATCAGGCCACCGTCACCGTCGCTCCGGATTTGACGCGCTTGTTCGCCCAGGCGGAATCGGATGCAAAGCAGCTGCAAGACGACTACGTGTCGGTCGAGCATTTGCTGCTGGCGATGACGCAAAACAGCGGCGCAGTCGGCCGCATCTTCCGCGAATTGGGACTTACGCGCGACAAACTGCTCATCGCCTTGCGCGAGGTGCGGGGAAATCAGCGTGTGACCACGCAGAATCCCGAAGGCACGTACAAGAGCCTGGAACGCTACGGGCGCGATCTGACGCTGGAAGCGGAGCGCGGCAAACTCGATCCGGTGATCGGGCGCGACGATGAAATTCGCCGGGTCATTCAAGTGCTCTCGCGCCGGACCAAAAACAATCCGGTGCTCATCGGCGATCCGGGCGTCGGCAAGACGGCGATTGTGGAAGGCCTCGCGCAGCGCATCGTGCGCCGCGACGTCCCCGAAGGTTTGAAAGACAAACGCATCGTTGCGCTCGACATGGGGGCGCTCATCGCCGGCGCGAAATATCGCGGCGAATTCGAGGAGCGTCTCAAAGCGGTGCTCAAAGACGTGTCCAGCTCCGAAGGGCAAATTCTGCTTTTCGTCGACGAACTGCACACGGTCGTCGGAGCCGGTAAAGCGGAAGGCGCGATGGATGCGGGCAACCTGCTCAAACCGATGCTCGCGCGCGGCGAGCTGCACATGATCGGCGCGACGACGCTCGACGAATATCGCAAGTACGTCGAAAAAGACGCGGCGCTGGAACGCCGCTTCCAACCGGTGTTCGTCGATCAGCCCAGCGTCGAGGACACTATCTCGATTCTGCGCGGCCTGAAAGAGAAGTACGAAGCGCACCACGGCGTGCGTATCAAGGATTCGGCCCTGGTGGCGGCAGCGACGTTGTCGAACCGCTACATCAGCGATCGGTTTCTGCCCGACAAAGCCATTGACTTGGTCGACGAAGCGGCGGCAAAGCTGCGCACCGAGATCGATTCGATGCCGCAGGAGCTCGACGAACTCACGCGCCGGGTGATGCAGCTCGAGATCGAACGCGAAGCCTTGCGCAAAGAAACCGACGAGGCGAGCAAACGCCGCTTGGAGCAGCTCGAAAAAGAACTCGCGGATCTCAAGGAAGATCAGCGCGCGCTGCAAGCCCGCTGGCAGACCGAGAAAACGGCGGCGATGAAAATGCGCGACATGCGCGAGCAAATCGAGCAGACGAAGGTGCAGATCGAACAGGCGGAGCGCCAGTACGATCTCAACCGCGTCGCCGAATTGCGCTACGGAAAACTTGCGAACTTAGAACGTCAGCTCCACGAAGAGGAAGAACGCCTGAGTTCGCGCGATGGGCATACGCGTCTTTCGAAAGAAGAAGTCGACGAAGAGGACATCGCCGAGGTCATCAGCCGCTGGACGGGTGTGCCCGTCTCGAAAATGCTCGAGGGAGAAGTGCAGAAGCTGCTGCACCTGGATGAAGAGCTGCACAGACGCGTCATCGGGCAAGATGAAGCTGTTACCGCCGTGGCGGAAGCAGTGGTCCGTTCTCGTTCGGGCCTCGCCGATCCGAATCGCCCCATCGGTTCGTTCATTTTCCTCGGTCCGACCGGCGTCGGCAAGACCGAACTCGCGCGCGCACTCGCAGAATATTTGTTCGACGACGAACGCGCGATGATTCGCATCGACATGTCCGAGTATCAGGAGAAGCACACGGTGGCGCGCCTGCTCGGCGCACCGCCGGGATATATCGGCTTTGAAGAAGGCGGACAGCTCACCGAAGCCGTGCGGCGCCGTCCGTACAGCGTCATCTTGTTCGATGAGATCGAAAAGGCGCATCCCGACGTCTTCAACGTCTTCCTGCAAATCTTGGACGACGGACGCCTGACCGACGGTCAAGGACGCACGGTCGATTTCCGCAACACGATCGTCATCATGACCTCGAACATCGGCAGCCATCGCATTCTCGACTACAAGGGCGATTTGGGCGGCGCGGAATATGCGATTATGCGCGCAACGGTGCTTGACGAGCTGCGTCAGCATTTTCGTCCCGAGTTTTTGAATCGCGTCGACGAAGTGATAGTCTTCCACGCGTTGACCGAGGAAGAACTCGGCGAGATCATCGAGATTCAGCTGAAGCGCGTGCGTGAGCGTCTCGCGCATCGTCGCATCGAACTCGAACTGACCGACGAGGCGAAGCGGCACTTGGTGAAGACCGGCTACGACCCGGTCTACGGTGCGCGTCCGCTCAAACGCGCGATTCAGAAAGAACTGGAAACGCCGCTCGGCCGTAAGATTCTTTCGGGCGAAGTGCGCGAAGACCAGAAAGTCGTGGTCGGCTACGACGACATCCGCGGCGAACTCACGTTCACCGCGGAGACTTCCGGCGAGCCGGTACTCGTGTAATGAAACTCGCCATTCCGATTTCACTCCTGGCGGCCTTCAGTGTCATCGCGCCGCTCGGCGCAGCGGCACAGACCAGCGGCAACGAACCCGTCGCGATCAACGCGTGCGGCCCGATCCTGAACGGGAACAATACGCAAAATCTATTCGGCGTACCTGTAGCATCGAGCAGTTCGGGCATCAAGATTCAATTTACGAATGAATCGCCGAAGACGGCGAATCTGATCAACTTCGCAGTGAAGTCCAACGGAGACTCGTTCGTCATTCGCGACGTCGGTACGTTCTCGCCCGGCATCGAGATTACGCACAAGTTCACGAATGGCTCGGGGCAGGCGTTCGTGCTTCCGCAGTTCGTCGCGCCGAAGATCTCGTGCCGCGTGCAGTCCGTCGGTTTCACGGACGGCACCGTGTGGCGGCGCGGTCAGACGCAGGCGTCCGTGCCGGCCGGTGCTTCCGCAAACCCGCTCACCGCTTCTCCGCAATCGGTGAGCATCGATAGCAACGCCGAGCAGCATCTGTTCATGGTCATGAGCAGCGAGAAGATTGCAGCGTTTTCGGAACAAGACACCTGCAAAGGCATAGCTGCGATCAGTTTGGCGGCGTCGGGTGAATCTGCTGCAACATACTCGGTCAAGCCCATTGCGCCGGGAACGTGTTCGGTCGCCGTTCGCGATCAAGCCGGCAACAACATCATGGTGCCGATTACGGTCCGTTAGTTCCACGTTAAAGCGTAACGCAAGCATAAAGAATCGGGCGGAAACGTCCGATTCTTTTAGTTACCGTTATGCACGCATTGCTCTTGGCCATGCTGCTCAAAGCCGCGACGGTAATCGTCTCCGGAGACGTCGGCACGCCCCAGCCGCAAGACCTCGTGCTCGTCGGCGTCGGCACGGGCGTGGTGGTCGCGAAACTCGACGCGCAGCACTACGCGGTCGTTACGGCCGCTCACGTTGCGCGATACAGCCACCCGCACGTTGCCGTGTACGGTCGGCCGCACGGGCGGTTCCGCGTCGAGCAAGTAATACTCGATCCAAGCGGGCAGGATCTCGCGATGCTCGTCGTGCGCTCGAAGGCGCCCCTGCCCGTCGTTGCACTCGCGCCGCGCGAACCAAAAACCGGCGCGCGGCTGGAAGTCGTAGGGCATCCGTTTGCGCGAACGTGGCGCGTCAATCACGCGCGGTACGCGCAAGGAACAGTGGTGCCGAGCGCTTTGCTTACGTCGCTCGTGACTCGCGACACGAACCTGTGGATCTGCCGCGGATGCGATCGCGGGAATTCCGGCTCGGGAATTTACGATGCGCAGGGTCGACTCGACGCGGTTATCTACGCCGCGGCGCCGCTGCCGGCATATCGCCGCGCCGACGCACGCGAATTGCAATCCGACGAGTACAACCCGCACATCGTGCGCCAAGTGCTTGCGATCGACGTGCGCGAGGTGCGTTCCCTATTACGCTACACGGGGCGCGCGTGGCGCGAACGATAACGTCGGCCTCGCTCCCATGATTACCAGCCACAACATGATTGCCACTTCGCCGAATTGCACGGGAAACGCGAAGTTCTCGACCGTTTCGATGTATTGCGGCCACAGGATGCCCGTAACGGACTGAGCCACGTAAGCGAAACAGTTCAGCACGAGCCAAACGCCCAAAGTCTTCGGCAAGAATCCCGACTTGTACACGAGGATGCCGAACGGCAGCAGCCACAGCCCCCAGAACATCTCATTGAAGACGTTTCCGTAGTGATGCAGGTTGAAGAACAGCATCATCGTCGCCTCACGCTGCGCCGGCGCAAACGCCGAAAAGAATGCCGCACCGGTTGCGGAGAGCAGCGCGCCGATGCTGTTGAGTTCATTCGCAAACGAAATCGGCACCGAGACGATGCCCAAAGCCGCGAGCGCCACGGCCAAACCGCGATCCACACCGCTGAACAGCCGGTAGAGCGCGAGCGCAACGAAGATCTCCAAAACCCCGCAGATAACGATATCCAAGATACCGGCACGAAAGAGCATCTGGTGTGTGACGATGTTGTGCGCGGTTGCCGGCGCGTTTCCCGGCACAAAAATCATGTTCGGAATAACCACTAAGGGAAATGGCCCAAGCACGACCAAAAGCAGGTACCACAGGCCCGCAACTCTGGCGTCTCTGTCGACAGAACGCATGGCTGCCTCCTTCTCACCCTCAGCTGCCATACGTGCGCAAGTCGCGAAAGTTTCGCGTAAAAGGGTCGCCAGCAAGCGGGCATTAATTCTGCAGAATCATGGAGGATTCGCGGCGCTCTCCGGCATTGGACCGCGTGCTCGGCATCATGCCGCCGCTCCTAGCGATTGAATCGCCCGACGGTTACGGCAAGACGACAATGGCGTTGGCCTATGCCGGCGTATTCAAGACGCACGCGTCCATCGATCTGACGGGCGTGCAAACCGCGCGCGAGCTGCTTTTCGCGCTTCTGAACATGCTGCCGTCCGGAGACGGCGATGATGCGTATCGCCGGCAGGCGCGGCTGTCGCTTGCGGCCGACGAAACCGTGCCGCCGCAACTCGTGCAGCGCGTGCTCGAAATTTGGCGCGATCCCGGTGCGCCCGCTGCCGTCGTCTTCGACAACGCGGAGCACCTTTCGCCTGATGTGCTGTGGCTCTTCGGCGAGATCCTCGAGCACCGTCCATCACACCGTGTTTGCATCGTTTGTTCGGAAACGCCGCTTAAACTCACGGCCGTCGCATCCGGCGCGGGGATGCTCGTCGGCGAGTCGGATTTGGTGTTTTCCGCCGAAGAAACGCGCGCGCTTTTCGCGGAGAACCCACCATCGCCGGAACACCTGCGCCGCGTCGTCGACCTCACGCAAGGGAGGCCGATTACGGCGGCTCTGCTGCGCTGGTTGCATGCAACGGGAAAACTCGAGCCGGCACTTTCGCACGCCGAGCAGCATGAGCATCCCGCGAAACGCTATGCGGCCGTTCTACAGCAGGCCCTCGAATCGCTAACCGAGCTGCAGCGCCGCGTCGTCGACTTTTGCTCGGTCGTGCCGAACGTCTGCATCGCCGACGTACGGACGTGCTTGGGCTCGCTGCATGCCGAAGAACTGAGCACGTCATTGCGCTCTTTTCCGCTTCTTCGAATGCAGGACGATCGAGTCGAGGTGCATTCGTTGTTGCGAGCGGCGATTGCCGCCGAAAATACGCGCGCTGCGGACGACTTGCGCGCGGCGGCTCGCGCGGCAATGCGGCGCGGCGACCGCGATGCGGCTGCCGCGCGATACGTCGCCTGCGGAGATCGCGACGAGGCGCGGAAGGTGCTGGACGATCTGCTCGAACACGGCACCACGGCGGCCGTGGCCACCGTCGCGACGGTTGTCGATCGCACCACGCTGGAGCGTCATCCGCGATGGTTCGTCATTGTGACGGTTCTGCGTCGTTACGACATTACTCCGGCGGAGAACCTGGCGAGCATACGCAGCCGGCGCGTGCAAATCGAACAAACCGGCGACCCGGCGGCGCGATTCACGGTCGGCACGTTGGAATTGCACCAACTGCTGCATTCCGGGCTGCATGAAGAGGCGCGAACACGGTTGCAAGAACTCGAAAATCTCGTGGCCTCGCTCAAGCGCAGCGGCGGCGTCGTGAACGCGCTCCGCGCACACGTCGCCGCGCGATTCGTCGACGTACTTGCGGGCGTGATCGCGGTTGCCGAAGGTGAGTTTTCATCGGGGGAGCGGCTGCTCAAACGCGCGCGTTTTACGCTCGGGCAATTCCCGATGATCACGCTCATTGCCGCGAGCGACGGGTGGCTGCCCATCGGACTCCAGCGCGCCGACATCCAACTGATTAGGCAGCAATGCGCGCGCGCTCGCGAGACCTTGAATCGAACGGGGCTCGACGTGGTGCTGCTCGACCTCGACGTAAACGAAGCTTTCGCCGGATGGGCGCTCGGCGACGACGCAATGTACGAGGAATCAATCGAACGAGTGGATTCCCGCGCACAAGCGTACCGGTTACATGGCTTCGATCACTTGCTCGCTTGCGCAGGGCGCCGCGACGCGTGCGAGCCGCTCGGCATCGAGCCGTTACGGCGAAGCGTCATCTCGCATCTGCTGGCAGCGGGGCGGATGGGTCCGCAAAGGCTTTCTCATGCGCAGAACGCGCTGCGCTTGGCGCGCGAACTGCGTCACGCGCTGTTCATTACACTTTCCGCGATTGCCGTTCGCGAGCGCGGCGGCGATGCCGCGTGCGAGCCGGACGAGTTGCTTACCCTGTCTGCGCAGCTCGAAAGCGCATTTCGCAGCCGCATGCGCGACAGGGACTGAATTTACGTCCGGCTCAGTTCCCGCTTACGCTGGCGCAGGCGGTCCGCTTCGTTCAACAGGCGCTTGCGCACGCGAATCGATTTCGGCGTCACTTCGACGAGCTCGTCGTCTTCAATGAACTCTATCGCGCGTTCGAGCGAGAGCTCTTCGGGCGGCGCGAGTTTGACGTTTTCATCGGAACCCGCAGCCCGCATATTGGTGAGTTTCTTTTCGCGCACCACGTTGAGCGCGACGTCCTTGTCGTCGTTGGCGCGTCCGACCACCATGCCTTCGTACACGTCGACGCCGGGGCCGAGGAAAAAGCGTCCGCGCTGCTCTACACCCATCAGCGCATAGCCCGTCGTGCGTCCCGTGTCGCTCGCGACCAGCGCTCCGATGTTGCGCCCGGGTAATTCACCTTGCCACTCTTGATGATCGTAATACGTGTGCGACATCACGGCGGTGCCGCGCGTGAGCGTGAGCAATTCGCCGCGCAAACCGAAGATCGCGCGCGTCGGCATCGTATATTCCAAGCGCCGCGACTCGCCGACGCTGAGCATATTCGACATAATCGCTTTACGGCGTCCGAGAGCTTCGATGACCGGGCCTTCGTATTCGGACGGCACGTCGACCACGACGTATTCCACCGGTTCCCACTTCTTGCCGTCGCGTTCGGTGACGATGACTTGCGGCTTGGAAACTTGCAGCTCGTACCCTTCGCGCCGCATCGTTTCGATCAAGATCGAAAGATGCAGTTCGCCGCGTCCGCGCACTTCGAACGTGTCCGCGGATTCGGTATCGGAAACACGCAGCGCGACGTTCGACTCGAGCTCCGACATGAGACGCGCACGGATCTGCCGCGACGTAAGAAACTTCCCTTCCTTGCCGGCGAAGGGCGAGTTGTTCACGCTGAAAAACATCGAGACCGTCGGTTCATCGACGGCAACGGCGTGCACGCCTTCGGGCGCGCTCACGTCGGCAATCGTATCGCCGATGTTCAGGCCTTCGATGCCGGAGACACAGACGATGTCGCCCGCCGATGCTTCCTCGACTTCAACGCGCTCGAGGCCTTGAAACGTCAGGAGCTTGGTCAAGCGCAATCCGGTTTCAACCGTGCCCTCGCGCGCAACTTTTGCGATTGGCGCATTCGTTTTCGCGCTGCCGCGAAAGACGCGGCCGATGCCGATGCGCCCCACGTATTTGTTGTGGTCGATTGCGGAGACCAGCATCTGGAACGGTCCCTCTTCGGCCGGCGCGTCCGGCACGTGTTCGCAGATCACTTGGAAGAGCGGCTCCAGATTTTGGCTTGCATCGTCGAGCGTACGTTTGGCAATGCCGAACTTCGCGTTGGTGAACACGACCGGAAAATCTGCCTGCTCGTCGCTTGCGCCGAGTTCGATGAAGAGATCGAAAACTTCGTTGACGACTTCGGTGGGCCGCGCGTCCTTACGGTCGATCTTGTTGACGACGACGATTGCCTTGAGATCCAGTTCGAGTGCCTTGCGCAGCACGAAGCGCGTTTGCGGCATTACGCCCTCGGCAGCGTCGACCAGCAGCAGCACGCCCTGCACCATCTGCAGCACGCGTTCGACCTCGCCGCCGAAGTCGGCGTGTCCGGGCGTGTCGACGATGTTGAACTTGACGTCGCCGTGGCGAATCGCCGTGTTCTTCGCGAGAATGGTGATGCCGCGCTCGCGTTCGAGCGGATTGGAATCCATCACGCGCGTTTCCACGTGCTGGCCCTCGCGGAAGACGCCGCTCTGCTTGAGCATGGCATCCACCAGCGTGGTTTTTCCGTGGTCCACGTGGGCGATGATGGCGACGTTGCGGAGGTCGTGGCGGGTCTTGGTCATGGTCGTGCTGTTCTTACCATAGAATACGCATAACGCGCTAGTGGTTTGGCAGCCGGCGCTTATTGGGCCGCCCGCGGTAAGGTGAACCAGAAGGTGGTCACCTTGTTCCGGACGCTTTCGAAGCCGATGCGCCCGCCCATCAGCGAAACCAGCTCGGAGCAGATGTACAGACCCAGGCCGATGGAGGCATCGCCGCTGTCCCGGCCGATGCGCCCGAACCGTGTGAAGATTTTGTCGCGCTCGCTTTCCGGAACGCCCGGCCCTTCATTTTTGACTGCAAAACGCATGCCTTCGTCCACGGCTTTGATCTCTACCGCAATCACCGAACCGTCGGTGGAATACTTCGCCGCGTTCGAAAGAATGTTCGTGAGCACTTGCACGAGGCGTCCTTCGTCGGCGCGAACCGGCGGAAGCGGCTCGAGGTAAAACGTGCGAAATTCGCGCGAGGGATGTTGGCTCTCGATGCGCGCAACCGATTCTTCCACCACGGCAATCGGATCGACCGGCTCGAAGCGCAGCGTGAGCTTACCCGCGTCCATGCGCGAGAGCAGCAGAAAATCTTCAAAGATGGCCGACAAGCGCGAGGTGGAGGACGTGAGAACGCCGAGCAGTTCTCTGCGGCGTTCGTCGGAAAGCGAATCGAAATGCGCTTCCAAAAGCACGGTCGCGCCGCGAATTGCCGAAAGCGGCGAGCGAACCTCGTGCGAAACCACGCCGAGAAACTCGCTCTGCGTGCGCGAGGCTTGTTCGACTATCTGACGGCGTTCGACCTCGACCGCGCGACCGCGCGCGTTGCCGAGCGCGAGTCCGACGAGATTCACGAAGAGTTGCATCTGGCGCAGCGTTTCCTGAGGAGGCACGCGTCCATTGAGAGGACCGTCGACCGAGACGTACCCGATCATTTCGCCGCTGGGATCCGCGAGCACCAGCGTCAGCGAGTCGTGTTCGTGCCAGGCGTTCGGACGCGCGCGAGCGCGATCGCTCGCCATCTCGCCGACGTAAATGTTGTACGCCCAAGTCTGATCGCGCTCCGCCGGAATGTAATAGCAGTGCGGCACGACTTCGAATTCCCGCAGCAGCAGGCCGCCGATGGCCTCGCGCGGGATGTGCTCGCCGAGACGTTCGGTTACGGTTTCTTCCGGAAAACCGATCAGCACGCGACGGTGCATCTCACCGCCCGGCCGGTCCGAGGCAACGATGGAAACGTACTTGAAGCCGTAGACGTCGCTCAAACCGCGTGCAATGGAGTCGAGCGCGGCGCCCGCGTCCTGCGCTTGCAGAATGTCCTGCGTGATTTCGAAGAGACGTTGCAGTACGCGGCTCTCGTGCGTCTCCTCGCGTACGGTTGCCATTGGGCTACTGGGAGATTCGGCGCGCGTAGCGGAAGCTTCCCCTATGCCGCCGTTATTGGTCAATGCTAATTGCGTTAAGGGCGCGGTCCTTCACCTGTCCGACGCGAGCGTTGATCTCATCATCACCGATCCTCCGTATGGCATTGAGGGCGACCGGCTGCACCGGCATTACAACCGCGACGAACGATTTGTGATCGACGGTTACGTCGAGGTGGACAAGCGGTCGTACAATGCCTTCAGCCGCGCGTGGATCGCGCAGGCTGAACGCGTGCTGCGCCCGGGCGGACAAATCTACATCGTTTCGGGATACACGAATCTATACGACGTGCTGGACGCGCTTCGCGCGACGAGTCTGGTCGAGATAAACCACCTCGTTTGGAAATACAACTTCGGCGTGTACACGTCGACGAAATTCGTCTCGTCGCACTATCACATCTTGTACTACGCCAAGCCGGGCGGCGGCCGCACGTTTAACTTGGAGGCGCGTTTTCCGCTCGATGCCGGCACGGAGGAGGGCGGCTCCGCAAACTATCGCGACCGCGAAGACGTGTGGGTCATCAACCGCGAGTACAAACCGGGGCGCGTAAAAAACAAAAACGAACTGCCGGTGCAGCTGCTCGAAAAAATGCTTGCCTACAGCAGCAACGAAGGCGATCTCGTCTGCGATTTCTTCATGGGCGGAGGATCGACCGGCGCGCTCGCCGTCGGCATGAATCGCCGTTTTGCGGGTTTCGAGATATCGAAGAAAGCATTCGATGCATGCGTTCGGCGCATCGACGCCGTCGAGCCGGGATCGCTGCTGCGGCCCGCGCCGCGCCCGCACGTCGTACGCAATCGCGGTAAGGCTTGGAGCATTGCGGAATCGCAGCGCTTGCACGAGCGTTACGACGAGTTGTTCGCGCAGGGCATGTCGAAAGGAGCCATCGTTGGCGCGCTCAGCCGCGAATTCAAACGCGGCACGTGGGCAATTCGCAAGCGTTTAGCGCTGTTACCGGAGGTGGGTCTGCGCTAGGAAGGGGGCGCTCTGTTGCTCCTGCGTCGCGCTGTAATTTCCTCAGTTCTGCTGCTGGGTGCATGCGGCCACGGCGGCAGCGGGCCGTCACCGCTCGTGTTCATACCGTCGCCGTCCTTCGGTGCTCCCGCAGTTGCGCAGAAGATTACCGCCGGCATCACGCCGAACGCGGGATTCGCGCAGGCCGCGCTCGGCTCGGATCAGCGAATCTGGTTCACGGAATTCAATGCGAACAATTTGGCTGCGGTTACTCCCACAGGCGCGGTCACGGCATATGGTATGCCCGCGGCGATGCATCCCAAGGGCATCACGGCCGGCGCGGACGGCAACATGTGGGCCGGCGGAAATGGGCAGATTGTACGGGTCGCCGTAAACGGCGCATTCACCGCATTTCCGATTGCCGGCGCGCGTATCGCCGCACTTGCGGTCGGACCTGACGGCAACGTGTGGTTTGCGGACGGCGGCAACGATACCGTCGGAATGATCACGCACGACGGTGCAATTCTCGCTTACCCGATGCCGTTGGGTGCCTCGCCGTCCGGGATTGCCGCAGGCATCGACGGCAATCTGTGGGTCGCTGATACGAACGGCAGCATTCTGCGCGTGACGACGAGCGGCTTCTTTACGCAGTTCACCGCCGGCATCAGTGCCGGCGGAAGTCCGCAGCAAATCGTGTCGGGATCGGACGGCAGGCTGTATTTCACGGAACCGTTTTTCAGTGCGACGCGCGGCGATCGCATCGGCAGAATCAGCTTATCGGGGGACATTACCGAACTGGGGAACCTCGCGCCGAACGCGTCCCCCGACGGAATCACGACGGGTAAAGACGGCAACCTGTACTTCAGCGAATTCGGCGAAAGCAATATCGGCAGGGTCAGCGTTCCGAGCGGCGCCGTTTCGCAAATTCCGCTCGACGTTGCGCACGGCAGCGCCATCGTCAACGGTCCGGACGGTAATCTCTGGGTCGGCGGAATTCAAACGATCTACAAGATCCTGTATTAATCGGCGGGATAGCCGGTGATCTCGCGAATCGCCGTGTAAAGCGGTTGCAACTGCCCGTAAAGACGATGGGGTTGAACGTACCGCCGATGCGCGTCATCGCTCTCGCGGCTTCTTCGAAGTTGCGATGTGCCGCTTAACGAACGTAGCTGCCGCCGTTCACGTCGATCGTCGCGCCATTCGCGTATTTCGCCGCGTCGCTCGCGAAGAACGCAATAATCGATGCGACCTCGCCGGGCGTGCCCACGTAACCCATCGGGATTTCAGCCTTCACGCTTGCGCCGTATTCCTCGAGCGCCTCGGCGGCCATGTCGGTTTCGATGAATCCCGGTGCGATGGAGATGGCGATGATGCCGTCACTCGCACAGGATCGCGCGATTGATTTTGTAAGATTGTTGAGCGCCGCCTTGCTCGCTGCGTAATCTGCATAGGTCAGCTCGCCGCGGTGCGACGATCGCGAAACGACGTTCACGATTTTTCCGTGCTTGCGCGTGCGCATGTGCTGCATCACCAAAAACGTCAAGTTCGCCGCTCCGAAGAGATTGACGTCGAACGTGTGCTGCCAGCCCGCGCGCCACGATGCGTAATCGTTGCCGAAGAACGGATTTTCGGTGTAGATTCCCGCGTTGTTGACGAGCACGTCGATGCTTCCAAGACGTTCGAGCGCTGTGTCGACGAGCGAAGGCAACGCGTCGTGATTCGCCATGTCGCATCGCTCCGCGAATGCGCGGCTGCCAAGTTCGTCGCAAAGCGACCGGGCTTGCTCGCTTTCGCGGTTATAGGTAAAAAGAACTGTTGCGCCGGCGGCGTGCAGCGCGCGCACGGCGGCGCGTCCGATGCCGCGCGAACCCCCGGTGAGAAGGACGTTCAT
This sequence comes from Vulcanimicrobiaceae bacterium, assembly GCA_035294905.1. GTDB lineage: Bacteria > Vulcanimicrobiota > Vulcanimicrobiia > Vulcanimicrobiales > Vulcanimicrobiaceae > DATGJX01. Next base: position 25,425 of record DATGJX010000001.1, on the reverse strand, counting down.
ACCGGGGGTTTCGGCATTTATTCGGGAATCCGTCTGCATGCAACTTGAACCGTATATTTTTTACTACGGCCGCTGTGAAGAAGCACTCGAGTTCTACAAGGGTGCCATCGGCGGGACATACGAACTGAGCCGCTTCGAAGGATCGCCGATGGCCGATCAACTGCCGGCGAATCTGCGCGACAAGATCATGCATGCAACGTTCAAAGGCGACGGTTTTTCATTCATGGCGTCGGACGGCGATCTTTCGAAGACCGTCGACCCCGATGCGGGCAACGTCACACTGTCGCTTGGCGTGGACGATGCCGCAAAGGGTGAAGCCCTTTTCAACGCGCTGGCTCAAGGCGGCACGGTGAAAATGCCGTTCGAGCAAGCGTTCTGGGGCGGCAGGTTTGGCGCGCTCGTCGATCGCTTCGGCGTCGAATGGATGGTTACGAGCAACTAGGTTTACGGGATAAGCGCGAGGATCCCGATAACGAACGCGGCGGCCGTGAATTCGAAGGCCACGCGCTGCCGGAACACCTTGACGTCGCGAATGAACGCCAACGCCATGAGTTCGTTTACGAGAACGCGAACGGCGCCGGCGCCCTCGCGCGGAATCGAGGCGGCTATCTGCTCCACACTTCGTCGCGACAGGCTTCGATTACGGTTTAAGGCCGCGTCGAGCCAGTGCATCTGGTAGAGCCCGCCCAAGTAGAACACGTCGGGCGAGCTCTGCTCCTTTAAGACATGCCCGCCGGCGTTGCCGATTCCCGTGAGCGAACGGATCGCGACGTACGCCGCGACGATATACGCTGCGAGCGCCAGCCATCCGAACACGCCGGCGAAACCTAAGCGCATCCCGTGTGCGTGCGCAAATTGCACTGCAGCGACGATATACGGCAATGGAATGGCGAGCGCCGCGAGCAAAATGCCGACCTTCGTATCGATCGCGCGAATCGTTCCTTGTGCGTCTTTGATCGCTTCGAAGAGTAAGCGCATTTGCGCGTATTCATCGGCCGGAACGCTTGCGTCTTGGGCGTCTAACAAGACGTCGTTATCGCCGCCATGCACAGGCGTACGAGCGCCTGCCTGCAATGGTGCTTTCGGCATATATCGCAGGGAGTTTGCGATGCGGCGAAGCAAGCCTTCAGTCCGCAATCGCGTTTGACGTCGACGTTCCCGCCGGGAAAGGACAGTTATGCAAACGCAGCCTCCTCCCATAGAGACAGGTATAGTTTTGTCTCCGTTTGCGCTTGGCGCACCCAACGAAGGCATGACCGAAGGATGGTTTCTCGGACCGCACGCCGAGAACGAAGACATCCTCAAAGAATTGATCATCGAAGCCATCGACAAGCACTGCGAATATCGGCGGAAATTCCATCCTGAAGATCCGTCGATCGTAACCGATGCGATTCGTAAAATGCCCATCTACCAGCAGCAGATTCAAACGTTGCGCGACGTAACGGCGGATCTGTGCGCGAAACTGCAGTTCTCCGCGCCGATTTTCAGTCTGCGGCATCAAGGTCACATGCTTTGGGACCAAGCAATGCCGGCGATCATCGGGTACATCGCGGCGATGCTCTACAACCAGAATAACGTCGCCGACGAGGCTTCGCCGGTCACGACGCAGCTGGAAATCGCCGTCGGCAACGACCTGTGCACTATGCTCAGATTTCCCTCAAGCGAGCAGATTACGCCGTGGGGACACATTACGTGCGACGGCAGCGTCTCGAATATCGAGTCCCTTTGGGCCGCGCGCAACATCAAGTTCTATCCGCTCGCGCTGCAGGCCGCGCTGCGCGAAGTGCAGGCGATGGCGCCGGCACGAGCCTTGGAGGTTGGACTGCTCGATGGATCGACGGCAAAACTCTTGGATCTGGACACGTGGACGCTGCTCAACCTGAAGGTTGACGACGTGGTCACACTGCCGCAGGTCATCGAGACGCAGTTCAAGGTTCCGGTTTCCGTAACCGCCGCGGCGCTGCAAACCTACGCGGTGCAGAACATCGGTTTCGTCGATTTCTATCGGCGGTTCATGAAAGACGTTCCGGCCGCGCCGATTGTGCTCGCGCCTTCGACGCGCCACTATTCCTGGCCGAAAGCCGCCACGCTGGTAGGCTTGGGACAGGAGTATCTCATCCCGGTGCACGTCGATCTCGACGCGCGCATGCGCAAAGACAAACTCACCGAGGCGCTGGAACTGGCGCTTACCAACCACATGCCAGTCGTTTCCGTGGTCGCGGTCATCGGAAGTACGGAAGAAGCCGCCGTCGATCCGCTCTACGATATTTTGGACGTGCGCGATTCGTTCCGGGATCGCGGCCTCGACTTTGTGGTTCACGCTGATGCGGCATGGGGCGGATACTTCGCTTCGATGCTGCCCAAAACGAACGCCCGCGGAATTCAGCCGCTTGCCTACGTTCCTTCCGCCAAGATGAGTTCGTACGTGCATAAGCAGTACAGCGCGCTCAACCGAGCGGACTCGGTGACCGTCGATCCGCACAAAGCCGGCTACACACCGTATCCCGCCGGAGGATTGTGTTACCGCAATTCCGCCATGCGCGACTTCGTCTCGCTCAAAGCGCCCGTCGTTTTCCATAGCCAAACGGAGCCGACCGTCGGCATCTACGGCGTTGAGGGTTCGAAACCGGGCGCGGCGGCCGCTTCCGTTTATCTCGCGCACAAAATGATCCGGCCGACGAAAGACGGTTACGGTAAGCTCCTCAGCCAGTGCATGTGGACGTCCAAGCGCATGTACTGCCGTCTCGTCACGATGGACGACAAACGCTTTTCCATCACGCTCGTTCAGCGGCTTCCGGCGGAGCGAGCCGGCAAGAGCGCGGACGAAATCAAAGCGCAGCGAGACCACATTCGAAGCACGTTTATCGGGCGATCGAACAAAGAGCTGGAAGATTATCTCGGTAAGCACCCGGACGACCTCGCGCTTTTCGGCGAGCTTGGCTCCGACCAAGTCATTTTGACGTACGCGTTCAACTTCACCGGCAAAGACGGCAAGCCGAATCTCGATCTCGCCAAAATGAACGACCTCAATAGCGCGGTCTTCGACATTTGCAGCGTGCTCAACCCACCTAAAGACTGGAATGACTTCAACAAGAAGGAACTCGTACTAACGAGTTCGGCATTCGATCCGCAAAGCTACGGACAGGATTTCGTCGATACGTTCGTGCAGCGCGCCGGCTGCACGCCGGTTCCGGATGTGTCGGTGAATACGCTGATTTCGACGACGATGAATCCATGGACCACCGACGCACCAAATATGCCGCAAGGCGACTTTCTCGCCGTCATAGAGCAGGCGCTGCGAAACAGCGTTTACCAGGCTCTTGACCAGCTTCGCTTTTAGCCGTTTTCGGGAGGACGACAATGGACACCATGCATATGACGCACGCCGAAGTCGCCGGCAAAGAAGGCGGCATTCCGGTAGAAAAAGAGCAGCACGCTTTCGTGATGCTCGGGCAGAAGACGCTGTTTCTTGCCCATCTCACGATGTTCCACATGGAAGAGCACATGTTCCAAGTGGTATTGCGGGCGTCACTGCCGGACGAAGCGATGAAGACGTTTCGGAAAGACCAGCAAGCGCACCCGAACGAGACGTATTTCTTGGGCAACACCACGACGGACGAATTTACCGTTCCGTCGATCAAGAACGGGCGTACGTCGTTCACGGCGGACGTTTGGCGTGGCATTCCTTACAAGAAGCACTACGACTACTGGCCGTGGAGGGACGAGCGCCCGATACTCTCGCAGGTGACCGTCACGATCGATCGCATCGTCTATTACCGTCACTTCGACTTCAATCTGAACTATCCGCAGTCGCTCACCTATTTTCTCTTCGGGGACGGCGACGAAGCGCACATGAATCACTACCAGGTCAAGGAGCCGGACTTCGATCACACCGTGAGTCTGCGCAAGGCGCCCGACTGGCTGCCGCCGGAGGATTTGCAGGCCGGCGTGCACGTGAATTTTCCGGATTTGCGCAAAACGCCGCCCGTCTATTGCGAGAATCCGATTCCCGCAGGCACATACCAAGTGCAGTATGCGGGACAAGCCGAACTGCACCCGCTGGAAGTCGGACAAACGTGGTGGTGCTCGACCAAAGTGGTGAACGCGAACGACCCGTGCCCCGCATAGTCATGAGGTTCCATAGTCATGAGCAGCACGACTGATCTTCCCGGCGGAACTGCCGAAGAGAATCCGAATCAAGAACTCTGGTACACTATTTTTGCGGTCGGGCATCCCGCCCTCAAGAAATTTCAACGGTTTCACCGTTTGCTGCCGTCTTCGCCCCGCTGCCGCATGTGCTTCGCGCCGTTTCGCGGCGTCGGCGGTGCGTGGATGAAGCTCATGCACAAAGATCCGTGCAAGCGCAATCCGAACTTCTGCAATGCCTGCGACAAATTCTTGAACGCGTTCCCAGGCGGCGCGGAAGTCGTGATGTCGATCGTCTTCGTCGACGTGCGCGACTCCGTGAAACTCGCGGAAAAGCTCGGCCCCACCGCTTGGGGACGCGTTATTAACGCCTTCTATAAAGTGGTGTCCGACATTTTCTATCGCACGGACGGCTTCGTCATGGACCTTATCGGCGACGAAGTCGTTGCATTCTATCCGCCGGGGTTCAGCGGGCCCGATCACGCGAAAAAAGCGATTCGCGCAGCGCAGGAAATCCTTGCGGCCGAAATGCCGAAGCTCCCCGATGGTACGGAACTGGCGGTAGGCGTCGGCGTAAACACCGGTCCGTCGTACATCGGTTCGACGGTGGCCGTCCCGTACGGTCAGGATGACGTGCGAGCATTCGGCGATAGCATGAACACCACTTCAAGGCTTGCATCGGCGGCGGGACCATGCGAAGCGCTCATTGCCGAAGTGACGTGGAGTGAGGCCGACATGGACAAAACTGAATGCGAAGAGCGTCAGGTCGTCGCTAAGGGCAAAGAACAACCGATTCCGGCGCACGTATTACACTGAACAGTTGAAGGCCGCGCGGGCCATCACACGGTACTACTCCATGCCGCGCATGGGAGAGTACGGGTCTGGTGGCCCGCACGGTCTTCAAAACCGCTGAGGCCGTCGCAAGACGGCTGGTAGGTTCGATTCCTACACTTTCCCGCCAATTATACTGAAGCGCCCCGCAATAATGGGGCGTTTTCGCTTTGAAGTACAGCGTTTGGTCACGGTTTGGTCACGGGAACCACCGCCTCCGAGCGGTGAACCTTGGTTATGGCGTTAGGACGTAAGTTCGCCGACCATTGCAACGCGATCTCAAACTGTTGTACAAGGGGACTGGCGCACAAATACCTGGTAAGTGAACGAAGCTTAAACATTCTGCAGCGGTCTCGCGAATGCTCGCGAGAAGCAGCGCTGCGATTACAATCCGCCGGTCTTTAGTTTTTCCAACGCGATGCGCAGTGCGCCCTCAACTACCCATCCGCCAACCACCTTGCCTGTTCCCTTTGCCAAGTCCCAGGCCTTGGTTAGCGCTGCTCGTATTTTGGATGGGCTCGGGTGATCTTTAGCAATCTCTTCATCTACAAGAGCCAATTGCGCTTCGACATCTTCCTTCAACCTCTCATCTACACTCGTAGTTGCCCAACGTATCGCCTGCAAGAGTTCCATTAGACCCTTTGTGTCGATCCCAGTTTGCGTAATTGACTGGACGTTCACTTCGGCCTCGCCCGAAACGTCGCCCATCACGCCAACGCTTCCAATTGAACCAATGTTATAGACGACGGGCGACGCCTTCGCCTTGTCCGCTTCCTCCGAAGAAAAGCTGACGCCGTGTCCTGCCGTTGCCCCCGAAAAGGTGTCCGGATGAAAGTGTGGTCCTAGCGGCGTAAACGCGATAAGGAGACCACATTCATGCGCAAATCGCGCTTTACCGAAGCCCAAATCGTTGGAATCCTCAAAGAGTACGAAACCAGCGGAAAAACCGCCGAGATCTGCCGGCGCCACGGCATTCACGCGAATACGCTGCGCAATTGGAAGGCGAAGTATGGCGGCATGAGCACCAGTGATATCGCTCGCCTCAAGCAACTCGAAGACGAAAACCGGCGCCTGAAAATCAAAGTCGCCGAGCTATCTCTCGATAACGATGCGCTCAAGTTCGTGAACTCAAAAAACTGGTAAAGCCTTCGCAGCGACGGGCTGCAGCGAAGGCTGTGCAAGAGCGATTCTCCTTCAGTGAACGGCGCGTTTGCCGGCTGCTGAACCTGCATCGGAAAACCATACGATACCGATGCAAAGCCAAGAACGATGAGCATCTGCTCAATCGCCTGAAGCACTTTGCAGCGAAACGGCGACGATGGGGTTACCGGCGGCTGGATGTCCTGCTTCGCCGCGAGGGCATTATCGCCAATCACAAACGGGTGTTTCGGGTCTATTCCGCCGCAAAGCTGCAGGTTCGGCGCCGCAAGAAAACCCGCGTGGCGATCGCGCGGGGACTCGAGCCGCCCAAGGCCACGCACCTGAACGAGTACTGGGCGATGGACTTCGTTCACGACACGATCGGCAAGCGCAGCGTGCGCTACTTGACCGTCGTCGATTTGTATAACCGCGAGTCGCCCATGATTTACGCTGACTTCTCGATTCCCTCGCGCTGCGTGGCGCGCAAACTCGAACGCGTAGGATTCGAGCGGGGAGCTTTGCCGGCGACTATCATCGTGGACAACGGCCCGGAGTTTTCGAGTCGTCATATTCTGCAATGGGCAGCCGAGCACGGTATCGAGCTGCATTTCATTGTCCCTGGAAAACCAACGCAGAACTGCTACATCGAATCATTTAACCGCAGCTTTCGCGACGAGTGCTTGAACGAACACTCCTTCACATCGCTCGCGGAAAGCCGCGATATCGTTGAGGCCTGGCGGAAGGATTACAACGCCGTGCGGCCCCATACGTCCCTAGGAAAACGCACGCCCCTGGAATTTGCAAAACTGGCCGTTACGCCACACTTTGCGCTGGTAACCTAAATGGGGCAGCGGCAGGGTGCCCTGAACTTTTGGCGCGCGCTAGAACTATAGATACTCTTCGCTTACACATCTGCGGACATATTCATGAGGGTTACGGCTTGGAAGTTGATCGTAATGTTACGTTTGTAAATGCTTCATCATGCGATGCCCGTTACCGCGTAACAAATAAACCGATTACGGTTGATTTGTAACAACGGATCGGTAAACCAAACCGTGAAGCAAATTCAATAGTCGTTAAGTACAGATATTATGAGTTGACGGATCGGAGGCATATCAATCGATATGGATGAGTCTAAAATACAACTGGGTGAGGCAACCGAGGAAAATAAGACCTTGCCCTGTGGCCACAAAAAACGAAACGATACATACGGAGCGGAAAGGTGCGCAGAGTGCGGCGAGCTTGCGCCGCTTGACAGCGTGGGCGGCTTTCCGCGGCATGCGGGCGAGGATGGCGCGGGGTATTGCCATTCGTGCGCGGCCCAAGCGCAACGGGACGTGTTTGGGCGTGGATTCGGTGAGTTTGCCTGAGAGGTCGCCGGCGATGCCCAGTATGGCAGCGATCGGCTCAAAAGCGATTTTCGATCCCGACGTTCGTGACCGGAGTAAGGCGAACCGATCTAGCCTGGCAGTGCTGTGCCACCCTGTTAGCACTTGCCGCACTATGATGGGGCTACTCGGTGCGGAAAGGTCTTCCGGCGCCGAGAGTGGGAACGAGCGAGAAGTCGTTCATGCAGGATCCTGATCAAGTTGAAACTAAATAAAGTGTGATGTTGGCAAGAAACTCTAGTTCGAAGATTCTCGTTACAGAGAGACTGCCGCAGAAATTACCGCGCAATCTTCTATGGCACGGGGACGTTGAGTCATTGCTCGATGACCTCCCGGGCGCGACATCCTTTGATTTAATTGTCAGCTCGCCGCCGTACAACATAGGGAAACCTTATGAGCGGAAGGCCGAGCTAAAGCAATATCAAGAGTGGCAAGAGCGCGTCCTCGAGAAGTTGGTCAAGCGCCTTTCGTCGCGCGGTAGCCTCTGCTGGCAAGTCGGCAATTACGTATCCGATAATGAGATCCTTCCGCTAGACATCCTCTTTCATCCGATCTTAAAAAACCTCGGACTAAGGCTACGGAATCGCATCGTGTGGACCTTTGGACACGGACTTCACACGAAACGCCGATTCAGCGGACGCTACGAAGTCATCTTGTGGTACACCAAGAGCGACGAGTATGAATTCGATCTTGACGCCGTCCGAGTGCCCGCGAAGTACCCGGGCAAGAGGTCCTTTCGTGGCCCCCGGCAAGGAAAGCCGTCAGGAAACCCGCTCGGCAAGAACCCGGAAGACGTTTGGGAATTCCCGCTAGCCGAAATAGATGACGTTTGGCGGAATATCCCCAACGTGAAGTCTAATCACGTTGAAAAAACGGAGCATCCTTGCCAATTTCCGGTGGGCCTAGTAGAGCGGCTCGTCCTTGCGTTAACGAAACCAGGCGCGCTCGTATTCGATCCATTTGCAGGGGTCGCTTCGGCGGGCGTCGCTGCTCTATTGCATGATCGGCGATTTTGGGGATGCGAAATCGACGCAAAATATGTATCGATCGCGCATGATAGGCTCGAGTGTGCTCTAAGAGGCGATGCCCTCTTTCGTCCGCACTTGAAACCGCTATACGATCACACCAAATCAAACCTAGCGACCATCCCACCCGAGTGGGATATCTAACCCATGAACTTCTTGGTCTACGATCACCACGGGGGCGCGGCTATGCTCAACCGTGGTTGCGTCGAATCAGCAAAAACCGTCATCGCGGGGTTGACACTCTCCAAGAGGGATAGAACGACAGCAAAGGTGCGGGCTCGCATACTCGATGGGCTGCATCATGCAGGCTGGTCCGATGAAACCAAATTGGACCCGGGTTCGGCGATGACGGTGACGAGCGTCAAGAATTCAGTCGGTTTGTGCTTACAAACCGGCAACATGGGGCGAATCTATGCGGACCTGCTGAAACTGCAGCTCCTTTTCAGCAGGAAGAAAATCGTTGGGGCAGTCATCATATTATACTCGAGGATTACTGCGCGAGAGTTAGGACAGAATCTCGCTAACTTCGATCGGCTGACAAAAGAACTGGAGATTTTTCGGGAGATAATCACGGTGCCGGCGATAGTTTTCGGGCTCGAAGTAGTGGAGTCATGAAGTTCGGCTGGGAGAAACCCAAGCGGATTGCTACATTAAAAGATTTGGATGCGCTGCCTGTCGGAGCAACATATCCAGTGCCGTTCCAGGGAAAACTCCAACACTTGCCCATTCGAACAGTGTCAATCGAAATGCCGAAATACCGCCTCGACAATGGCAGAACTGAGGCGGCGCAAGTGCAGTACATTGCAACTCATCCCGGCACTGATCCAGGGTTGTTTGACAAGGATCTAGAATCGGAAGCCGCCCAGATTGCGCAGCACGAGATTCTCTCAACGTTAATTAACGAAAAGGATCTACTTCCTTATTTCCGCGAACACGAGCAAGAAGAGCCGCTTATTCTAACGTACCTGGGATTTGTTTTAAACGGTAACCGGCGGCTATGCGTTTTCAGGACATTATTCCAGGAGGATCCAAAAGCATTCGCGCACTTCGCTAACGTTTCGGTCGTCGTCTTGCCGTATGGTGACGAGAAGGACCATGATCGGCTTGAATCTCGCCTTCAGCGAGAGCGAGAATTACGCGCAGATTACCCATGGTATGCGGATGCTGTGAAGTACCGTCGACGTCTAGAGAAATTTGGTGACACCGAAGTCGAAGCGATGGAAGACGTAACGAAGGACCACATCGTTAAATACATCGGCATGCTCGGCCTCGCCGAAAAGTATTTGTCGTATCGTGGCGTTCCTCTGCAGTACGGGCTCCTTAGCGAACAAAAATCAGGAGGGGGCGACGGTTTTTACGCTTTTGAAGCGCTGCACAAGAGCCAAACAAAGTTTAAGGATGCTGCTGAGCGGGAGGCTTTTACATACGCATGCTTTGCGGAATTGATGGACCCCAAAGGACGCGTGTACGAAACTATCCCAAAAATTGCGGAGCATTTCCAATATATAGAGAAGGAGATGCCGGCTTCGGAAGAGTCGAGCGGGGGAGGCGCGAGCAGCATCGAGGAGTTGTTCGGCGCGGACAAATCTGCGGACCTTACAGCGAAGGTTTCCTACTTAAGAGAGATCGACCACGCCGAGAAGCTGCGCGCGATTGTCCAGGATGTGGTTGCAGAGCGTGAGTTGATCAAGAGCGACACAAAGAAGCAAAACTTCGTTTTTCAACAGGTCAAGAAGGCGACCACCTTTTTGAAAGAGGCCTTCAGCGGTATTAGAGATGGATCAAGTCGCGCGGGCGTAAGCGAGCAGCTATCTGAGGCACAAGACTACATCGAGAGACTGAAGGAGTGGGCGTCGAAGAAACCCTAGTTCGCGCCCAGTATCTCCGGCGCGAAGCGCGTATCAAATTAGTCTCCGATAAGTCATCACCGGAGTGGATGGCCATATGGGGCAAATGTCATGAAATCTCGGAGGACGTGCGTGACGAGAGCCTGACCAATATTTCGATTCCGGTATGGGTGTTATTCGGGCTGAGTTCCACGTTTCGACTTCATGCTCGAGCCGGGCGTTTGAGGTTTGAACCCGATAGCGAAACGGCGATAATTCTTAGAAATGCTTTAGCGAGTAGACGCGAGCTGGAGCAAGAAGCGCCCGTGGAGACCACGGCGGACGAGGTGCAAAGTAGCCTTGAAGCCGTGGGATTTGTTCGCGTGCTCACGCCCCAGCAAGTGCGTAACATAGCGCGATTGTCCCGCTTCTCTGCCGGCGCGGATTTTTCTGTTCCGGGTGCAGGCAAGACAACAGATGCCCTGGCTTTCTTTGCGCTCAAGAGGCACGCCGGTGATCGGCTCGTCGTCGTCTCACCATTGAACGCGTTCGCGCCCTGGGAAGAGCAAATTGAGCTTTGTTTTGGCTCAGGCGCTGTGCGCGTTGTGAGACTTGTTGGAAGCGTTCAACTTGTAGAAGAAAGCCTAGCGGCTGAACCGGACATCGCCTTAGTCAACTACCACAAGCTATCGCAACCCGCGGTTCACAGCATCGTTGCTGAATACATTGCCAAGCATCGAACCTTTGTCTTCCTTGATGAAAGCCATAAGATTAAGCGTGGTGAGGACGGCGCGTGGGGAAACGCTGTCTTGAGCATCGCTCATCTTCCTGCCTACAAGCTTGTCATGTCGGGAACGCCACTTCCCAATTCCGAAGCGGATCTAGTCGCGCAGATGCGGTTCCTACATTACGAAAAGGACATCGATGAGCAAAATGTGACGCAAATGATCCAACCTATTTTCGTTCGGACAACTAAAGACGAGTTAGGCCTACCAGAGGTCACGCGCCGGGCCGTGTCGATCCCGCTCGGGGTGGCCCAAAGGCAGCTCTACGAAGTGCTTTCTACGTCCGTGTCTCGCGAAGTTCAAATGGCATTGAATCGTCGCGAGCGGCTGTCCATCCGGCGGCTCGGAAAAAGTGTCTTGAGACTGCTGAAATTCGTTTCGAATCCGGCGCTACTGATTTCCGAGCTGCAGTCTAGCCAAGCTGCCGCCCTGCATGACGTTCTTTTGAGCGAAGATTCTCGAAAAATCGAGTATGCAGTAAAACGAGCCAGAGAACTCGCCGCACAGGGCCGTAAGTGTATAATCTGGTCTTCCTTTGTGGACAATGTCGAGGTGATCGCTGGTAGGTTAGCAGACCTCGGCGCTGAGTATATACATGGCGGTGTTAGCGTGGGTTCGGATGAGGACGACACCAGAGAGCGACGCATCAAGCAATTCCACGAGGATGCAAGCAAATTCGTCCTTGTAGCAAACCCCGCTGCCGCCGGCGAAGCGATCAGCCTGCACACGGTTTGCCACAATGCAATTTACGTTGACCGAACATATAATGCGGCGCAATTTTTGCAATCAGAAGACCGCATTCACCGCGTTGGGTTGCCAAAAGACACCGTTACAGAAGTCGAGATATTAACCGCGCCGAACACGGTCGATGAATCGGTAAACCGGCGACTCATTCAGAAGGTTTCAACGATGAGCCGCGTCCTGAACGATCCCGGACTTCATATTGATCCCAACTATGAAGACCCCGAGGATGACGCTGAGATCGTAGATGCTGATCTCCGAGACTTCTTGCAAGATTTTAAGACCGAAGCAGTGTCGTGAACCTCTCTGTCGGAGTCCTTTACGATTGTCAGAAGTTTATTGAGCTCTGTGAGGAAAGATCGTTTGCATTGCATGACGTTCGACAAGCTTTCCAGCACCGTTACGAAGCAGCGCCGATCGGGACAGTTCTGGAAATGATGAGGGCTACGAACTGGATACATTTCGAAGACGATGGTCAGCTTCGACTCACGGAGCGAGGGCGCCGGATACTGCAGCGCCGGGACGCGGTTGAGGCACTACGCCTACAGCTCATGGATTTTATCGAGCTCGTCAAGCCGACGTGGTCCAGCCTCATCCCCCGGGGCCGTCGGGAAGCACTTGCGTACCTGCCTCTGGACGCACGGCAATGTTTTAACGAAGCGCAATTGAGCGACGGATACGACGACGAGGTTGTCGCGTTCTGGGACCGGGCGAGTAATGTTTCGAGGGGCAGAACGGACGATATCTTATTGCAAATCGGACGCCAAGGCGAGCGGCTGAGTATTGCGTACGAAGCAGAACGGACTGGGGTGTCCCCGAGCTGGAAGGCGATTGATTCGAATGCAGCGGGATACGACCTACTATCGATCGTGTCCCGTGACGACAGAACCCCGTTGAAGATCGAGGTCAAGGCAACGAAGCGGGTTGATGAGCAGGCCTTCTTCATGACCCGAAATGAGTGGGAATGCGCCATCGGCTACGGGCAGTTCGTACTACACTTGTGGCTGCTTGGGGAAGAACCGGAGCTTTTTGTGAAGGCTCCCGAGGAACTCGCCAAGCACATCCCTATCGACCGAGGCACGGGATCCTGGCAAAGCGTAAAGGTCTGCAGTTATCCATAACACAGGCCGAATTCGAAATATAGCACCGCTATTGCGACTTTCTGCGTGATGTCCATTCGGCGGCTGGACGTTCCCAGGTCGTCAGCGCGCGCGGGTTCAGTTGTATGCTCTCCTTCGGTCGAGACGACGCGGATCCACCGCCCTAGATATGCTAAAAAAGGTGAGGACCTAAGAACCACGGTAAAACCGAGCGCAATGGAAGCGGGGCGCTCTGGCAGAACAAGCATCCATGGGTGACAACAGAATGAATACGTCGTCAATCAATGCGACGGCCCCCGTTCGTGAAATGCTACGTGAACTTCCACAGATTCGAGTTCTTGTAGAACGCTTCAGCAAGCACTTCAGAACGAATTTCCTGAAGACTGAGTCCTCCCGAAGCGGATCACCGTTCACATACACCTATCTTTTCTTACACCCCACGGAGGAATTGACTGAACGGCTTGGGATCAAGCGCGAGGTCTTGTGCTTCTCTGATGACGCCACTTCGGTAGATGGCAGACAGTTCAGTTACATCGACGAAATACTCGCCAGAGACAGGAATCGCTTAGTGGACGATGTTGTGTTCTTTGTGTCCGAAGGCCGCAATCTGCGCGATGTCGCCGACGAATACATGGAAAGGACCGGGCGGAAGATAGTCTCATGTTCATGGCGCGACATTCAGGGCGCGGGAGACGATTATGCATACGAACTTCTTAGAGAATTCCTGTACAACCGCGATTTTTTCGATGTAAGCGATCCCGTTTCGAGTGACGGTCAGTTTTTCGCGAGATTCAAGCTAGTCGACAGCATTTTCGACAGCTTAGTGAGCGGGCAAAGCACAGGCATATTCGGGCTTCGCAAAATTGGTAAAACTAGCGTAATTGACCGGCTCATAATAAGAAACGGAACCGGGAGAAAATTTCGCATCGCGCACATCGATGCGCAGAGCCCACTCATCTATAGCAACACACCCGGTGGTGTCGCGCTGGAAATCTGCAGATCGTTCAACAACCTGTGGGGAAGAGAGCATCAGGTCCCTTTTAGAAAAGACATTCCGAAAGAGGCCGATCTTCTCAATGCAACCCGCTACTTTACGGAATTCATCAAGAATCTAGCTGGCCAAGGCAAGCCGCTGCTCGTAATCATTGACGAATTAGAACGCATCCTCCCCAACAAGACTCTTAGCAGTTCATGGAATACCGGCTACATCGATCTGTGGCGGCTCCTGCGTGCCGTTAGTCAGGAGCTACGTGGTAAGTTCGTATTTCTCGTAGCGTCAACTAGTCCGTACTTTATCGAAGCGGCTAAGGTAACGAGCGAAGACAATCCGATTTACCGGTTCATCAAGCCGCAATATCTAAGCATGTTCAACAAGTCCGACCTTGGCGACATGCTAACAAAACTCGGAAGGCCGATGGGCATCACGTTCTCCCTCGAGGCCATTGATAAGATTCATGAGTATTTTGGTGGACACCCGTTCTTGAGTAGGCAGTTATGCAGTGCCATTGCAGCGGATCTCCCGATGCGGCCGCTGCACGTTGAGAGGAGCAATGTAGAAAGAACGATCCAACACCACGCTGCTGGTTTCAAAGACGATCTCGATGCGATCCTGAAGGTGTTTTCCGACTTTTATCCCGATGAATTTGACCTTCTCTGCAGGCTCGGCAAAGACGAGCGGGGAGCAATTGGTTTGCTCGACGAACATCGCCATATCGCCGATCACCTACTGGGTTACGGATTATTGGCTCGCACTAAGCACAGTTTTCGCTTCACGATGGACGCGCTGCCGCCATACCTACGAATGCCGCGATCGAGAGGGTATACTGCACCCGAAATTCCCGACAAGGCTCGAGATCGGCATCTTAAACTACAAAGCGATATGAACAGCATCGAGCCTGCAATGCGCAACCAAGTGTTAGCGCAGCTCAAAGCGGAGTTCGGTAAGCAGTGGCAGAACGAGCTGGCTCTTCAACAATCGTCCGCCGACAAAGTCGAACGGATGGGAAACTTGTCTGCCCAGGAACTTATGGAGGAGACGTATCTCAGTGACCTGGTCGCGACGGTCAACAAACATTGGAGACTGTTCGCGAAAATATTCGTAAGCCGGGACGAGTTTCGCCACCATTCCGCTCATTTGATAGATATTGCACGCGGGGTGTCAGACCACCGCAAGTATGCCCTTTGCAACGACGACGCGAAGTACATTCGCGCCTGCGAAGCGTGCGACTGGTTCAGGGATAAGCTATTGTGAACGGCTTCATCAGGGGCCAAGCCGGCGGATCACGTTCCGGCGTTTGAGGCGGTTGATATAGATCAACGACGCCGCTCTCAAGGGAATACAGCAGACACCAATGGTCACATTTTGGTCACCGACTCTGTGTTACAGGGTGGGACATTATGTATTGCACGTGGGCTGAATCAGAGAAATGCCAGATTGTATGGGAGGCATTGAGCTGCCTCGCACATCGTGGGATGAGGAGATCGGTCCCTACACTTTCCCGCCAACATTGGTACGAGCAGCGACCAATGATCACTCTAGACGAATTGAAGTTGCGGGTCGGCACTGAGTATTGGGAATCGGCTCGCCGACAAGCGTGGCGATTGTCGCCGGCAACGGGGACGTGGGAGCAGTGTGAGCGGAGTACGGCTGAGCGTAAGGATGCGCTTGAGTATGTTCGCGATCTTCTCGACAAGTCAACAGGTGAAGGCGCATCGGACAAGTGCGCTTGTTGCTACCTACGCTGATATCTACCGCGCCATGCCATTGTATGACTTTATCTTCGATCTTTTCATGAAGCGACCGTACGAGGAAATGGAATCCGACGCACGGATGATGTTCTGGGCATTTTCACGGGACAGGGTTTCCTCACCAGATGACGCTCTTGCTGATCCGGTCGCCTATTCCATGTGGTGCGACTTTTTCGAGGATTCTGCGCGCCTGAAAGAGGCGTGGCAGATGCTCGTCACCGAGGAGAGCAGTCCACTCATGCTTCGCCGGATTCTGGACGCGTGCGGCCCTGTGCCATTCAGGCTGAAACAGCCGCTGTATGACCGTCTAATCACGGACGAGTCATGGCACGACAGCATCTTTCAGAGCTTGCTTTTTAGCCACACCGATGTTTACGGGGATTTCGACCGTGAGGCGGCTGCGTGTATTTATTCGAAACTAACGCTACGCTCCGTTGAGAAGGGCGACATAGACCGGTTAGAGGCCGCTCTATCCAGCAAGTCACCGTGAACTGATGAGGCGATGAGCCACCCAGACTATTTGCAGCGAGCTGCATCGCGCGCATTATAGCGGCATAATTCGCTTACCCGCGGACGCTCTGGTTCGCCGAGGAGGCGCTCATGCCTAACAGATTGCCAACGCTCACGATCGATTCACCGCTGCCCAATGCTCCTGTGGGTACAGCACCGTTCGAGGTTACCGGTTTAGTCATGGCGCCGGGAATGCCGGAGCCCGTCGCGATTGATTCAGTTATAGTGGAAATCGACGGGCAAGCCGCAGTGGACGCAACGCTCACTCGTTTCCCACTGCACGGTGATCAGCCGCTCCAGGTTACGTTCAAAGCGACGATGCAAATCACCGGTGGTCAGGATCCGCACTACGTTACCGTAGCCGTCGTATCCGACTCGCCCATCAGGGTGACGCAAACGGTTACTGTCACCGTCGGCCCACGGCTCGTTGCCCCCGATGCGTGGGCGGATGTGTTTATACCGGAAGTAGATCCCAGCAACGTCCAGACTGTAGCCGACAGCGTGCAGAACCTGCTTGGAACGCTAGCCCGAAGGCTTGCTCCGCTGTCGCTCGTGACCGACTTTCTGAATGAAAACAAGATGTTGGTCGGGCCGAACATGCTGGCTCTCCCAACTCAGCAGGTGCTTCGCATCGGCTTCTGGATCCTCGATATCGATTTCCCCTACCAAGAGCTGATCCAGCCGACGAGCGATTTCCCCATGTACCAGCTGACGCCGGATGTTGCGGCGGGGTGCTTGGCTCCGCCTCTGTTGCCGCTGTCACCGGTGCCGCGCACAAGCTGCGTGTCGCCGGCAACAACGGGGCCGCTGTTTGCGTTCGCGTTGTCGATTCCGACGCCCACGCTTCAGCTCATCCTCGACGCATTGCAACCCGCAATAGAAAAGGCAGCGCATCGGCACGGCGTCACGGTGAACTCCATCGCCGTGCAAACCGGCGACAACAACACCGTTATCGGTCAGGTGCAGGCGTCGTACGCTAGCGTTGGCTTCGAGCTAACGGTCGCGGAAACGTTGGGCATGCAGCAGCGAGAGGGAACGCAATCCAATATGGCGGCCGCGTTGTCGACGCACACGTCGAGCTCGGTAGATTTCCCACTCGGACCGTTCATCTCTGGGTTCGAGAACGATATTTCCGCAAAGGTACAGTCGGACGTCAACGGTGTGCTGCACGAATTGCCCGCGTGGATTCCGTTTCGGAGTTCCTCGCTGCCGCAGAGTCTTCAGGCCGGTTATCCGTTTCCGATGGCTGTTTTAAACTTCGACTCATTCGGCACCAGTGATTCGGGAATCACGGGAACCGGTTCAGGATGTTTGGCGAACCGGGATCAAAGCATGGTTGCAGTGAGCCTCAACGGCCCTGGCTCCGTTCCCGACTACAGTCTAGGAACCGAAGTCAACTATGACGTGGTTCTGATGGCTTTCGAGCCGAATAACGACCAGATGACGTGGCAATTGAACAACGTCGCAAACACGGTCGACATCGATCAATTCTCACAGGAAGGCCAATTCTCGACGACATTCCCGACCTACACGTCAGGGAATGGGGGACCGTTTTCCCTTTCCGTGAGCGGGACGGAGACATGTGCGACGGATCCGGCGCAGGTGCTGAACGGCTCGGCCGCCCTACTGGTAGATGTAGGCCCGCGGCCTTGATGCGAAATGCTCTCCATCGGTTAGGGCGTTTGCGGTACGATGAACTAAGCTCTCTCAGCACGCGGGGTGGTGTTTATGGGTGTTTCGAAATGTTTATGCGCCGTGTTTGCAGTGTCGCTCTTTTCCGCATGTTCGGGGACTGCGGCGCCGCCAGTCCAGCAGCGAAGTCCTGCACTAGCGCATGCCGTTAACGCTCTTGCAGGTTCCTCGGCACCGCAGTACCAAGCCGTCTCGCTTCCGACGAATTTCGTGCCAAACACGATAATGAAGGACGGCCGAATTCCGGGCTACGTTTCAACGAGCGCCGGAGCCAGTGCCGCGATCTGGCGCAGCGGCACGCTACGCATCGTTGGGCAATATAAGGGCTATCCGACGTTCCTGACCGGTGTGAATTCCTCCGGTGACGCTGTCGGATATGCTTCAGTTCCCACGAAGACATGTTGCGGGACGCCGTTTATTCAGTACGCGAACGGTCGGTTTTCCGCAGTCCCGAACATCTCAAACTGCTACGACACCTTAGATGGCGGCGGTGATAGACCCGTAACGATCAACGACGCCGGCGATGTGTACGGAACGTGCTGGCGCGGCAACGAAAGCGAGGCACCCAGTGCAGCGCGATTTGCACCAGGAACACCCGCTTTTATCAGCGGATCCCTCTACGGCCGCGGAGGGGGATTCGGCAATGTAAACTCTTCCGGGGAGTTCGCCTATACCGCATTTCTTTTACCGGCCGAGCCGAAAGCTGCATCGGGCGAAGGCCTTGTCGCCGCTCGAGTACCGACAGGCTATTCGTTTTCTTGGGCGACGTGGATCAATGATGCGGGGACGGTCGTCGGCAGCGCAACCGACAGCACTACCCGGAAGCATATTTACACGTACGTGTATCCCGCAGGCGGTCCAGTCAAAGTTCTGCCGTTGTTGGGCAGCGCGACGTCGATGAATCCGGCCGGAATTAACAAATACGGCACGATCGTCGGCGGCTGGTCCGACGCAAACGCGTCGTCCGGAATATTTCTCTATAAGAGTGGCTTGCTGTATGACGTCACGAATTCAATAACCCCTGCCGGTAGCTATAGCGTGGCGGCAACGGGCATTGCGGATTCCGGAGCTTTCATAGGCGGCGCGAACGGGCAATACTACGTGATCGCGCCTGTTAAGTAAGATGCGGTTGCAAAACGGTTGCAGACACGTCATGACGAGCTTTGATGCCGGAACGTCGTCGGTTCATTGATGCTGCAATGGATCGGCAGTGAGAGGCGCCACCGCTACGCCTCTCGTGCCCGCAACGCGTCGTACGATTAGTTTTGGAAGTTGCCGTCGTAGGCAGCGCCGTAGATCTGGCCAACGCCGGCAGAAGCGAAGTTCTTGATCAAGTAAATCTTGAGGTTCGAGAAATCAAAGTAGTATAGGCTCGTGTTCGCAAGTCCGTACAGGCTATTCGTTCCTGTGCTGTAGAGTCCGTACAGAACCTTTATGGTTGTAGTGTAGTACTTCACGCCCTTGCGAGTCGCAGGATTGAAGAAGACCAGATCGTCGGGCTGCGAGGCATTGAAGGAGCCGTCTTGACCCGAGACGACGATATATCCGTTGTAGAACGTTATGTCGCCGGCACTGGTGAACGGGCTCATCGATAAGAAATCGCCGAGCTTCCCGCTCGAGCTCATATCGTAAAGTTCAGTGTTGTTTTCGCCGCCGACGAACCCTAAGCCGCTCTTGTCGAAATCCAACGCGTTGGCGGTCGAGATTCCGAGATTGGCGACGAAGGTTGCATGACCCGTCGTCTCGCTCACTTTATACAGTGACGTAAAGCTAATTCCGTAAAGGACGTGATTGACGGGATCGATGCCGAGGTCGGTCAACAATACTCCGGCGCTGCCGATCAACTTGATTGCGTTCGTTCCGGTCGTGATTTTCCAGATGCGACCGTTGATATCGCAGATATAGACCGGAGGACCGGCCGCCGCATTCGCACTTTGCGGCAGCTGTGGAAAAGTCGGTTCGGTAATGTTCATGGGAATGCCGGTCTTCGAGGCCGGTGCTTTGCCAAGAACTTGCAGCATCGATTGCGGCGCCTGCGCTACGTCGATGGGCTGGCTAAGCCCCGAGGACGGCGCGAAGGCCGGGGACTGAGCAGCGGATTGCGGCTGTTGGGGAAGTGGGGAAACGGAATTTCCCTGTGACGAGCACGCGCTGATCGTGGCGGCTAGTACGACCAGGGCGACTGTAGCGGCGTTACGGACCATGGCTCTACCTCCTGGAAGCGATTGCTGTTCCAAGCGTAAGTCCCAAAGCGTCTCAAAAACGTCTAACCGCGTCGCAGCAAAGAGACGGGCAAGCGCCGGCTCTCTCGGTGCACGGAACGCGGATGATGCTAACGACCCGTCACGTAGCCCCGTGGGTCGTAGTACGATGGAATCCGCACCCTCACAAAGAGGCGGATTCGATGGTGTCGGGCGTTCGGTTTTTTGCGATTGTTGCGGCAGGCTTGCTCGCCGCATGTTCGGCGACGAGCACGATGCCGCGGGTCCGGCAACGTGACACTCTGAGAAACGTCCTGATCCGTCAATCGACACCACAGTACGAGGCCGTCGCGTTACCCTCAGGCTTCGCTCCCAATGCGATCATGCAGGACGGCGCGATTCCCGGTGCCATCCATGGCAACGCCGCTCTCTACCACGACGGCGAGCTAGCCGTCCTTGGGAAATACAACGGCGAGCCAACCCAGGCAATGAGTGCAAATGAGTCCGGACAAGTGGTGGGCTACGCATCGCGCCGCGCCGTAGAGTACAGGAACGGTGTGTTTTCCGCGTTGCCGCGTGTTCCGAACTGTCAAGAGAAAGAAGAGGCCCTGTCCATCAACGATTCCGGCGACGTGTATGGCGTCTGCTGGAAGTCTGGGGAAAGTGACGCACCGCAAATCGCGCGCTTTGCACCGGGGTCAGCAAGCCTAATCAGCGGCCCGCTCAACGGTCGCGGGTATTCCGTCGACGTGAACTCGTCCGGCGAGTTCGCTTTTACCGCGACGATCTTTGCGGGTTACAAGTCTTATGCGGCATTCGGTACATGCCTCACGTCGAAAGCGTTGCTTCCGAACTATCAGTATTCCGGCGCTACGTCGATCAACGATTACGGAACGATCGTCGGATTCTTGACGAATAACAGCACGTTCACGCAAACGAATGCGTTCGTGCATCGGTCCGGCGAACCTGTAATCGTACTACCGATGGTGCCGACCTCAACGTCGATGGCCGCGTCGGCCATCAACAGCTATGGTACTATCGTCGGCACTTGGTCGAACGCAAGCGCTGCCAATGGCATATTTCTCTACAAATCCGGCGTCGTTTATGACGTCACGAAATCGATAAAACCCGCGGACTCGTACGAGCTTCTGCCGGGATTGGCGGACTCGGGAAGTTTCATCGTCATTTCCACTACGAATTTCCGATATGCGTTGGTGAGACCGGTGATGGCGAATAATTAGAGCCTGGTCATTGCGCCATTCTGCTTAGACCCGCAATAAATAGCGCATTTCAATCGAAAACTTAGTAGAAGATTG
The DNA here is from genome assembly GCA_035294905.1 of Vulcanimicrobiaceae bacterium. GTDB lineage: Bacteria > Vulcanimicrobiota > Vulcanimicrobiia > Vulcanimicrobiales > Vulcanimicrobiaceae > DATGJX01. Next base: position 3,976 of record DATGJX010000001.1, on the reverse strand, counting down.
CGGCCGAATTCTAGGACTTGCATCGCTCGCCGGTGCAGGTCAGTGCATGTGCAGATGTTCCGTTTATGGCTTCATCTTCGGTTTCATGCTTCTCGCGTGCGCGAGTGCATCCGCAGCGACGGCCACGACAAAACCCGCCTCACCGTACGATGCGTTTGTAGCCGGCGCGACGGTGCAAAACGGCCTTATTCCGTTCATCATCAAAGACGGCAACGTTTACCTCGCGCTCTCGACCTCGCAGCTGGGCAAAGATTTCATCGAAACGTCGGTTCCGTCGACCGGCCTTGCCGGATACGGGCCGTCTGCCGGAGAGCCGTACGTCGCGCCTGCACGCGTTCTGCGCTTCGAGCGTTACGGCAACAAAATCGTCTTGCGCTGGCCGAATACGTATACGGAGGTGCGATCCGGCACGCCTGAAGCGCTTGGAGTTGCGCAATCATTTCCAAGCTCCGTCGTCGCAGTAACGCCAATCGTCGCGGAAGGCTCGGGAATGATCGTCATTTCCGCAGACTCGTTTCTCGGCGACGTCGGCAACTACGAGCAAACCTTCGAACGCGAAAACAGCAGCCCGCTCCACGGCTATCGCCTCGATCCGACTCGAACGTTCTTCGAGCGGACTCGGGCATTTCCGGAAAACGACATCCTTCGCGTCAGTCAAACGTGGGTGAGCGTAAGTCCAAACCTGATCGACAGCGCTCCCGATGCCCGCAGCCTCGAGGTCGCAATGACCTACAATATCATCGAGGCGCCGCACGACGGCTATATGCCGCGTATCGCCGACCCGCGCGTCGGCTATTTCGTAACGCCGCTCCTCGATTTTGCATCCGACGCACGCTACACGCGAAATCTTTACTACATCGACCGTTGGAATTTCGCGACCTCGCAGATGGGAACGCCGTCCAATGCGACGCGTCCGATCGTCTATTATCTTAGCAACGATATTCCGGCGCAGTACCGCGCATCCGTTCGCAACGCGCTTCTGACATGGAATCGGGCGCTGGCACGCGTCGGAATCTTGAACGCGATTCAAGTCCAACAGGAGCCGGACGATCCAACTTGGGATCCGGAAGACATCCGTCATAACGTCGTGCGTTGGTCGGACACGGTCGGTGCAGGCGGCGGAGGTGCGGAGGCGCTCATCGTCATGGACCCGCGTACGGGCGAGCTCCTGAACGTCGGCATCAGCGTCCTTGCAGGTCTGGGAACGAACGGCTCTTATCACTACATCATTGCGCCGGAGCGTCACCTTCCCGATACTTCCGCGGACGAAGAAGCGTACAGACGCAACCTGATCTTCAGCGTCGTGCTTCACGAATCGGGTCACGACCTCGGCCTGCAGCACAACTTCATGGCGCCGTATGCATACACGGCATCCGATCTTCGAAGCAACGCCTTTACCGCAAGATTCGGCATTGCAAGCTCGGTGATGTCGTACACACTTTTCAACCTTTGGCCGCGCGGTACGCCGCAAGGCGCGCTGCTTCAGCTCGTTCTCGGTCCGTACGACTACCACGCCGTTGATTACGGCTACAACTATATTCGCGCCTCGACTCCGCGAGAGGAGTTGCCCGAGTTGCGGCGGATCGCCTCGCAGTGGAACAATCCGCTGTATCGCTTTGCTTCGGACGAAGACGCCATCGGATTCGTCTCCGGCCGCTCGACCGATCCGCGCGTTTCGCGGGACATTCTAACGAATCACCCGCTTGCATGGTGTGCCGTACAACATCGCATGATGCACGACCTCATGGATTCGGTATTGCAGCGCTTTCCGCCGCGCGGAGACTCGTACGACGATGCGCGGCGAGCTTTCGCGGCACCCATGGAAATCACGCTGCTCTGCGATTCGCTTCCTGCGAACACGATCGGCGGCGAGTATCTGTCGCGCAACGACGCAGGCGATGCCGGCGCGGCTCCGCCGCTGCAAGCGGTGTCACGACGTCAGGAAGTCCGTGCGTGGAGTCTCTTGTCGGATTGGGTTTTTTCCGACGCCGCTTGGTCCTTCAATCCCAACGTGTTGCGGCACCTGGCGTATTCGGAACAAAGCGGGATATTTCTTCCGAATTGGGCGTACGACCCCGCGCCGCGGCACGATTATGCAATCGTGGAGGAAGCGGCGATGATGCAAGACCACGTGCTGAACGAGCTGTTCGCGCCTCTCACGCTCGAGCGAATCGACGATCTCGCGACGAAGTATCGTCCCGGGACGACGATGAGCCTGGGCGATCTTTTCGATTGGGCGCAAGCGACGATCTTCGGCGACATTGCGAACGGCGGCGTCGCACGCGACGGCGTCGTACGGCGCAATTTGCAAGTCTCGTACGCGAAACGTCTTGCCGCATTGTGGACTGCTCCTGAAGCGGGAGTCCCGACCGATGCGCAAATGCTCGCGCGCCTGCAGCTCACAAAACTCGAAGCCGAGGCAAATGCGGCCCTCCATCGCTACCGCTACGACGAGACGACGCAAGCACATGTCGCGGGACTTGCCGCTCTAGCGCGCCAAGCACTGGACGCGCGCGCGACGATCGCTACGAAGTAGCCTGCGTGACCATCGTATCGACATGCGACTAACGCCTCCGCCGCGGTCTGGTCGCGCGCAAGTACACGAGCGCTCGCGCGTGGATCCCGCGCTGGGAGCGCTCACACCACGCTCCCGCGATAATCGCGAATATGGCGAGCGCCGGGATGAATGAGCAGTAAAGTGCGGCCACCTGCAGCAGATACGAGTGCGAAACTTGTGAAAACATGATGGGCACAGCCTAGCCCGGCAGCGTCGCCCCAGCGTCCCAAAAGCGTCCGTGAGGCTTGAAGACTTGCCCGTATAGCGGAAAAGCGAGTTACTGGTGCGCCTGAAACACGCGGGCGTCGAGCGCAACGTTCGTCTGATACGCGTCGTAGGAGGCATCCGCGACTGCCCGCACGTGAGGGAACCGGATGTCGGCGTGCTGGGAGGCGATGAGCGTGTACCCGCCTTCGCTGCGATACGTTTGGGTCATCGCGACGGAACCGCCGTTCGTGTAGTGCCATTCCATGCGCGTGACGACGTACGTAAGCGGATCGATGAACGCGTCTTGTTCGCTAAGGGTTCCCGGCGCCGGCTTCGTCATGCGCAGCTCGAAGAGCGGTAATCCGTTTGCGCTCGCACGCGCAGCGGTTACGGTCCAGTCGCGTTCCCATTCGAGGGGATCGGCAACATCGGCGAGGATGCGCTTGACGCTGCTCGCGTAGTTCGGGACGCGATCGAACACGACGTCATAGGCACTCGGGCGTTTGAAGTACGAAGTTCCGTCGAGATGAAGCGAGATCCAGGGAAAGTTCAGCATGCGCACGCGCACGTGCACGCGAGTCTCGAAGCTTTCCAACAATGGGTTGCGCTCTAGGACGCGATTGATAATCGTTTGCGCATCCGGAGCCGCCGGCAGCTGTTGCGCATGCGGCTCGCCGCGCGTTGCCAAGACGAGGATTGCTCCGAAGGGTACGGCCGCCAGGACGCGCGTATTCATGCGCCCAGCCTAGTCCAGGCACCGTCTCAAAAGCGTCCCGGCGCCGGCGGTTGGCTGAAAAAGAGCGCTGCTACGGACCGGCCGGCTTGATGACGTAATAGTGTCCGTTCGTGCTGTTTACGACGAAATCGCCTGAGTCCGCCAAACCCGGATATGGGGAATAGATTCCCGCGGGCATGATTGAGTTGGTGATGTTGTAGAGCACGCCCGATTTATACAGAAAGAGACCGTTGTTGTCCCAATAACCAACCACTGTGCCGGCCTTGTTGACTCCCACCGGGAACATTTGCGTTGCACCCGGCAAGAGCGGGAGAATTTTGAGCGATCCTCCGGCCGGATACACGTAGGCCTCGAACGGTGTCCAGGGAGGCGAGCTCATTTTGCTCAACGATCCGACAATCGTTCCCGCATCGTTGATCCACGTCGCCATCGTAAACAAATACTTTGCCGGCAGCACGGCGCTCGCGCTAATTCCT